>JAHRHE010000170.1 GCA_020027965.1 Nitrospirota bacterium | reverse complement strand
CAGCTCCGGCAGATCATCTCCTTCCAGTCCACCTCCGGACTGAGGCATTGGGGGCAACTGTCCTGTCGGCGCATATAGAACCCGACGAATTTGGCCGCGTCGTCGCGTGAGAAGCCGAAGGTGGTCTGCGTCAAATCGTTGGTTCCGAACGAGAAGAACTCCGCTTCCTCGGCGATCCGTCTGGCAGTCACGGCCGCCCTGGGCAGCTCGATCATGGTGCCCACCAGGTAGGACAGCTTCGACCCCTTCCGCCGCATCGTCTCCTCCGCCACTTCGCGAATGAGATCCTTTTGCGCCTTCATCTCGGACACCATCCCGACGAGCGGGATCATGATTTCGGGCACGATCTGCTTCCCCTCCCGGGCGACCTCGCAGGCCGCCTCGATGATGGCGCGGGTCTGCATCCGTGTGATCTCGGGCATGGTGATCCCCAGCCGGCAGCCTCGCAGGCCCAACATGGGGTTGAACTCATGCAGCTCTTCGACCCGCAGAAGGAGGCGGCGTTTTTCTTCGATCATGGCCGGCTCACCGCCCGTCAGCTCGAGCCGCGCAATCTCCACCATGAGCTCTTCCCGCTTGGGGAGAAACTCATGTAGCGGCGGATCCAGCAGTCGGATGGTCACCGGGAAGCCTTTCATCTCGCGATACAGTCCGATGAAGTCCTGCTTCTGGAGCGGGAGCAATTGCTCCAGATAGCGCTCCCGATCCTCGCGTGTGCGGGCCAGGATCATGCGCTGCATGATCGGGACCCGGTCTTCGGCGAAGAACATGTGTTCGGTGCGGCAGAGGCCGATCCCCTCCGCTCCGAAGCCCCGCGCGACCTTGGCTTGCTCGGGGATATCGGCGTTGGCCCGGACCTTGAGGGTCCTGTACTCATCCGCCCACCCGAGCAGAGTGGAGAAGTAGCGGTATTTCTGCGATCGTTTCGCCTCCATCTTGCCCTGGATGACCTGGATGACTTCGGACTCCACGACCGGCATCTCCCCCTCATACACGTTCCCGGTAAACCCGTTGATCGACAGGGAGTCGCCTTCCTTGAAGGTGTGGGATCCAATCCTCACCGTCGTCGAGCTCTCGACTTCCACTACCTCACAGCCCGCGACACAGACTTTCCCCATTTGCCGAGCCACGACGGCGGCGTGAGAAGTGACTCCCCCTCTGGCGGTCAGGAAGCCGAGGGCGGCATGCATGCCATGAATGTCATCCGGGCTGGTCTCCTGTCGTACCAGAATCACGCGAGCCCCACGCGCGTGCATGTCGACCGCACGTTCCGGTGTGAGCGCGATTTTTCCCGCCGCTGCGCCGGGACCGGCAGCCAGGCCCTTCCCGATGGGCTGACGCTTGCCTTCCTCCACCGCATCGAAAATCGGATACAGATACTGGGAGAGCTGTTCCGGCCCGACGCGAAGGACCGCCTCCTGTTTGCTGATGACTCCCTCCTTGACCATGTCGACGGCAATCCTGACCGCCGCGATGCCTGTGCGCTTCCCCACCCGGGTCTGCAGCATGTAGAGTTTGCCTTCCTGGATGGTGAACTCCAGGTCGAGCATGTCGCGGTAGTGGCGCTCGAGAGTGCGGTAGGTGGAGACGAGGTCCTTGTAGGCGCGGGGGAGCGTTTTCGCGAGGGCCGTGACCGGCAGCGGTGTCCTGATCCCGGCCACCACGTCCTCCCCCTGCGCGTTGAGCAAGCATTCCCCGAAGAACGTGGCCTCGCCGGAGGCCGGATCGCGCGTGAAGGCGACGCCGGTCCCGCTCGTCTCGCCCATATTGCCGAACACCATTGCGACGACGTTGACCGCCGTGCCCCAGCTATCGGGAATGTTATAGAGCCGGCGGTAGGTCACTGCCCGGGCCCCGTACCAGGAAGAAAAGACCGCGTTGATGCCCATCCGAAGCTGCTCGAAAGGATCATCCGGAAACTCCTGGCCGGTCTCCTTGCGCACCGCCTCCTTGAGCCGCACGACCAGCTCCCGGAGCGCTTTCGCGTCCAGGTCGGTATCCGACAACACTCGGAGTTCAGCCTTCTTGCGCTTCAGGATCTCCTCAAACCGCTCGCGACCTACGCCCATGACCACGCTGCCGAACATCATGATGAACCGGCGGTAGGCATCCTGGGCGAACCGCTCGTTGCGTGTCTTGACCGCCAGGCCTTCCACGGTTCTCGGGTTGAGGCCGACGTTCAGCACCGTGTCCATCATCCCGGGCATCGATGCCCGGGCTCCGGATCGGACGGAGACGAGCAGCGGGCTGGCCGGATCCCCGAACCTCATGCCCATCGAGCGCTCGACTCTTTTCAGAGCCAGGAGGGCCTGCTCCCACATCCCGGGAGGATAGGTCTTGCCGCGCCGGTAGTACTCGACGCAGGCTTCGGTCGAGATCGTAAATCCAGGAGGGACGGAGATCTTCAGGTTGGTCATCTCCGCCAGCCCCGCTCCCTTTCCTCCCAGGAGCTCCTTCATCTCGCTGCCTCCTTCGGCTTTTCCATCGCCGAAGTAATAGACATATTTCTTCGTGCCCACGCCCGTGATCTCCTCTGGGTTTCAGGATGAGTGCATTGTCGTCAGGCCAGGCGCTTCGGAACGCCCAGCCGGAGCCGATATCGTTCGATGAGGTATCGCTTGAGACTCACCCCGCCCGCCACAATTGCGAGGACGATGACCCCCAGGATGAGCACCCGTAAGTCGAACCGGCCGCCGTGGTCGAAGTAGAGTTTCCCGCCCGCGCCCTGGATCACCTCAGTCTCCCGCTGGAACGTATGGGTGCGACCAGAAGGGTCAGACAGGTTGATCCATTCGTAACACAGTCTGATCGGCTGCGCCAGGCCGTTCACCTTGTGCCAGCTATACCGCAGGCAGATATCCTTGGTCGGGTTGAACAGGTCAGGCGACCTGAAGAGGTCTTCCAGGTTCACGCCGCTCGCATAGACGGCCAGCACGATGACACCATTGCAGAGCACAAAGAGCCCCGTGGTCACCCGATGGGTGTAGGACTGCAGCCGCTTCGCCTGCGGTTCGGCCGGATCGTCCCATTCGTCTGCGGGCGGCGAAGGCTTCTGCATATCGCGTCATTCAGTCCAAAGAATCCGCCGCACCTACCGGGAGCCCGGTGAACGCGAGGCTGCCCTGGGGCTTTGCGCTCACCCTTGCACGGCGATCTGTGAAAAGTCGGCGACCGACATGAAAACCTGATCGACCGCGTAGAGCAAGGACAACCGGTTGGCCCGCAGCGCCTGGTCGTCCGTGTTCACCATGACTCCGACGAAAAATTCATCAATGGCCGGCTTCAGGCGCACCAGCGCGTCAAGGGCCTTGCCATAGTCCCCCTGCGCGATCGCAGCCGGAACGAGCTGTTTCACCTCCTGCAACGCCTTGTGGAGGGCTTTTTCCGAGGCGTGTTGAAAGAGCGCGCCATCAATGTCCTCTCGAGTCCAGTTCTCCTTCTCCACCAAACGGTGGGCCCGCCTGAACCCCACCATCAGCGGATCAAAATCGGAACGCGTGGTGATCGCCTGGAGGGCCTGCATCCTAGAAAAACTATCCGCGAGGTCGAACGCTTTGTCACCTGAGGGTCGCAGCGCCTCCATGACGTCGTCACGCAAACCATGAACCGATCGCCCATAGTAGCGAAGTCGCTCGAAAAGGAATTCGACAATCCTCTGTCTGTTGTCGTTTCCCTTGACGGGCGCCGTTCTAAAACCATCATCGCTCACGATGTTGATGGCGTTATCGATAGCCTTTCCGAGATTCAAGCGCAAGTGTCCCTCTATCAGGATCCGCACGACTCCGGACGCGAGGCGCCGTAGCGCTAAGGGATCTTCCGAGCCGCTTGGCACCATCCCTATGTGAAAGAATGCGGCAATGCTATCCAATCGGTCCGCCAGCGAGAGCACCTTCCCGTCCATGGTCTGAGGGATCTCTCCTTCGATCGACTGAGGAAGATACTGCTCGGCGATCGCACGACTCACCGCCTCTGACTCGCCATCATGCCTGGCATACTCGCTGCCCATGGTCCCTTGGAGTGTGGGAAATTCTCCCACCATCCCGGTCAACAAGTCCGCCTTGCACAGGTGAGCCGCTTTCCTGCAATCAGCAATCACGTCGTCGGGAAGAGAGAGCCAGGATGCCAACAAGGCAACCAGCTTCGTCACTCGCTCTTGCTTCTGGTGAAGTGTCCCGAGTTTCTGGTGAAACGTCACCTGCGCCAACTTCTTGACCCGGTCGGCCAGCTTGATCTTCCGATCCTCGTCGAAGAAAAACTTGGCATCGGCCAGGCGAGCTGCCAACACCCGCTCGTTGCCTTCCCGGATCAGACGCATGTTTGAAAGGTGCATGTTGGTCACCGCAATAAAGCGAGGCAAGAGCGAGCCGTCCTTGCGCATCAAGGAAAAATACCCCTGGTGCTCCTTCATCGCGGTCATCAACACCTCCTTCGGCAGGGCGAGGTATTGAGGGTTGAACTCCCCGAGGATTGCGTGAGGGTACTCAACGGTGTAGACAGCTTGCTCCAGCAACTCCTCGTCCCGGTGAAGACGCCCCTGCGCGGATTCGGCCAGGCGCGCCAGCTGAGCCAGAATCATCGTGCGCCGCTGATCCTGATCCGGAATCACCCCGCGACGTGCGAGGGCCGGCATGTACGATTTCACGTCTTTGACCGGTATTCCTCGAGTGCCGTCGCGGCCGGACGTAAGCAAGAAGCGGTGCCCCCATGTGAGATTCCCGGACTGGACGTTCCCGACCGTAAACGGCACGACTTTCCCGCCGTACAGGGCTAAGACCCAGCGGATCGGTCGGGCAAACCGCATGCCGCTACTGTTCCAGCGCATGGATTTCGGGAACGTGAGGCCCCGGATCAGCTCGGGCAGGAGTTCGGCCAGGATCGTGGGGGTGGGACGGCCCGGGTCACGCTTGACCGCGAACACATACTCCCCTTTGGGGGTTGATCGGAGTTCCAGGTCGGCAACCGCGACCCCCTGGGAGCCGGCGAACCCGATGGCCGCCTTGGTTGGCTGTCCGGCTGCATCAAACGCCACGGACCTGGAGGGTCCCATCGCCTCTTTGACGGCGGCCGCCTGCCGAGGCGCGAGGGAGTCCGCGACCAGAACGAGGCGTCTCGGGGACCCGAAGACTCGCAGGGCGCCATAGCCCAAGCGGTGCTGCTTCAAGAGGCGTTCGGCAGTGTCTGCCAAGGTCCGAAGCGCGGGCGGCACAAACTGATACGGCAGCTCCTCCGTCCCGATCTCGAGGAGCAACTCCTTGGTCGTTGATTCGGCCGAGGGACGTATGGCCGTGCCTTTCCTGGCTTTCGTCTGCTTCCTCGCCATGGACCGA
>JAHRHE010000169.1 GCA_020027965.1 Nitrospirota bacterium | reverse complement strand
GCCACCGAAGCCCGGTGGCCCCCCTATTGGAAGGCAGATCCGTTCCCAGATAAGATGGCCCTGCATCCGGTCATCGGTGTGACCTGGGTGGAAGCGGACGCCTATTGCCGGTGGGTCGGGAAGCGCTTGCCGACCGAGGCGGAGTGGGAAAAGGCGGCCCGCGGACCGGACGGGCGAATCTTTCCCTGGGGCAACGAGCCGGCGGGCTGGCTCAAGAGTAATATTGCGCATCCGGGGTCCAAACGCGGACTGAGGTATCCTCCCCTCGCTAATGTGAATCGCTATGAGCGGAGCGTCAGCCCCTACGGCGTCTTTCAGATGGCGGGGAACGTGAGCGAGTGGGTCGCGGACTGGTTCGATCCCGAATACTACCGGCAAGCGGATAGCTCCAACCCGCGAGGGCCGGTTGATGGTCAGGACAAGACCTTTCGCGGCGGCTCCTGGAATGAAGATCCTGAAGTCGCCCGCTCAGCCAACCGCGGAGCGCGCGCGCCGGATCATCGCAGTTATCTTATCGGGTTTCGATGCGCAAGGTAGCGTAAAGCGGACTGCCTGCTTGTTGAGCCTGAAGTGCGCGAGCTAGGCATCCAGTCGTCGAGGAAAGCGGGCAAGCTGACAATGTGGGTGGTGACACCATGAATCTCACAATCGCGTTTCGAGGCAGGGCCCGCTTCGATATCGTCAGCCAGGCGCACACGGTTCTAACCGATCAACCGACGGAAGATGGCGGAAACGATGCCGGCATGAGCCCGGTGGAACTCTTCGTCGGGTCGCTGGCGGCGTGTGTCGGTTACTTTGTCGGACGCTATTGCGTGAGGCACCAAATTCAGACCGAGGGTTTCACAATCGACGTCGGCTGGTCGATGGCCGAACAGCCCCATCGGGTGGGGGCGGTGCAGCTAACGCTTCATCTTCCGACAGAACTCGCGCCGGTTCACCAAGGAAAACTGCTGAAGGTCGCCCACGGTTGCACCGTACACCAGTCGCTCACGGTGCCTCCCCAGGTGGAGATTCGCCTGGCGTCGCAAGACATCCAGGCCGGCGCTCCTTGACAGACAGGAATGGAAGATGCCCAGCCCGCAACCGGGCGTGCTCGCCCCTGTGAACGCCCACGCGTACTTCCTGACCCTCACGGTGCCAGGCCACGCCGCACGCGCGGAGTTGATCGAGGCGATCCAGGATGTGCAGCCAGCCGCACAAGCCCTCGCCGCCCGTGCAAAGACGTCGAGACTCGTCTGCACGCTCGGGATCGGGTCCGGTCTCTGGAATCGGCTCTCGCCGGCCAACCGCCCGGCCGGACTACGACCGTTCCGGGCCGTGGAGGTGGAGGGACGGGTGGCTCCCGCCACCGGCGGCGATCTGTTCGTGCAAATCGTCTCAGGACGCCATGACCTCAACTTCGAATTGGCCACGAGGCTGGCGCAGCGACTGAGGACGCTCGCGGCGCTCACCGAGGAGATTCACGGCTTCCGGTATCTCGACTCTCGGGACTTCACCGGCTTCATTGATGGGACCGAGAACCCTAGGGGCAAAGCACGGGCAGCCGCCGCACTAATCGGAGTCGAGGACCAGCCCTTCGCGGGCGGCAGCTATATCGCGGTCCAGCGCTATGTCCACAACCTGGACGCCTGGCGACGACTGAGCGATCGCGAGCAGGAGCAGATCATCGGCCGGACCAAGCGGAGCAGCGTCGAGCTCCCGAAAGCCAGGAAGCCGGCGACAGCCCACATCAGCCGCGTCGTGATCGAGCGGGATGGGGAGGAGTTGCAGATCTTGCGGCAGAGTTATCCGTGGGGATCGACCTGTGAAGCGGGGCTCTACTTCGTCGCCTATACCAAGTCCCTCCACGTGTTCGACTCGATGCTGGCTCGGATGATGGGAGTGGTAGGCGATGGGCTGCACGATCGTCTGCTGGAGTTCACGCGCCCCGTCACGGGCGCGACGTTCTTCGCGCCCTCCCTGCAGATGCTCAACGCCCTTTGGAGAACATCTAGAAGCCATTCACGCGAAGGTTCAGGGGCAGAATCGTGAGAGTGATCAAGAGGAGCAACTACTGGTGGCGGCCTTGGCTCCACATAACATGAAAGAAGAACGAATTCTATATCCGTCCATTGATAACGCTCTCACCGAGGAAGAACGAGAGTCCATCTTTAATGCCATGAGAGAGAGATTCCGGAAGATCGATACGACGTCTGTTGCGGCCAGCACTGATTCAGATCGATGGCGCCGATCATGCTGCTGTGTAAGAAGAGTTTATTTTGAACCCCAAATGTGATAAGAACCACCCCCGCGCCTTTAAGACCTATTTCTACTCCTAGGGCAGAGAATTTTGACCAGAAGTTGATGGCTTCCAAGAAAAATGCCTGATTACTTCACTGTTCTCTAAGAGGCTTGATCATGAACGTCCCGGGAAGATGGATCATGGGGCTTGTTCTGGCGGCGAGCGGCTTCGTCATTACGGTCGTGGACTGGGCCCATGCTGACACTCAACAGACAACAATGGGGGAAAAGATCTACGCCGAAAAACAATGCGCGATCTGTCATGCGATTCAAGGAAAAGGGGGCAAGTTAGGTCCTGAGCTGACCGATGTGGGTGCAAAGCGCGATGCCAAGTGGTTGAAGACTTTCATGAGAGATCCCAAGGCGGTCCTACCAAAGGCCAAGATGCTGCCGTTTCATGGCAACGCGGAGGAACTGGAGGCATTAGTCGCTTATTTGAGTTCCTTGAAATGAGGCGGGCTGTCTAGCTCTCTTCCACGCCAATGATAACTCCCATGTTCCCGGCCGGTTGTGCGTTATCCACATCCCGACATTGGCTGTCCGGTAACTCCATATCAGCTTGAGCGCATACCTCAGAAGGTAAAAGACCATGGAGGAATAGCATATGGATGAATGGGAAAAATCAGATGAGGCGTCTTCATCGCCCGACCTCGGACGCAAGAAGAGAAAATCGACCCTGCTCCTGGGAATCGTGGGTTGTCTTTTGGTTCTCGGACTGGCTGCGTTCTTCTTCGGCCGGTTGCCAGTTTTGGCACAGTCGTCGGCCTGGGGGAGTAAGGAAGGCCAGGCCTGCATCCAATGTCATAGTGTCCAGAATGCCGCGCTGGTGGAGGAATGGCGTCTCGGGGCACATGGCCAGAGAGGGGTGAATTGCGCAGATTGTCACCGAGCCGACAAATCGGATCCGGATGCCATGGAACACAACGGATATCTGATTTCGACCCTCGTGACGCCCAAGGATTGCAGCCGATGTCATCAAAAGGAGGTCAACGAACAGAAAGGCAGTCATCATGCCCAGGCGGGCCAGATCCTCGCCTCGCTCGATGACTTTTTAGGTCAAGTCGTGACCGGGCCCCCAGCGGCGGCGACCGGATGCTGGCAGTGTCACGGTTCAACGGTTAAAGTGCTGCCCGGCGGCAAACTCGATCCAACCACTTGGCCCAACACCGGCATTGGTCGGATCAATCCCGATGGCAGCTGGGGAAGCTGCAGTGCATGCCATACGCGCCACGCCTTCTCGAAGGCGCAGGCACGCCAGCCTCAGACCTGTGGCAAATGTCACCTAGGCCCCGATCATCCGCAGATCGAAGTCTACCAGGAGTCCAAACACGGCATCCTGTACGAGGCGAACAAGGAGCGGCTCCACTTGGATCGGGACCATTGGGTCGTCGGAGTGGATTACTCCGCTGCCCCAACCTGCGCGACCTGTCATATGAGTGCCACACCCACTCAACCGGTTACCCATGACGTCGGTGAGCGGATAAGCTGGACGCTTCGACCGGCCATTTCTGTCAAGCTAAACATGGTAGTCTTCGAGGATTTGACCAAGAAAGACATCCCGGACGGGCAACCACTTCCCAAAGTGGGGGATCTCCTCAAAGCGGTCGACGGGACACCGAAGAAAGTGAAGGCGATCATTCCGTGGCAGGACCGACGAGGGCGGATGCAGGACGTCTGCCAGCAGTGCCATGCGGATCCGTTTGTGTCTGGCTTCTACAAGCAATTTGATAATCTTGTGGACCTCTACAATGAAAAGTTCGCCAGGCCAGCGACGGCAATCATCCAGGATCTCACGAAGGCGGGAAAGCTCACGCCCGCCCCGTTTGATGACAAACTGGACTGGATCTATTGGGAACTGTGGCATCACGAGGGAAGGCGGGCCCGTCACGGCGCCTCTATGTCAGGACCGGACTATGCGTTTTGGCATGGCATGTACGACGTGGCCCAGACCTTCTATCAACGATTTATCCCCGAGGTGAGGGCGATAGCCGGCGAACCTCTCGCCACGCAGCTGCTTGAGAAACATGTGTATTCACAGCCGGGGCACCGATGGCTCAAGGAAGGCATGACGAAGGACCAGTTACAGAACATCCAAGAGTTCTACCGACAGCGATATGGAGAGCCAGCAAAATGATCTTAAGCAGCGCACCAATCTTTGAGTGAACACGACTGAACCGGAGAGTTGAGTGACTCTGAGAACAGTGCCGCTCCCCTTAAGGGTACTGGCCACGTGCTTTCTGCTGACGATCGGAATGGGTTACCTGTTTGCCTTGGCCTATCTTTATTTCATCGATTTCGAACCACATAGCAAGCAGGGCCTAGGCGTGGTTCAAACGGTCATCCTCAAATATTATGGCAACCGAGAAGGGAGTCGGCTGGAGGCCGCGCTGCAAGGGAGCATGGGGGCCAAGGTGACGCCGAGCGAACAACAAGAGATTCTCCAGTGGCTCAGACAAGGCGCGCGGGAGGCGGAGTTCGCGAACATCCAGCCCGTCCTGCAGAGGGCCTGTGTGAACTGTCACAGTCGAGAATCGGGATTGCCGATCTCGCCGCTCACTTCCTATGCCGAAGTCTCCCAGTACACAGCCGTAGACTTGGGCCAATCTATCAAAATGCTCGTTCGAGTCTCCCATATTCATCTGTTCGGTATGAGCTTCATCTTTGCGCTGACGAGCATGATTTTCGCCTTCAGTCAGACTTCGCCACTCTTCCGATCGGTCCTGATCGCGATTCCCTTCTTTGCCATTTTGCTGGATATCGCATCCTGGTGGCTCACCAAGTATGAGCCCCTGTTTGCCTATACCGTCATTGTCGGTGGAGTTCTGATGGGACTCTCACTGGCAGGACAGATTACGATCTCGCTCTATGAGATGTGGGTTCCTAGGCATCCCCGAAACTAGACCACGAAACACTGGTGGATCGCGTGGAGCTACATCTATCGCCTAGGCTCTGGTCTGGACTGAACCCCTAGATTGAGACACTCGCACATGGCACACTCCTGCAGAGAGGAGGACGGCGAGTGGCAAAGCGACGAGTGGGACGATATCCGAAGG
>JAHRHE010000168.1 GCA_020027965.1 Nitrospirota bacterium | reverse complement strand
GGCGGTTTGGATGGCGGAGGCGGGACTGAAAGATCTCTCGACTGGCCAGGCTTCGTGTTGGAATTCTTCTCGGCCTCGGTTGTCGCACGCGTCTTACTACTGCTAAAGGCGCAGCCGGTCACGTAAAGGAGCAGGCCGCATAGGAGCAGCCACGTGATGCGCCGCGGGAGAAGCATGCTTCAGACCTCCTTCGACCGATCTCAAGCAGGCCCATCATACCCCAGATGGGCCGGGAGGTCCAGCGCGGAGGGCCTTTCGTGCTTCGTCAGCTCGCCGGCTTCTTGCCGGATGACGCCCCGGGCTCGGTGATCTGCACCTTGATCCAGTCGGCGGGAGCCTTGTCGCGGCGCTCGGCGCCTTCGTACATGACCTCGACTACGAGATCCTTTTTCAGGTCGGCAAACGTCCCGGTCTGGTTCGTGAGCCGAACCTTACTGCGATCCAGC
The DNA here is from genome assembly GCA_020027965.1 of Nitrospirota bacterium. GTDB lineage: Bacteria > Nitrospirota > Nitrospiria > Nitrospirales > Nitrospiraceae > JAHRHE01. The sequence goes on along the minus strand of JAHRHE010000168.1, from coordinate 4,896 downwards.
CAGATCTTGGTCCGATCCGTGACCTTCGCCGTCAAGGATCCGGACGGGCCGGCGACCGCGATGGTTTTGTCCTTGGTCTGGATGGCTTCGATCTTCCCCATGACGGTGACCTTACCGGAGAGTCCCGGAGACTGCCCGAGCGGAATGAACATTTCCGTGGCCCGCTGCCCATGCGCATAGGGGCTGCTTCCCCATAGCAAGACCGCAACCCCGACGATTCCCACCACCCATCTCCACATAGCTGCCTGCCTCCCTTCTCGATTCTAGTCCTTCCCCTCCCTCACTACTCCTTTACCTTTACCTTTTCCCCTCTCCTCACTCCTAGCTTAGAGCTAAGGGCTCAGTTGGAATGCTGACCGCGGACCGCCTGCCCTGAGCCTAGTCGAAGGGGTTGACGACTGACCGCTGGCCTGGTGACCGTGGACCGCTGACCGTTGAATGTTGACCGTGGACCGTTGACCGCTGACCGTTTAGCTCGGCTCTCGGCACTCAGCTCTGATTTTCCTCCGCAATTCTAAATTCCAATTTCGCAATTCGAAATTCACCCCTAGGCCTCCACCAGCAGCGCTCTCGCCTTCTTTTGCTCCTCAATCGCCGCCCGCGTGCGCTTACCCGTGAAGAACCAGCTGCAGGAGGCTTTCTCCGTCAACCGCTTGGCTTCTTTGAGATGCGCAACGGCCTCGGGGTGTAAGCCACCCGCTTTCAGGACCCTGATGCTATCCGTCGTTTCGCTGATGGCCCGCTCGAGCAGCTTCTTTCGCTCACTGCGGTCATGTGAGGACGTGTCGAGACTCCGCTCCAGGAGATCGAGGCTTTCGCGGATATTCTCCAGCGTATTGATGACCCTCAGGAATGCCGCGATGGCTACGATCTGCGTGCCGTCCAGTTCGATACCCACGCCGTTCGGATCGGCCTGAGCCAGCAATTTCCCCGAGGGAGAATTGTTAAAGGACTCACCGTCGTAGAACCCCACCGCGCCTTCAATGGTTTCGATTGCATTGTTGTGAAAGAACGGGCCGGTATCCGCGGCCTCCACTAGCGGGGGGGTATTGAACGTGCCGTCGCCCGGTCTGCCGAACCCGTCATCCGGGGGAACCAATTCCCCGGTCAGGTCCGCCGGCTGGTCCGGAAGATCCTCGACGCCGGTATTGAAGTTGGCATTCCCGATGTTGCCGCCGCCGAAGTTCGCCGTGGCCCCGGCATTCACATGACAGAGGTTGCATTTGCCGAGATTGGCGTCCAGGAAGATCTCCTGCCCGCGCTTCGGGACAATGCCTTTCAGCGGCAGCGGCAGCGTCAGGTCCTGCTGACGTCCCAGCGAGAGCTGGAATGCCTCCAGGGCGTTCAGCTCGTCGTCAGTCGGGAGCCGAAAATCCACCCCGGCGACCCGGTTCAACGTCTTGGTGAAGTGCTGGATCACGGCCCCGACGGCGAAGGACCGGAGCGTGCCGTCACCAGGCGAGCCGTCCCCTGACCATCCGGTCCGGGGACCCTGTGGGCTGTTGATCGACGTCCGCAGGGCCAACACGTGCGGCACCCCGCGCATGACGAACTTTTTGTCTAAGTCATCGAACCCGTCGAGGTTCTCGAGGATCAGCCCGAACGCCCGCATCAGCTTTGGATTCTCGAAGTTCTTTTTCAGGTCCGGGTTGAATTCGGCGACAAACAGAGCATCGTTGGGCGGCAGCGTCGCGATGAATGAGGGGTTAATGGCGAAGTTCGCCTCGGCCCGGTGGCAGGTTCCACAGGTCCGGCCATTGCCGTTGAAGGTCTCGTTGAAAAAGATCCTCTCCCCCTTGGCGATCAGCTCGCGCTGGGGATCAGGAACGCGAGGCGGTGAGGCTTCGCAAGCCGACAACGCGAACACACCCAGGACTACGGCCATCCCGATGCGCCTTCCGGTGAGTCGAGCGATCGCCTGAGACGATTGATGGTTCTCGTTCATGCTGTCTCCTCCCATGTGCGGTGATCTTGCTGCGCTCAGCACATTCCTACTCATAGTCCACCCGCCTGTGAGCTGTCAACCCTCATCTGCTGGTTGCGCGCGTGGATGGGCGAGCGGGTTCGGGCGAGCGCCTCGTCCATCGCCCGACCAGCTCCGGCGGCAGGGCGTGGGTGTTGGTCTCCTTGCCGATTCCTTCGAGCATCATGGTCTTGGCCGGAAGATCTTCGGGCAGCACGCCCTGCCTTTTCGCGAGGCCATAGGTGCGGTGGGCCAAGAGCAGGCCGCCGGGCTCGGCGGCGGCCTCCAATCGCTGGGCCTTGTTCACCTCGGGCCCGATGACGGTGTAATCCCACTTGTATTTGGTGCCCATGTTGCCGACGGTCACGAGTCCCGTATTGATGCCGATCCGGATGAGGTGCGGCTCCCGACCCTGACTCTGCCACCACTCGTTCAGCTCGGCCATTGTCTTCTGCATCGCCAACCCTGCGCGCACGGCGGCGGCCGCGTGGCGCTCGACCCGGCTCTCTTCGGCGGCCTCACCGCCACCCTCTGGTTCGGCGTCGCCGAAGAACGCCATGATCCCGTCCCCCATGTACTTGTCCAGGGTGCCGCCGTGGTCGCGCAGGATCACCGTCATGGCGGTCAGGTAGTTCCGCAGGACTTCCTGAATTTGCCGCGGGTCGGCCCGTTTGCAGTACGCGGAAAAGGCTTTGATGTCCGCAAAGAGGACCGTCAGTTCGCGCGTCCGGCCGGCGAGGAGGGACTGAATGAGGTGGGGACTTTCCTGGATCACCCGAATGGTCTGGGGCGGAAGACAGGCTCCGAGTGCGGACTGGAACCGGATCCGCTCCCAGTCCACGATCAGGAACCGCGTCAGCAGCAGCAACACGAGACTGATCGTCAGGGCCAGCAGGGGAGTCACGGCGGGCAGGATGATTCCCCGGTTGGCGAAGACGAATTGCACGGTCAGCAGATAGGCGCCGAACACGACGGCGAAGGTGGGGATGATCAGGACGGGTCCGCCTGAAAGGGCCGCCGCCGTCAGGATCAGGACCGGCAGGCCGAGACTCAGCGTGGTTTGAGCCGGCGTGGCGTCGTGCAGGAATTGTCGGGTCAGCAGCATGCTGAGGATGTGCAGGTGGACTTCGCTCGTCGGAAAGTCCCGTTCGAACGGCGTGGGGACCTGGTCTCCCGAGCCCGTGGTCAGATTCGAGAGAACCACCAGCTTGTCCTTGAATAGGCTGAGGATCCCCGCTCGGCCTTTTGGGGATCGCAGCCGATCCAGAATCCAACTGTAGGGGTAGTGTTTGAAGCGTGTTCCCCATTCGCCGGCGTAATTGATCCAGGTGAATCCATGCGCATCGACGGGGATGACGACCTCATTGTCACGCCGCGGTTTGAAGCGGATCGTACGCCCGCGCTCGATGCGGATGGAATTCGGATCCACCTCCATCTCGCGAAGCGCGGCGGTGAGGGAAAGCGCGGGCACGAACCCACCCTTCACGGGATAGAGGAACCCGATTCGACGCAACACTCCACCCCGGTCCGGGGGGAGCTGAATGTGGCCGAGACCTCCCGCGCTTTCGACCAGGCCGGGTAGAGGCAGGATCAAGTCACCCCCAGCGGGGAGGTCTCCAGCCCCCTGTACGTCCCCGTGGACCAAGTGGCGCGAAGGCATGGCCGGGACTGACCGGTGACCGTCCGGTTGTTTGACGGGCTTGAAGACCACCGCGTGGATCACCATGCCGGCGCGGCGAATGGCACTCACCAGGGCCTCATCCTCCCTTCGATCCCGGGCCGGAAAGTCGAAATTCAGATCGAGCATCACCGCCCGCGCGCCGGCTTGTCTGAGCAGATCCATGACGTGCGCGTGGACGCGACGATTCCACGGCCACCGGCCGAGTCCGTAGTCGCGCGCGGCACGGTCGTCATAATCGATGATGACCAGGGAATCGGACTGTGTGGTGGAGAAGGTCTTGGCCACCGGCAGCGGAGGGCGGAGACGGAATCGCTCATCCAGCGTCCAGAGCTCGATTGGCTCGAGCGGTGAGGGCGTTGTGAGGTCGAGCAGGAGCGTGATGGTGACCGCCAGAACGCTGCAGGCGATGAGGGCTGCCACGTGGGACCACTGCCGCTGACGGCGTTGGAACAACATGGCCTGTCACGAGACGCCGGCTGAGTCGGACACCTCAGCCCTCGGTTCCTCCGATGGCGGGTGGTTTGGCCGGGGGAGGTGGTTGGGTGAAGTCTTGATTTGGGGCGGGTTTTTTCTTGGCCTTGGGCCGGGGCCCTTTGTCCGTCGGCGAGGTCGCAGTCCCGGCAGGGGGCACCGCCTCTTGCGGGGTCGCCGTTTCCTCAGTGAGGACCGATCCCGTGTGCGACGCTGCAGGCTGCTCCACCGTGCCCGTGTAGGCGCAGCCTGCCGACTGCAAGAGAAACCATGACAGACAGAGGATCCAGATCGGGAGGCGACTCGCTCGTGGCGACTGTTGCTCGCGGCCTGGATGACTGCCTGGACGGCCCATGGATCGATCTCCCTACTGAAGGCCGCTTATCGTACTCCAGACGGATTCGTATGTCTAGTGGGAAATGGCCCTTCGACGGTTCGGCAGGCTCACCACAGGCGAAGCTCAGGGCAGGGAATTTCGAATTGCGGAGGGACCGGAGACCGGGGACCGCGGACGGGAGACCGCCGACCGAGGACCGAGGACGGGAGGGAAGCTTAGAGCTAGGCTAAACGGTCAGCCGTCAACCCCTTCGACTAGGCTCAGGGCAGGCGGTCCACGGTCAGCAGCCCAGCGGTCAACGGTCGGTGGTCAGCGGTCAGGAGGCAAGGTGAGGGGAGCAAACGATCCTTACACAACGAGTTCATGGGTGGCGCGCCCGGAGGGACTTGAACCCCCAGCCCTCAGATCCGTAGTCTGATGCTCTATCCATTGAGCTACGGGCGC
>JAHRHE010000070.1 GCA_020027965.1 Nitrospirota bacterium | reverse complement strand
GGGCTGGGCGTGACCTGGGGGCTGATCGTCTTTCAATTTCACGGCCGCTGGGACTGTCCGGACTCGCTGTTGACGGCCCGGACCGACCTGGAGCGGCGCCAGGAGAGCCACGTGCACTTCGACCGCTGGCAGACCACGAAAGGCCTGACCGTGGCGGCCATCCTCGTCGTGGTGTTTCTGGCCACGCCGGGGCTCGTGGACTGGGAGCTGCTGGTGCTCTTCGTGGGGCTCTTTGTCGTGAACCGCGCCTTTCAACAGACCGGCCTGATGGCCGAGGCGGTGCGGGCGCTCGCCGACGCCGGGATCGACCTCCAGCACCCGGGCCTGCTGTTTGTGACGACGTTCCTGCTGGGCAACATCGTCTCCAACGTCCCGGGGGTCATGCTGCTGCTGCCGCTGGCAACCCACCCGATGGCGGGGACCCTGCTTGCGCTCGCCAGTACACTCGCGGGGAACCTGCTGATTGTCGGGAGCATCGCGAACATCATCGTGGTGGACGCCGCCGAGCGGCGGGGCCTGCGCATTGACTGGCGCCGGCATGCGCGTGTCGGCGTGCCCGTCACGCTGGCGACCCTCGCGATCACCGCCGCCTACCTGTGGCTGCGTCTCACCTGACCGCGGAGCGCCTCGAGAGCCCGTGTTCCATCTTGACTCACAGCGCGACTGATCCTTGACCAGCGGATCTGTGTGTGGCAGAGACCGAATGGTGAGACGAATACTCAGCCCAGGTACGGTCGAAGCGATCTCCCGTACTTTCCAGAAGTTGAATTATTCCTCTCTCGGACGGATGTACTGCGACGAAGGCGACGACGCATTTTGGAAGGACCGTCGCGGGCCGTGCCAGAAGCTTGGCATCAAGCTGGCGGAGGTGCTGCGCGGCCGCCTGCGGCCGCGCGGGCGCAGCCTGTACGTGGGCGCCGGCGTGGCCGAGATTCCGGTCCTGGTGATGGAGACGATCGAGCTCGGCCGGTCAGTGGCCGTCTACAATCTGCGGGCAGAAGAAGTCTCGGTGTTGAATGCCGCCCTGACGGGTCTTCCCTTGCGATTCATTTCCGGACGTGCGCAATCAGCCGTCGGCTCCTTTGACCATCTCTGGATCGCCAGCGTGCTGAATGATCCCGAGCACTTCCCGCAGCTCTCGGCGCTGTCCTACGGGCGCGCCAATCCTGTCACGTTCGACCCGGCCGCCTTCGCGCGCGAGCGGAGGCTCGTGGCGAAGCTCGCAGGTACCTGCCTCGACAAGCTGAGGCGTCCAGCTCTGGTGACCACGTCGGTCGAGGAGATTCCGTGGATCACCGACTGGTGTGCGCGGCGTAAGGTGACGTGCTTCGTAGAGCCGAACGAATATCCCACCGCCCTGGTCGGGGACCCGGTATGTTTCATCCGGATCGCGGGGGCTAGAAAGAGGGCCCGAGGAGTAAGGAAGGGGGTCGCGAGGCTAAAAGGTTGGTGAAATACGTGTAAGACGCTCGTTTGGGCACCTGCTCAAGGAAGACCACAAAAAACGAGACAACAATCAGGATGTTCAAAAAGGCCGCCCAGCGAGGCCGCAGTGAGCGAGGGCCAGAGGCGTACCGTGTGGAGGGTACGTTGAGGGCGCACGGCGCGACGAATAAGGAGCGCCAAGTCTGTGCGCGCCGCCGAGTCGGTGAGGCGGCTGGTTCCGTAATACCTGGCTTCGCCAGCGAGGCGAGAACGAAGCTGGAGACCTTTTTCAACATCCTGCTATGGAGCGGGGCGGAGCGGCTGACCGGTGGCTGCCTGGTACGCTTCGGCGAGGGTCTTCACCTCCGTGACTTTGATGCCGAGCTGCATCCCCTTGAGGTTCAGATTGAAGGAACTCTGCCCGGCGGGTAGGATGAACTCACGATAGCGGAGCGCGCGGCAGCCGTTGATCTTGTCCTCGAGTCCGGACACCGGTCCCACTTCGAGATTCACATTCATCGTCCCTGACATGCAGATGTCGGAGCGAATCGGATCGCCGAGAATGGCCGAGGCGACCGCGACTGCCCAGACGGCCCCGGGGCTGGGGCCGTCAATCGAGGCACCTCTGTAGAGCATGGTCGTGGGGAGGGACAGGCGAACCCGCAGGAATCTGACGTCATAGTCAACCGCCTTCGCCGCCGCATAGACGGCGGTCCGGAGTGCGGCCTCCGCCGTGCCGAAGAAATGCGAGTCCGAAGAGACCTCCGGACCGGCCCCGGTCGGCAGATGGCTGACCGACAGTTCCACGACTGCAATGTCGCCTCGATTAGGCCTCGTGGGACTCTGCTCCTTGAGCCCGGGTGGAAGATCCACCACCAGGAGCACCGGCACGGCCCGGCTGGTTGCGTTGAATGGACCCGCCGCGGTTGCCTTCGCGGGTGGCACCGCCGGCCGCGCAGGTTCGCGGGAAGGTGGCTCAATCGGAGGGCCTGGAACGGTCGGGGCCCCAGAGGGTTTTCCCTGAGGGTCGGCCTCGATGGGCCGGCAGCCGGGTCCCGGAAGATCCGTCAGTAGGTCGCTGCCTCCGGGCACTGGGCAGACGAAGGTCCCGGCAAACAGCGGCGCCACGCCGACCAGCCACAGGAAGCCGGCCACACACAGACAGCGCAGGCAGCTCGTCATGACACGACTCGACACCTGATTGGAGGGACCATCAGACCTGAAATCCCGTCTTGGGCTTGGGCGCGTCCGCCAGATAGTGCCGGGCATAGGCTACGTAGTGTTGGGCGGAATCTCGAATCCAGGCCAGTTCTTTGCCCGTCACCGACCGTTTGACCTTCGCGGGCGAGCCCAGGATCAAACTCTTGGGCGGCACGACGGTCCGCTCGGTCACCAGGGCCCCCGCCCCCACGATGCAGTCCTCTCCGATGACTGCCCCGTCCATGATTATACTGCCCATCCCGATCAGGACTCGGTCCTTGATCGTGCACCCGTGCAGCACGACATGGTGTCCGACCGTGACGTCATTCCCGATCAGCAAGGGGTGGGTGTCATGGGTGACGTGCAGGAGGCTGAGATCCTGGACATTTGTCCGGCTTCCGATCCTGATGAAGTGGACATCTCCCCGCACGACCGTATGGAACCAGACGCTGGAGTCCTCGCCGATGACCACGTCGCCGATCACCACGGCGGTGTCTTCGATAAAGACGCTCTTGTCGATGGTCGGCGCAACGCCCTGGTAGGTTCGGATCATGGCCTCACTGTAGCGGGAGGCGTCACGCGGAATCAAGGTGCACCGTCTCTCGGAGTGGGCAAAGGGGAGTGGACGCGGGGGGAATCCGAACGGGCAGGAGCCCAGGGGGCCGCAGGCCGGCCGAAGCCGGCCTGCGTTCCTTTTCTCTCGGCGAACGCTCCGCCTACGCCCGAACGGTCAGGAACAGCGAGGCGCCTCGCCGGTTGATCAGCAATAGGACATCCTGGTCCTTCTTGAGCCCTGATGAGACCTTCTCGAAGTCCTGCACCGAACTGATGGGCTTCCGGTTGATCTCCCGGATCACATCGCCCTGAGTCAGGCCGGCCCGCTCGCCCGTGCTGTCAGGCTCCACGTTGACGATCACGACGCCCCGTGTCTTTTCCCGCAGGCCAAGCTCGCGAGCGGTCTTGGGGTCCAGGTTCTGGACCTCGAGGCCGGCCAAGGCGTGCTCCCCGGCCGTGTCACCGGCGCTGGCCACCTTCACGCTGTCCGGCTGCTCGCCGACCATCACGGTCAGCTCCTTCTCGTGACCATTCCGCATGACCGTGAGGACGGCCTTCGTTCCCACCGGCGTGCGCGTCACCGCGCGCTGGAGCGCGGCGGGATCGGTGATCGGCGAACCCTGATACGAGATGATGACGTCACCCTGCTGGAGCCCCGAACGCGCAGCCGGGCTATCCTCCGTAACGTCGCTCACGAGGGCGCCTTTCGGCTCTTTCAGCCCGAACGACTTGACCAGGCTGGGCGTTAGTTCCTGGATCGCCACGCCCAGATAGCCGCGGACAACCTTGCCGCTCTTGATCAGGCTGTCATAGACCGGCCTCGCCATGCCGGCCGGCACCGCGAACCCGACGCCTTGATAGCCGCCGGTCTGCGAGAAGATCGCGGTGTTGATCCCCACGAGCTCGCCCCGCGTGTTGACGAGCGCACCGCCCGAATTGCCGGGGTTGATGGCTGCGTCGGTCTGGATGAAGTCCTCGTACTGCGTAATCCCCATGTGACCTCGCCCAAGCGCGCTGACGATGCCCAGGGTGACGGTGGAGTTCAGCCCGAAGGGGTTCCCCACCGCCAGGACATACTCGCCGACCTGAAGCGCTGAGGAATCGCCCCAGGGGACGAACGGAAGGTCGTGCGCCTCAATCTTGACGACTGCCAGGTCGGTCTTCGGGTCCCGTCCGACCGTCTTGCCCTTGAATTCCCGCTTGTCCGGGAGGGTAACGGTCACCTCGCTGGCGCCGTCCACCACGTGGTTGTTGGTGAGGATGTATCCGTCTGGTGAGACGATCACCCCCGAACCTACGCTGCTCCCATGGGGCTCACCCGGACCAAAGGGTCCTCGCGGGCGAGGGCCGTGGGGCCGGCCTCGAAATCCGAAGAACTCTTCCATCGATCCAAGCGGGGAATCAGAGGGATCGCGGGGTTCGCGTCCCTGCATGACCGTCGAGGGCGTGATGTTGACCACGGCCGGAGTCACCGCCTTCGCGACCTCGGGGAATCCCGCTGCGCCACTTGGCGATAACGGGATCGCCGCGGTGGACGGCACCGGCGCGGCCGCGACCGCCGCGGAGGGAGACGCCGTGTACTCCTGGGCGGCGAACAGCATGGCACTGACGACGAGGAGCGCGACCAGGGCGGTCAGGACTCGGCCGCCCCGAGCGCGGCTCCTCAACTCTCGCATGATGGTTGGTGTCATCCCATCCTCCTTGTTGATGAGAGGCCAATCGGGCCTCATTGCTGGGAGGATGCTAACAACCGAAAATGAGAGGGTGATTAACGGAGGATTAAATACCGTTAACCCGTGGAGGCCAACGGCAGGACAACTGTGAACGTGGACCCCTGACCGAGTACGCTCTGGACCCGGATCGACCCCTGGTGGGCTTCTGCGATCCACTTGCAGATGGGGAGTCCCAGTCCGGTTCCTTTTTTCACATGAGCGCGGGCGTTATCCGAGCGATAGAACCGGTCGAAGATACGCCCCTGCTCCTCGGGAGCGATCCCGATTCCCTGATCCGTCACGGACAGCCGCGCTTCGCTGCCATCGCGGACCAGTCCCAGCTCGACCGATCCGCCAGGACCTGAGTACTTGACGGCATTGTCCACCAGATTCAGCAGCAGCTCCCGCAGTCTCAGCTCATCCCCTGCCACGGTCGCCGGTGTCAGGGTCCTCACGCTCACTTTCACGTCATGCTCCTGTCCGAGGAAACCGGCCTGTCTTGCCACGTCCTCGACCAGGCTCTCAAGCCGAACCGGGAGCGACTCCAATTTGACCTCGCCCAGGTCGGCCCGTGAGAGGAACAGCAGCTCATCCACGATGCGGGTCATCCGATCAATCTCCTCCAGGCTGCTCTCGAGCACCCCGCGGTAATCCTCCGGCGATCGTGGGCGACGAAGGGCCAGCTCGGTTTCGCCCTTCAAGACCGTCAGCGGGGTGCGGAGTTCATGCGACGCGTCGGTAGTGAACTGCCGCACCTGGCGAAAGGAAGCCTCGAGTCTGGCGATCATGTCGTTGAAGGTCGCGGCCAGCCGTCCGATTTCATCGGAGGACTGCGCGACTGCCAGGCGCTGGGTCAGGTCTCCGGCCGCAATCCGCTGAGCGGCGAGCGTGATGGATTCCACCGGTCGGAGCGCGCGGCCGGCCAGAAACCATCCGCCGGCTACCGAGGCCACGAACGCGACCGGCAGCGCCAACAGCAGCCACACGGCCAGCCCCTCCAGCGACTCCTCGATCGGTGCCAAGGACGTCCCCACCCGGACGATATTGACCAGGGTCCCATCCTGAATGATCGGCACCGAAAGCAAGCGCAACGGCGGCTCGTCGCCAAACCTGGCGGACTCAAACGCGATCCTTCCTGCGAAGGCGGCCTCCAATGCCTTGCGGCTCAGGGGGATTTCGTGCGTACGGATATTGGGCGAGTGGATGGTGATGCTGCCGGTAGGGCTGAAGATGTGGAAGAATTTGTCCAGCACGGCCAGCTCCGGAAAGTCGGCCGAGAGGTCCTCAAAATGGATCAGGGGACCCAACCGATGATGCTCCAGCGAGCGGACCGCGGCGGTCGCGGCTTCTGTCAGTGAACGATCCAGATGTTCCCTGAGCGAGTGGGCCCGGAACCCGTACAGCGCCACGCCGAAGATCACCAGAATCAACGCCAGCGAGGTGCCATACCACAGGGTGAGGCGGAGGCGCAGCGACATGCTCACTTGAGAGCTGATGGCCGGGATCCAGTGGAATCTCATTCTGGCTCGCTCTTCGCTAATTGCTCTCAGCTATTAGCTCTCCGCCTTCAGCACGTAACCGCTTCCCCGGACGGTCTGGATCAGTTTCCGGTCTCGCCCGCGGTCGATTTTGTTGCGGAGATAATTGACGTAGACGTCAATGACGTTCGTGAAGGTGTCGAAATCCAGGTTCCAGACGTGTTCGGCGATCATCGGCCGGGTCAGCACACGCCCGGCGTTACGCATCAGGTACTCCAGGAGCGCGTATTCCTTGCTCGTCAGCTCGATGCGCTGGCCGCCGCGCGTCACCTCGCGGGTAGCCGGGTTGAGCACCAGGTCCTCCACCTGGAGGATCCCGGTCGCCTCGCCGATCCCCCGACGCAGGAGCGCCCGGACCCGAGCCAGCAGCTCCTCGATGGGGAACGGTTTGGTGAGGTAGTCATCGGCGCCCGCATCGAGTCCCTTCACCTTCTGGTCTACTTGCGACCGCGCACTGAGGATCAAGACCGGAGAGGGGATCTTCTCTTTCCGGAGGCACCTCAGCACTTCGAGGCCCGGCAATTCGGGAAGCATGAGGTCCAGGATGATGAGGTCGTAGCATCCGCTCCGGGCCAGCTCCAGGCCCTGGGTCCCCTCGGCACACAAGTCCACGGCGTACCCCTCCTCCTCCAGGGCCCGTCGGATGAACGAGCCGACTTTGGCTTCGTCTTCAATCACCAGAAGGCGCATGTGCCTGGTGGATTATACCAGAGGGGAAGCACCGGTCTGCGGGGATCGGCAGGGGAGATGTTCAGCGCAGGCGCTTGTGGGCCGGTGTGGCCTCGCGTTTCCGTTGGTCTGACTGCGCTTGACAGAGGGCCCTGATCTGGTGCCAGTCAAAATCAGGGAACAGCTTGACCGGCTGGGGGTGCCCGGGTTGCGCGGCCAGAGCCTTGAGGCTCTGGATCCGCTCTTCTGTACGGGGATGGGTTGAGAGGTACGCCAACGGTCCCGAGAGGTGCGGGCTCTTTTCCATGAGCACCTGGTAAAACGCGATCATCCCGGCTGGATCGATCCCTGCCGCGATCAACATCCGCATCCCCTCGGTGTCGGCTTCTTCTTCGTGAGTCCGGCTGTATTTCAGCATGCCGAGCGTGCGCGCGCCCTCGATCCCGTACGTCATGGCCCCGCTGAAATCCCCGGTGATGGCGGCCAGGAGGATCCCCGTGGAGGTATGCTCGAGGATCGCCCGCGTGGTGTGGCGTTTGAGGATGTGTTGCAGCTCGTGGGCCAACACGCCGGCCAGTTGTTCCGGCGTTTCGGTCCGCTCGAGTAATCCCTGGAAGACGACGATATAGCCGCCCGGCGCAGCGAACGCGTTGATATCGGCATCATTCACCACGATCAGCTCGATTTCATACGGGGATTCCGGTGTCGTTGCCGTGAGGGTGGCCACCAGTCCGTCCAGAATCTGTTCGCGGAAGGGATCCTCACAGCGACGCTCCTCGGGTGCCAGTTCTTCGACCACCGCACTCCCCAGCCGTTCTTCCCAGGAGACGGGGATGTAGGGCGCCGCCGCCCTGGCCAGGCCCGGGATTCCCCAGACATAGAGGACGGCGACGAGCACCACGACGGCAAGGCCCGCCAAGAGCGTGAGCTTGACGCGCAAGCGGCGACGACTCGGATCGTGAAGATGCTTGGTCTGGTCCGGCGCAATCCGGTGGAGCGCCGCCAGCAAGGACAGATCGGAGACCAGCAGGGCTTCCGGAAGCTCCGCTCCGAATTCGAGGCGCACCTGCTCGCCCGCGTAGGAGCCCTGGGTCTGGCGGATTTCGGCGTAGGGCCACGACAGCGTCTGCCCGCTCTCCGTGGTGACACGCATGCCGTTCTGCATCGGCATGATCGTGGCACGCTGCCGCGCGGCGGTCCGACCGTCCAGGTAGTATCCGGTCCAGACGGTCTTCATGGTCAATCCAGATCAAATCCCGTATCCAGGAAATCCGCCAGCCCCTCACCCGTCGTCGCAGCCGCCCTGGCCTCCTGCAGGGTGCCGTCTAGGTCTATGACACCCTCCAGCGTCAGGTTGGTCAGGATATACCGCAGGTTGCGAATCGCCACCCAGGGCCAGCCGAACCCCAGCGTCAGAATCAACAGGAACAGGTTCTCGACCTGTAGATTGAGGAGACCCCGGCCCGTGATCGTCGAACGGAATCGGGCTTCACCGAGTGAGGTATGGTCCCAAAAGTACCGCTGCTTCTTGGCCAGGAACCAGATCCAGAGTGGGCCGAGCGTGAGCGGCAAGAGCAACAGCGTCACACCTGAACGGGAGAGCGCCGCCAGGACGGAGGGAATTATGATGGCCGCCACTGACAACGCCAGTGTCAGGACAAAGCTCGGCGCCAGGGCCCAGCCATGCCCGTCGAACCCGAAGCGTTGGTTGCCGAAGTAACTGTGGGAGACCAGAAAGCCCTGACGCCTGGTTTGAAAAAACGTATAGTACGCCCCGAGCGTGAGCGCGGTCAGCAGGACTCCCTTGACATAAAGTTTGACGAAGCCCCAGGTCCGGCCCCGAAACGAGAACCGGATTCCTCGCCAGGAGGTCCGGCTCAGGCGGTACCGGCGAGCCCCGACCGTGGCAATCGCCAGGAACAAGAGGAGGAGTAGAGCGCCCAGGGAGCTCAGCGCGATCTGGACCCACTGGTCCGCCTCCAGGAACCCGGGGACGTAGGTCAGTCCCATGTAGGGAAGCCCGAAGACCAGCAGGGCCTTGAGAAACCCGCTCAGGAGTTCTTTGCCTGTCCCGTGATAGGCAAACCGATCTCCGGCCATCTCGGTCTGGCTGAACAGGTAGCTGCGGACCCTGACCTTGCCCCAAAAATAATAGAGCCCGAAGGTGAGCAGGGTCAGGAACACATTGACGATCTGGATTCCGAACAGGGACCCCCCCACCCCATGGAAGGAGGGACGCTGGATCGTGCTCCGCGCCGGACGGAGGCGTGCCGCTGACCCGTCGGATGGGCTGGGCTGAGGGGCTCCGACTGCGCCCGACGACGCGGCCCCGTTCCGCTGCTGGTACGGGACCACAAGAAACACGAACCGAGCGCCGCACTTCGGGCAGGTGCTGGTGGCCTCATCTCGGAGGGCACCCTCGTCCCGCAGTTGATACCGGGTCCAACAGTTCTGACATTCGAAGCGCTGCGCCACCACTGCCATTACCCACCTCGGCTGCTGTATTGCGCGTACACCTTGCACGCCTCCTGGTGGCCAAGGCGACACGCCGTTTCCGCGTCTCGCATGGCACTTTCACGGTCGCCTTTGTGGAAATAACTCCTGCCCCGTTCGTAGTAGGCCCTCGCGTTGTCAGGTTGGAGCGCGATCAGCCGATTCCAGTGGGCAATAATCCGGTCCCATTCACCGCGCTTCGCGAGGATCCAACCCACGTTCACGTAGGCATCCAGGCGGGTCGGTTCCAATTGAATCGAGTGTTCCAGGGCCGCGAGTGCTTCCTCATATGCGCCCTTCTTGATCAGCGCGACGCCGCGGTAGTAGAGCGTTTCGGCGCTGCTCGGATCAACCGCGAGCGCGGCATCATACTCCGCGAGCGCCTGGTCCAGTTGTCCCTGCGTGTAGAATTCATAGCCGCGTTCGAGGTGATCCCTGGCCGCCTGGAAGTTCTTCCCCCCTCGCTGGCGGAGCAAATCGGCTATCTCGTCTTGCTCCTGCTCTTCGGCAAATTGCAGGGCTGTCTGCCCATTCGCTCTCGCATTGACATCCGCCCCATGCTCCAGGAGCAGCAGGGCCACCTCCGCCTGCCCGCCCCGCACGGCCTCGTGCAAGGCCGTGGACCCGCAGTCGCACCGGGCATGGATGTTGGCCCCCTTGGCCAGCAGCAGTTGGACGACCGCGATGTGCCCGCGGCCCACCGCCGTGAAGAGCGGCGTATAGCCTTGCTTGCCTCTTGCCTCCAGATCGGCACCTCGCTCGACGAGGATCTGCACGACCTCGAACCGGCCCCGCTTGGCCGCCTCATAGAGCGGGGTTCTCTCGTTATGATTCCGCGCCGCGATGGACTGCCCCTGATTCAGGAGTGCGGTGACTTGTTCAGCCTGTCCGCGGGCCGCCGCCAGGTGCAAGTCCGTCCAGCCCTTGCTTTTCAGGATCCATGAGGAAAAGACGTATTCATCCACCTCGTATGGATCATAGGTGTTCTTGAGTTGCTGAAGCGAGAAGTACGCCAGGCCGACGATCACCGCGAAATTGAAGAGGCCAAGCAACGTGGCGGCGCCAAGGCCAAGCAGCTTCTGATGGAGAGTCGGGGCTGAGGGCCCACAGGGAGGGTGGTGGGGCGCCGTGGAGACACCGGCGCCCGGCGACCGTCTCACGATCACGAGGTTCGCGGCGCACTGGGCGCAGACCGCTTGCACGAGGGGACGCACGAGCTCCCGGTCGGCCACCTCCTGCGGAGCGTCGCAGAGGGAACAGGTCACCGTCATCTGAGCCTCCTCGGCCGAGCGGGTTGGGCCCCCCACGCGGATCCGTTACTCTTCTATCGGAAAACATAGGCCGGTTATTGAGGGGATGCAAGCTGAAGCACAGTTCGGTGGGCCGCCTCCGAGGGAGCAGGCGACAGGGGGCCGGGGGCCAGGACGGGGGGAATCCGGTCGCAGAGCGCAGACCGCCGCCGCTACTTCGGCGGAAAGCGGGTCACCGTCACCCGTTGGTAGCGCAGGGACGGGCCGTCAGGCGTGCGGGAGGCCAGCGTGTGCCGAAGCCAGTTCGCGTCGTCGCGTCGGGGAAAGTCGGATCGGTAATGGGCCCCGCGCGATTCCTCGCGGGCCAGGGCGCCGGCCACGATCGTCTCGGCCACGTCCAGGAGGGCCTGCAGCTCCAACGCCTGGATCAGATCGGTGTTGAATACGTTTCCTCGATCCTGCAGGACGACGCGGGTCGCCCGAGCCTTCAATTCCCGGACCTTGTCCCCTGCTTCGGTCATGGATTTCTGCGTCCGGAAGATCCCGAGATGCAAGCTCAACACTTTCCCAAGTTCATCGCGGACCTGCCACGGACGCTCCGAACCCTTGTTCGCCATCAGCATCGCGATTCGCGCCTGCTCCAGCTCCAGTGTGCCGCCGGAGGGGAGGCGAGATGCCGCACCGCGCACAGACTCCGCCGCCCGCACGCCGGCTCGGCGGCCGAACACGATGGTCTCGAGGAGTGAGTTGCCGCCCAACCGATTCGCGCCATGCACGCTCACGCAGGCGCATTCTCCGGCCGCGTACAAGCCGGGAAGTTCCGTCTCGGCCCACTGGTTCGTCTGCACCCCGCCCATTTGATAGTGCGCGCCGGGCCGGACCGGGATCGGCGATTCGATCGGATCGACTCCGGCGAATTCAATGGCCAGCTCGCGAATCTGTGGCAGCCGCTCCAGGATCCGTTGCCGCTTCAGGTGGCGGAGGTCCAGCAACACGCACCCATCGACTCCACGTCCCTCGGCGATCTCCTGGCCGATGGCCAGGGACACCGCAGACCTGGTGGCGAGCTCCATCTGTTCGGGGGCGTAGTTCTTCATGAACCGCTCGCCGAGCGTGTTCAGGAGGTAGCCGCCTTCCCCCCGAGCACCTTCCGTGATCAGGATGCCGGTGTCCTTGAGGGTGGTGGGGTGAAACTGCACGAACTCCATATCCTCCAGCGGCGCGCCGGCCCGGTACGCGAGCGCCATCCCGTCTCCGGTGTTGATCACGGCGTTGGTGCTGGTCAGAAACACCCGGCCGCTCCCGCCCGTGGCCACGATCACCGCCTTGGCTCCAATCGCGTGCAGCCCTCCATGCAGCAGGTCCCACGCCACGACCCCGCGGCAGGCGCCGTCATCAACGATTAAGGAGGTCACATACCATTCCTCATAGACACGGATCTGGCGCTTCAGGAGCTGCTCGTACATCGCATGCAGGAGGGCATGCCCGGTCCGATCGGCGGCATAGCAGGTACGCGGGAACCCGGCGCCGCCGAAGGGCCGCTGCGCGATGCGGCCCCGCTCATCCCGGCTGAAGATGACGCCCATGCGCTCCAGGTCCAGGATATCGGCGGGCGCTTCCCGGCACATGGCTTCGATCGCGTCCTGGTCGCCCAGGTACTGACCACCTTTGGTCGTATCGAAGGCGTGCGCTTCCCAGGAGTCATTCTCGCCCAGCGCCGCGTTGATCCCGCCCTGCGCCGCGACCGAGTGGCTCCGGACCGGATGCACCTTTGAGAGCAGGGCGACGTCGAGCTGAGGCTGGTGAGTCAGTGCCGCGATGGCCGCGCGCATGCCGGCCAGCCCGGCGCCGACAATGAGGAGATCGTGGTGTGTCATGCGTGTTGACATCTTTACCCGACTTCCTGAGTTGACGCAAGCCCGCATGCGTATTTCCTCCCTGGCCGTCGCGGCTGTCCCCTTGGCAAGTCCACGCCGACCATGCTACTCTGCCATCCGATGGTGCTGTCCTCCTCCGGCCGGCTTTCCGCTCCCCTCACGGTCTTGTCCCGCAGTACGTTCCGCCTTCCCTCATCCTTCCGGTTGGATTATGATAAGAGAGGCCGCAGGATGCGCGCCCCTCGGCGTGGCATGAATCAGGGATACGCGTGATGAAACCGGAACAGCTCCTCACCCCGACCGACACGTTTGTCCATCGCCACATCGGCCCGACGGACTCCGACATCAAGGAGATGCTGGCCACCCTCGGGCTTCAGTCCCTCGATGCCCTGGTCGCGGCGACGGTGCCGGCAGAGATCCGGCTGCGCCAGCCGCTCGCCCTCGGACCGCATCGGGGGGAACACGCCGTGCTCGCGGAACTGCGCGGCTTGCACGATCGGAATCAGATCTTCCGGTCGTTCATCGGCATGGGCTATCACGATTGCCATACCCCGCCCGTGATCCAGCGAAACATTCTCGAAAATCCGGGATGGTACACCCAGTACACCCCGTATCAGCCTGAGATTGCCCAGGGACGACTGGAGGCGCTCCTGAACTTCCAGACCATGATCGCTGACCTGACGGGGTTGCCGCTCACCAACGCCTCTTTGCTGGATGAGGCCACAGCCGCGGCCGAGGCCATGGCCATGTGCCGCAGGATCACGCGCCGGGAGGCGGACCAAGGCAGGGAGCGGGAGCATCAGGGGTTTTTCGTCGCCCAGGACTGTCACCCGCAGACCATCGCGGTGCTGCAGTCGCGCGCCGAGCCCCTCAGCATCACCCTGCACGTGGGACGTCCCGAGGAGATCGACTTTGCAGGGCTTGGCCTCTTCGGCGTCCTTGTCCAATACCCCACCACGGACGGGTACGTCCGCGACTATCGTCGCCTGATTCAGCAGGCCCATGCGGCCGGCGCGCTCGTGGTGGTGGCCACCGATCTGCTGGCGCTCACGCTGCTACGCCCGCCGGGCGAATTCGGAGCGGACATCGCGGTCGGCTCGAGCCAGCGGTTCGGGGTGCCGCTGGGCTTCGGCGGACCCCATGCCGCCTTCCTGTCGGCCAAACAGGAGTACGCCCGTCAGCTTCCGGGACGCCTGGTCGGCGTCTCGCGAGATGCCAGCGGCCGGCCGGCCTACCGGCTTGCGCTGCAGACGCGCGAACAGCATATTCGCCGTGACAAAGCCACGAGTAATATCTGCACCGCCCAGGTGCTGTTGGCGGTCATGGCCAGCATGTATGCGGTCTACCACGGGCCTGAAGGCCTGCGCCGGATCGCCGAACGCATCCATGCCCTGGCGTCGGTGCTGGCCGAAGGGCTGCGGCAGCTCGGCTATGCCGTCGGCACCGATCCGTTCTTCGACACGGTGCGGGTTCCACTCAGCGCCCAGTCTGTCCATCAGTCCGTGGACTGGATCCTGGCGCGCGCGACCGAGCGCCGCACGAACCTTCGCCGGATTGACGATCAGTCCGTCGGCATTGCGCTCGACGAGTTGACGACCGCCAAAGAGATTCAGACCCTCTTCGAAGTCTTTGCCGGCGGGAAGGCGGTTCCGTTCGCGGTCGAGGGGCTGGCCGGCAAAGTGGACCTGACGTTCCCCGGTACCTTGACGCGAACCAGCAAGTATCTGACCCACGAGGTCTTCAACCGGTACCACTCGGAGCACGAAATGCTTCGGTATATGACTCGCCTGCAGTCCCGCGATCTCTCGTTGGTGCACTCGATGATTCCGCTCGGTTCCTGCACCATGAAGCTGAACGGCACCGTGGAAATGATCCCCGTGACCTGGAAAGGCTTCTGCCGCGTTCACCCGTTCGCGCCCGCTGATCAAACGCTCGGCTACGAGGATCTCTGTTCGCAGCTCGAGGAGTGGCTGGCGGAAATCACGGGCTTTGCCGCGGTCTCGCTGCAGCCGAACGCCGGCTCACAGGGCGAATACGCCGGCCTGATGGTCATCAGGGCCTACCATCGCGCCCGTGGAGAGGGCCAACGCGACGTCTGCTTGATCCCGGTCTCGGCCCACGGGACGAATCCGGCCAGCGCCGTCACCGCGGGCCTCAGAGTGGTGCCGGTGGCCTGTGACGACCGGGGAAACGTGGATCTGCCCGACCTGGAGGCCAAGGCCGCGCAGCATCACGACAAGCTGGCTGCGCTGATGATCACCTATCCCTCGACGCACGGGGTGTTCGAGGAAGGGATCCGCCGCGTCTGCGAGATCGTGCATGCCCACGGCGGGCAGGTCTATCTGGACGGTGCGAACATGAATGCGCAGGTGGGCCTCTGCCGGCCCGGCGACATCGGCGCCGACGTCTGCCACCTGAACCTGCACAAGACCTTCTGCATCCCGCACGGAGGCGGCGGGCCTGGCGTGGGCCCCATCGGTGTGGCGCCGCATTTGGCCCCCTACCTGCCGGGCCATCCGGTCACCAGGCTCGGCGGGAAGGACTCGATCGGACCCGTGTCGGCTGCGCCTTACGGGAGTGCGGGCATCTTGCCGATCTCCTGGGTCTATATCGCCCTGATGGGAGCCGATGGGCTGACCAAGGCGACCAAGGCGGCGATCCTGAGCGCCAACTATATGGCCAAGCGCCTGGAGAAATACTTTCCGGTGCTGTATACCGGCAAGCAGGGGTTCGTGGCCCACGAGTTCATCCTGGACCTGCGGCAATTCAAGGAGAAGGCCGGCATCGAGGTCATGGACATCGCCAAGCGCCTGATGGACTACGGCTTCCATGCCCCGACCGTGTCCTTCCCGGTCCCCCTCAAGCACGCCCCGCATACCGCTCAGGCGGTCACGGCCACCGAGTGGCGACATCCCTATAGTCGCGAGCAGGCGGCGTTTCCTGCGCCCTGGGTGCGTGAGCACAAGTTCTGGCCGGCCGTCGCGCGCATTGACGATGCCTTCGGTGACCGCAACCTGGTTTGCACCTGTCCCCCCATGGAGAGCTATCAGTCATAGGGGACTGCCCCTCTCACTCCCTTACACACCAGAGCGAGTGCCAGGTAGCCTAGCAGCGGGGTACCCGTTGCTCTGGGACTGCAACGGGTCTAGGCTCGCGCATCGCACACACAAGAAAGAGAGGCGCCGGGTGGCCTGGCTGACCCGCCTGCTCGCGGAGCGCGCACTCAAGACTTATTGCGTCCGGGCCTAGGAGGATGGAGTGCTCGCTCGACGCGCGCAATAGGGGTCACCCAACCCACCCGGCTTTTTAGGGGAGGGTTAGGGTACTCGCTGGACGCGCGCAGTCTGAGGCTGCTAGGCCACCTGCCCTAAGGGAATGAGTTGCGTGTTCATCCCTTCCAGTCAGGCCAAGAAAGAGAAAAATGAAAAGGCGACAGGTCGCTGATAGACCTGTCGCCTTTCTCACCGCGGTCCCTATGCCTGCACGCCTGTCCCATGCGTCCACATGCAGCGCTTGGATTCTCGGACCAGCCCAAAAACCCTATCCGTTTAAGTCAGCTCTGTATTGCATTTCCTCGGGGTTCGGTCTAGCCTTTCCGAAGGTCCAAAAGAAATCGTTTCGAACAATAATGTGCTCTCCACGCTTTGACGACATATTACCGAACGGGCATAGGTGCAGGTGAGGGAATAAAGGTGTCAGTTTGGGTTCAAGGTCCTAGTGCAACACCGGTATCCTGGTCGAACCAGGAACCAAGGAGTTGCACATGGCCCGGTATCGACGATTGAGCCTTATGGACCGCGAGGAATTGAGTCGCATGTTGGCCGCTGGGTCTAGTCTCCGCGCCACGGCCCAGGCGCTGCATCGTGCCCCGAGCACCCTGTCGCGCGAGCTCACGCGCCACCGGACCTCGCCGGCGACCTATCGGGCGGTGCCGGCCCATCAACGCGCCCAGCGCTGGGCGCATCAGCCGCGGAGACCCAGAAAACTGGCAGTCCAGCCTCGTTTGCGCACCGCCGTCTTGCGGCTGCTCGCGCGCCGCTGGTCCCCGGAACAGATTGCGCACGGGTTACCGCAGCGGTATCCTGACGAACCAACGATGCGGATCTCGCACGAAGCCATCTATACCTATCTCTACGTGCTCCCCCGCGGCGCGTTCAAGCGGGAGCTCATGCGCGCGCTTCGCCGCCGCCACCGGTTTCGACGGCCCCGCAAGGTGCGCCTCTCCTCGCGGCCCATCCAGGACCTGATCAGTATTGATGAACGCCCGGCGGAGGTGGCGGCTCGCACGGTGCCGGGGCATTGGGAGGGCGACTTGCTGGTCGGCCATGCCAATGCGTCGGCGCTGGGGACGCTGGTCGAGCGGACCACCCGGTTTACGCTGCTGGTGCCCCTGAAGGCGAAGGACGCGCTGACCGTGCGGCAGGCCTTCGCGCGCGAACTGCGCACCCTGCCGGCCCAACTCCGCCGCTCCCTCACGTACGACCAAGGGCCCGAAATGCGGGAGCACCGCCTCTTCACCAAGCAGACGAAGATGCGCGTGTATTTTGCGCACCCGCAGTGTCCCTGGGAACGGGGGACGAACGAGAACACCAATGGCCTGCTGCGCCAGTTTTTTCCCAAGGGCACGCGGTTCCATCAGCTCTCGCGGACCGAGATCAAGCGGGTGCAGGCCCTGTTCAACGATCGACCGCGGAAAATCTTGAACTGGCACAGCCCCGCCCATGCCTTCAATCAACTGTTGCGCTAGGACCTTGAATGCACACAGGAACCTTTTTGCGACGGCGTGGTGCCAATGGGCTACGATCCAGCACAAGAGGACAACCATTGGGGGCCGCGTATGGTCTGCCGACGTAGAGGTTCCTGACACCTTTTTATGTGACACCTTTTTATGCCAACGATATACACTTCACAGGCACTAAGGCCTGTGAGATTACGGGTGATGATGCTCAGAAAAAGGAGACGTAGTCATTAGCTAGCTGTAGGCACACGATGGTCAAAACCAGTTTTGGTGAGCTTTGTTTTGGCGCCTTAAAATCCTAAGTTGTCACGCATGTTAACCAAGAAGTAGGGAGCACCTGTTTTGAGCCACTTGTCCAGGCGAGATATTCCGTGGAAAGAGAGATTGAACAAGCGCTGGGGGAAGGTGCTCTTGACATTCTTACTCGCTTCGCTGTGCCTAAGTCTTGATGCTTGCATCATAGTCACATACCGACCACATCCGGTGACGCTAGAGCCTGCTTCGAAACGGGAGGGATTAATTAATTTCTTCTACTATGCTGGAGGAACCCCGGACCCGAAGGCTGAGCAGACTGCTTTATCAGTTGAATTTCAGGTTCTGCAACGTCTGCTGGAAGAACAGGGAGGATTTGCCGCCGCTATTGTGTCATCGACTCCGCCCGCGAAAGGGACGTACCTTACCGTGTATCGGACTATTAACGATTCATCCAAGGTTAGCCGGTTCTTCTGCACTTTGTCGACACTCACACTCACTGTCTTCCCCTGTTACGCTAATAAACCCTCGACTGTCCAGATGAATCTGTATGTGGATAACGACTTGAAGAAAAGCTACCAGTACGAGATTGTGGGAAAGCATGCACAGTGGCTCGGTTTCCTTCCGCTCTTCTGGGTGAATGGCTTGATGACACACTATCGACATGCCTTTGAGGCAACCGTATATCAGTTCATTCTTGATGGAAGACGCGATGGATATCTCTAAGATCAGAACCCTCGCTTGTTCATAACCGAAGGGGCGTTGTTGTCTTGTGAGGTGGCCTACCAACGCGGATCAGCACACTGCCTGATGAGGAAACTGGCATCAGGTTCACTGTCACTTTGCCTATTTACCATATCCTGGTCGTTAAGCTCTTGTGTTATCCAGAGTTGGCGTGGTCTTCCTCCACCGCATGAGGTGTCACCTCCCACGCTGACGCCTCAAAATGATTCTCCTATTTATTTCTATATTCCTCAGTATCTCACCGATGGTGCTTCCTACCCTAGACAACTGTTTGCCCCAGCTCCTCAATTCGCCTACAAGCTGTTCAAGCAGAAGCTTGCTACTCCCACTGAATTCGAGAGGGCCAAGTTTACGTTGCTCCCACCAGAGAGAGGTGTCTTCTGTTCCATTCGCATCTCCGACGACAGTCACCCTCCAATTAGTGCGTGGAGTGGTATTTGGATGGTGCTGACACCTCTGACCCTCTGGCTCATCCCATCTCATGATGATAGTTTGGGTTATCGTGTAAGCTACGAAGTCTATGTCGATACGAAGATACGAAAGCGATACATGTACGATGTGCACGGCAAAACGTTCCAATGGGCGTTTGCGCTGCTCGCGCTTCCATTTCTGTCGGGTGCCTGGGACGTTTCAATGGATCCCTATCGCCAAGGAGTGGGAACCTGGAATGACCCGCTCGCTGATGCCCTGTGGTCCACTATGAGACAGTTCTGGGTTGACGCCCAGCGAGATGGTTTCTTCTAACTACTGCTGTGCTCATGTTGTGCTCAACGCCACCACGCTTCAGCTCATTCCAGGCAACTCCA
Source organism: Nitrospirota bacterium (assembly GCA_020027965.1). GTDB lineage: Bacteria > Nitrospirota > Nitrospiria > Nitrospirales > Nitrospiraceae > JAHRHE01. Next base: position 2,835 of record JAHRHE010000070.1, on the reverse strand, counting down.
GCTAGAATAACCCATCGGCCTAAACTGTGGCCTGGCGCTGGCGCTGGATTCTGGACAGACTGTCATGCGCATTGACCGATGAGCTGGAGAGGCGAAGGATGGCGGTGGCCCTTGGACCGGGCTTGGCGGCAGCGGCGGTCTCTGCCGCATTGGGTTATTTTATCGACAGCATGGAGGTACGAGCATGAGTCCGTTGGGCGCAGTGTTCCTCATTCTGCTGGGCATCGCTCTAGGAATCGGGCTTCTTGTCTTGAGCGACAAGGGTCTTCAGTGGAAAGATCGTCCCTGACCGCCGTGAAACACCAGGACTCTTCTCGGCGGAGTTGATTAGGATGTCGCGGGCACAAGCGGGTGATTAGGTGGGAATCCGCTGTGCTCTATAGAGCACAGCGGAAGGTAGGATATTTCGTTATTTCAATTGGTTACATACAATTATATATTGTTTACAGTATTAAATAGTCTATATTTATACTTCTAACAGTATATAATTATATTGATTTTATATTGTTTACAGCATATTATATGGCATGACAAAAAAAAACGTTACCATAATCGACGACATCGCTCTATCACAGCTTAAAGTTGAAGGTTCAACTGGAACCAGTGATCGCAGCGCGGGAGACTGGATACGCATTCTGCGTAATTACCTGCGAATGACACAGGCTGAACTTGCTAAACGCGCAAAGATTACCCAACCGAACCTAGCCGCAATTGAGTCGGGAAGAGTCGATCCACAGGTGAGCACGCTAAGGCGGATCTATCAAGGTCTATCCTGTAACCTGAGCGTTGAGCCTCGTCCACAAATGCCTCTCAGCCAGGTACTTCGAGGACGCGCGCGCGCCACCGCCCTACGACGGCTCAAGCACGCGATGGGAACTATGGCACTTGAAGATCAAGCGCCAGACAAAGAAACATTCAGGCAGCTTCTTGAGAAGCGCACCGATGAAATTCTCAGTGACCACCGCGAACGGTTATGGCGCAAGAACGATGACGGATGAGACAGAACCTGTCGGAGCAACACCGGGAGAAGACACCTCGGGCTTAATTCTAGTGCATCTCACTACCCGAGCTGCACGGAATGCAGCTGAAACGGAATCCATCGGTCGGGCCTATGACAAACATGTTTTTCGAGCACGAAGGAAAAGGCGTGGGGCCGAATGGCTCAGAGATGCCTTTATCTGCGCAGTGCATCACGACATGTTTGGCTCTATCTGGGAATGGGCAGGACAGTATCGCAGGGACAAGCTCAATATTGGTGTTGAACCCCACCTTATTCGAGAACAGATAAGGCTGTTATGTGACGATTTTCTATCGTGGGACTCCGCAACTTCGAAGATGGCAGTGCTAGAAATGGCCGCGCGGCTCCAGAATAGGCTGACTAGAATACATGCTTTCAGGAATGGCAACGGAAGACATGCGAGGCTCATCACGGATATTTTCTTCCACTCCCGGGCACACCCCATACCACAGTGGCCACAAATCCACCTCATGTCTCAAGGCCACGAGCTTCGAGAACGTTATATCGCTGCAATGAAGACGGCTGATCAGGGTGATTACTCTGAGTTGATCCGGTTCATTGAAGTGTGTCTTGGACAGCGCAGCTAGAACTTGTCTTACCGATAGTGTCGGTTCAGTTCTGACGCATACCGTCGCCCGAGGGTGGGCGCGTGTTTATCCAGCCAGTCGCTCAAACGAACTCCTCCTGTTGGCGGATGCTTGGACACCAGAAGATCCGCCCCCAAGGTACCGAGTTCATCCCGTGTGAGGACGACATCATTCATCATGATGTTCAACAGCTTCAAGAGGAAGAGCGACACTTCAGGTTTCACCCGAAGGATCAGCGATCGACTCCCGAGTTTCGCCGCAAGCAGCCGGACCAGGTCTTCGAACGTCAGGATGTCGGGACCGGCGGCGTCTAAGTTCATATTGTCCGTGCTCTGAGCCGCATTGACGGCCAACTCCGCCACTTCTTCGACGAAGATGGGCTGGAGGCGGTAATGCCCCGGCTTCGGCACAGCAAAGATCGGAAATCGCCTGAGCAGCCACGCGATATTGTTGATCAGAATCTCCTCCTCTCCGCCGAACACGAGCGTGGGCCTGATGATCGCATACCGCAGCCTGGATTGACTGACTGCCCTCTCGAGCACCGCCTTCCCTCTGAAATAGGGAAACGGTGAGTCTGCTGAGGGATTCGACACGCTGATATGGACGATCTTGCGGACTCCGGCCTCTCCGGCCGCCTTGATGAGGCGCTTTGTCTGGTCCACGGCTTGATCGAAGGACACGGGCCCATAGGCAAACCGCACCCAGTACGTGTTGTACAACGTGGGCGCCCCTTGCAACCTACTGATCAGCTTCCGCGCGTCATCGAAGTCAAACGGCGCAACCGTCAGCTGGTCCCCAAATGGGTTGTCACGACCAGGATGCCCGGTGAGAATAAGGACCTTCTTCCCAAGCGACACGAGTCGCCGCGTGATGTATTTGCCGATGTAGCTCAGCCCACCGGTCACGACATCGAATTCCGCACCTCCCACGAGCGACCTCCTTGCAACTGTACCCGTCTCGCCCAGCGGCCCAGATCATACCCTCCGCCCGGAAACGCGGCAACTCGGCTGGTCAAACGCCGAGGTGATCATTGGCGAGACGATCCAGATCAGCAGGTCAATGACATCTGCAGCAGGAGCCATCCGGGCCCATGACGATTTTCCGTGGAGTCCGGCGTGAATACATGGTAGTTGTCATATAGCAGCAGATCGGTAACAGTTTTTAGTCAATGGTTTGTGGCAGCACATCGGTCACAGGGCGACTAGGTTTTGGTCACGTCATATCGATAGA
>JAHRHE010000167.1 GCA_020027965.1 Nitrospirota bacterium | reverse complement strand
CTATGAGTACGGGTGTGAGGCGGGCCACCGCTTTGAAGTGACCCAAAAATTCAGCGATGCCCCCATCACCACGTGTCAAGCCTGCGCCCAGCCGGTCTCAAAGCTGATTTCGGCGCCGGCGATCATGTTCAAGGGGTCCGGTTGGTACATCACGGACTATTCGGACAAGCTGAAGCCGACGGCCGCGGAGGAAAACTCAGAGAGCACCACCGGACCGAAGAAAGACGGCTCGGAGAAAGAGGCCGCTCATCCAGCATCCCCGCCATCTGCCTCCGCGCCAGCACCCTCTCTAGTCTCCGCCGCATCGTCGCCCGAGTTTCTCTGCAGCGATGCATTCGTTGGTTCTGAACCCAGGACCGGAGCCTCTGATCGGAGGCCGGTATCGGGACATGGGCGGGTCCCTTAGCGCGTGGAATGCCGGTTGAGGACTGAGAACGTCGGTAGGGTGGGCTGGCACCGTGAGCGGTGTCGAGGCTGGGAGATCAACAACAGATGAGCTGCCGGCGTTGTCAGGGTCTGATGGTGAGGATCGACTTGGAGGATGCAGGAGGCTCGACATACTGCTTCTCCGGCTGGCAATGCCTGCTGTGTGGTGACGTTGTCGATTCCGGCATCACAGCCAATCGGAAAGGGCACCAGGAACCGAGGCATAACCGGACCCGTCGTCGATATGGCATCGTGTTGGCTGGGTTTAGAGGACCCGGGAGCAAGGCGACCAGCACCAGCAATTGATGCCTGATCTGGTTCAGGACACCAGGGACTGAAGCTCCTCACCACAACGGTTGGAGAAAGCCATGCAGAGGGGGATCGCCATGTCACAGCAAGGGACCGTGGCTGACCGGATCCTGGAAGCGGTGCGATCCGCTCCTGGGTGTGAGCTCGATGACTTGGAACTTCGCCTGCCGGACCTCACCTGGAATCAAGTCATGCTTGAAATCGATGATTTGAGCCGAACAGGACTCGTGCGTGTGACGGCGAAGGGACAGGGAGTCTATACGGTAAGGCTGCCGACCAAGGAAAGCCGCGGCAGGCCGAAACAGCCACCGCCTCATTCGCCTTTTCGGAAGGCAAAGAAAGCGGATTGAATCAACCGAGTCTTGCAATGCGTTGGTAGGATGACCGCAGGGAGGAACATCGTGAACAGCATACAGACCATTTACCAGTGGGGAACTCAATATCCTTTCACCGCAGCCACTGTCTTCTTTGGCGGGCTCATTCTAGCGGTGACGCTGTACACGTATGTCTATGACTACAGAATGCTGACCGATCGGGACTAGGCTCTTTCACCTCCTCCCCTGATAGCCCGCCGAGGCGGAGCAACCCTAGGCTGGTTGACCTGAGTCAGTGACATTGTCAGAACAACGAAGATGAGGGCACCCTGAAAAAGCCAGATCAGGGTCGAGCCCGGAACACACAGGAGGGCATGATGAACCAGGAGCAATTCAAAGGGAGTTGGGACCAACTGAAAGGATCGCTCAAGAAGCACTGGGGAGTACTCACGGATGATGATCTCCTACAGATTGGGGGCGATCTGGATAGGTTCAACGGCACAATCCAGATCCGGTACGGCCAAATGAGGGAAGAGGTGAGCAAATGGGCGGATCGATGGTATGCAAAGTGGAGCGGGTGGTATGAAGGGTACGAAGAGTCGAAACCCAAGTCCTGACTGGTTCAGAAGGTGCCATCACGATCAAGCGGCCGAATCGCAGCGGTCCCACCGAGGCTGAGTGGGAGAAGGCGGCGCGAGGAGCGGGCAGTCGATCGTACCCGTGGGGGAATGAAGAGCGCACCTTCAAGTAGGACACCCCGTGAAGCTCATCGCACATGGGGCCTCGTGATGACGCATTCACCCCTGGGTCCAAATGCCAAGCGAGGGGGAGGAGGGATGAGAAGAGTGAGCCGGCTATATGGCGCGGAGTGGCCCTTATACCACCGACGGAGTGCCCATGTCTGATCTAGACGACGCCAAGCAGAGGTTGAGCGAGATGGTGAGATCGATGAATCCTCAACTCGCGTGTAAGATTCCGGAAGAGACGGCGAATGGTGTTTTTCAGATCGCCATTACACACAACGAGAAAACACTGTGTTTACCCCTTTCCGAGGATGACCTTTTTGACTTCGTAGAAGATCCGAGCCGAATGAAACAGATCCGCGGCAAGCTGGAGCAACTGATTCGTGATCTGAGGTCTTAAGCACCACCACCGTCCTCTAGTACGGTGTGTGGAGGTGAGGCAGCGGTATGGGTCGGCGAGCCACCTGTCAGTAATCGTTATCCCAAATGAGGAGACATTCAATGACACTCGAGGAGCAAATCACGAAAATGACGACAGCGATCAAGCAGGCCATCAAGGTGATGGGGGACCGGTTCGGATCGACGGAGGGTGACGTCTCGAGGGCCATTCAGGAGCTGAAGGACTCGATGCAGACGTCAGCGTAATCGTGTATCTGCCGTGGTAGAGGTTGCCTCGGTCCGGTTGCCCTTCAGGGCAAGTCAAGGGAGTGACCGCCGGGACGCAGACGCTCCAACGCCGACGAGGAGGACGATAGCGATGAACGCCCAATCCACAGCTCATGGTCACATTGACATCACCGAAACGCTGGTCAGACTGTACGTCTTCCTGGCGCAAGACTTGGACCGCTGTCTGAACGAGGCGGCACGCCAAACTTATCCGGAGCAGGAACTTCAGGCGCATCTCTCGTCAACACGAGCCGAGATGATGGAGATTCTCTCGGTGAACCGGGTGGTCAAGGGGAAGGTAGAGCAGGAGTGTAATCGGGTGCTTGCGCTCACCGCGGCGTGCCTGACGGACGGAGCCGGAAAGACGGCTGCGATGGATGAAGTGAAGGCGGAGCGGGCCGTGCTGAAAACCAAAACCATGGCCTTGAGTGATTTGCTCGCAGTCTTTCGAGCAGCCTGACAGGATGCTGGATATGGCCTGCCACTTCGTTGTCGGCGCCGACGTCGAGGGAGCGGGCAACAAGAACAACGGAGGACATCATGAAGAACACACCACGGATCTACCTGCTCACGCTGAATTCGCCATCCCGAAGAGCCCTTCGGCTTTGGACCGGGAGGAGTGTCCATCAACTACGCCACTGCTCAGCCAAGCAGATCGGAAGCGCCCTGGTTGAGATGCAAAAGAACGTGGATGATCTGCAAAAACACATGAAGACGCTTCAACAAGTGAAGGCGCAGTTGGCTTCTGTGGCACCGGCAGGAGGTGGGTAGACGTTAAGAGGTGTCGACCTTGGTGAGTTGCACACGGTCCATCCGTACACCTGATAAGGAGACTGATCAAAGGCTGCACCGGGTTTCTATTTCCCTAAGGGAGTGTAGGGAACAAAAATCTCATCCACAATTGCCTGCCCCTCTTCAGAAAGGGCAAATGCGGCGAACGCTTCAGCCGCAGCGTTTGTCTCTTTTCGCTTGAGAAGAAGAACCGGGCGGCGAAGCTTATAGCGTCCGTCTTTGACCGTCTCTTTAGCTGCCTCGACCTGGTCAATCACCAGCAAATTCACATTCACTCCGTACTTCACCGCTTCGAGGGCTACCCCCAGCGAGGCATAGGTCACCGCAGGGAGGCTGCCCGCCACCGTGCTAATCGCAGTCTGGTCAGATCGAACTACCTTCGCTGATTTCGGAATATTCCCTACAATAGCGAGCGCCTCCAGGAACCTATGGCGGATATGCTGGTACTGCGGCCGGTCAATCAGTTGTATGGTGGTGTCTGGTCCTCCTAGCGCGGACCACCGCTTCACTTTGCCCGCGAAGATGTCAGCCACCTGTTGTGTGGTGACCTCTTTCACCGGGTTTGTGGAGTCTACGACCACCGCAATCCCGTCCCAGGCAATGGGGATCGCGGTCAAGTCCGGGGCGGTTTGCCCCGTCACTGCGACATGCGCTTCTCCCGACTTAACCAGGTCGATCGGGTCTGAATCCTGTTCCCACTTGATCTCTACGACACTTCCGAGGTGACGCTTCTCGAACACCCGAGCCAGCCGTTCGATAGTCGGGAGTTCGGGTCCATTGCCGGCGATGATAATCGAGGCAGCGGTGCCACTCACGGGAGCTAACAGCGGAACCATGGTCGTTGCAAGGAACAAGCTGAGCGCCGTGACCACTCTGGTAGGCACACAGGCCTCTTTCTCGATCAGTGCTTTAACCAAAGTTTGAGTGCACCTCTGTCACTCGATTGGTCAGGTTGCCGTAGCCAGAGTGGGGCTGGACAGTTCTGGGCCTGATGCACCTCAAAATGATTAGTTTTTGGACCCTTGCAAGCATACGCCGAGCCTCTTTAGAAATCGAGGGGTAGTCTTGTGACTTTCCACTGAGGATGTTGAACTAGCCCCCAGCCGAAGCATGTCTAATTGATGGGAGTAATCGGAGGGCTCTTGCGACGCTGTACCATTCGGGCGGGGTGACCGCCGGAACGGAATGCGTGGGCGAGCCCGGCGGTGGGCGTTGCTCCGCAGGATGCAACGGGTGATGCGTGACGAGTGAGCCACGAGGATACCTCTCCTTGGAGGACCGGCTCAGGAGCGTCTTGGCGCGCAGCGGGATTCGCTATAGGAGCGGTCCCACCACTCAGAGGAATGGCTGGACCTACGGCGTGAATCGCGGAGGGTCGGGCCCCGCACTTGGCTAGCAGATACGTCAGCCCTCTCTCTTCAAGGGCAAGAGAGATCCTGGTTGGGAAAATCAGGGGTGACTTCTTTGGCGGCGGGCGCGTTCGGCGATCTTCTTGCGGAGGCGGGCTTTTTCGAGGCTGATCTGGGCTTCCTTCAGCTCGGAGGGTAAGCCGCCCACTTCCAGGCGCCGCTGGGCTTTGGCGACCGCCGCCTCAGCCCGTTCGACGTCGATATCTTCGGCCTTCTCGGCAATCTCAGCCAGAATGGTCACTTTCGTCGGCGTGACCTGGGCAAACCCCCAGAGCACGGACATGTGGAACGTGACTTCGCCGACGCGATAGCGCAGCTCGCCGATCGTCAGCGTGGACAGAAAATGGGAATGACCAGGCAGGACGCCGAACTCGCCCTCGGTCCCTGGCGCGATCACCTCGTCCACCTGCTGGCTCAGCAGCAGCTTTTCCGGTGTCACCACTTCAAGTAGGATCTTTCCAGGCATGACTCTTCGTGACGTGTGACGCGTGACAGAGGGAAGATGGCTCTTACCCGTGACCTGTCACGGCGCGCCTTGCGCGCGTTTATACCCTAGCTTCTCCGCCTTGGCCACGACCTCTTCAATCGGGCCGACCATATAGAACGCCTGCTCCGGGAGGTCATCGTACTTGCCCTCGACGATCTCCTTGAAGCTGCGCACCGTATCCGTCAGCTTGACGTACTTGCCCGGCGTGCCG
>JAHRHE010000069.1 GCA_020027965.1 Nitrospirota bacterium | reverse complement strand
CGCTTCCCCGCGAAGCGACCGAGCCGCTTCGTTTTTCCCATCACGTTGATGATATTCACGCGGGCCACCTTGACCTTGAGCGCGGATTCCACGGCACGCTTGACCTCGATCCGGTTCGCGTCACGACGGACCAGGAAACCCACCTTGTTGGCACTCTCGCGCATCGCGGTGATCTTCTCTGTCAGCAGCGGCCGCACCAACACCTCGTAGGGGTCTCGCTTCATGCCCAGACCTCTTGGAGGCGCGAGAGTTCCCGTTCCGGAATTAATAGGGAGTCGTAACGGAGCACGTCGTAGACGCTCAGCTCCTCCGGTCTTACTATCTTGACATTGCGGAGATTGCGCGCCGCTCGCTCGACATCAGTGCGACCTTCCCCCGTCACGATCAGGGTCTTGGCGGTCAACCCCAACTGCGCCAGCACCTTCGCCAGCAGCCGGGTCTTTGGGGCTTCGAGGGTGATCGCCGATACCACAACGACCCCCCCCTCGCCCAGCTTCGCGGACAGTGCGCTCTGCAGAGCAACCCGGTACTTCTTCTTCGGGATACTGTACGCATAGCTGCGCGGCCGTGGTCCGAACACCGTGCCGCCGTGGCGCCACAGCGGTGACCGAATTGAACCAGCTCGCGCGCGGCCCGTATGTTTCTGCTTCCAAGGCTTCTTCCCGGACCCGCTCACTTCTCCGCGACGCAGCGTCGACGCGGTCCCCTGTCTCGCGCAGGCCTGCTGCATCACGACCGCTTCGTGAACCAGCGACGGCTCCGGCTTGACGCCGAACACCCGCTCCTGCAACTCGATCGACCCGACTTTCCGTTTCTGGAGATCCAGGACATCGACGGTCGGCATGGTCTAGCCCTTCGAGCCTTTCTTGGACCGCCGGACCACGACGACACCGCCCGTCGCGCCGGGAACAGCGCCGCTCACGAACAACAGATTCTCGTCTGGCCGGGCCTCGACCACCCGCAGCCCTTGGACCGTCACCCGGACGTTTCCCATCTGGCCCGGCAACGTCTTGTTCTTCCAGACCCGGGAAGGGAACGAGCTACTCCCGATGGAGCCGGGCGCCCGATGGAACATGGACCCATGCGTCTCGGGCCCGCCGCGGTAGTGATGGCGTTTCATCACGCCTTGGAACCCTTTCCCCTTGGAGATGCCCTCGACGTCCACACGCTCACCCTTCTGAAACAGGTCGGTCCTTATCACCTGACCGACCTGCGCATCCCCCACCTTCTTAAATTCCTTCAATTGCCGGCTGGGCGCAACCTGGACGGTCTTGAGGTGCCCCAGCTCCGCCCGGGTGAGCTTGCGCTCCGGCACTTCCTCGAACGTGAGCTGCACCGCCTCATAGCCGTGACGATCGCGGGTTTTGACCTGCGCGACCCGGCAGGGGCCAGCCTCGATTACCGTCACGGGAATCAGTCTCCCCTCGGCGTCATAGACCTGGGTCATGCCCAGCTTCTTCCCGATCAACCCGTTCGTCATTGTCTACACACAAGGTTGAGGCTAAGGTTGAGGTTAAGGGGTGACCCTGATCGAGTGTTTCTTTTTGCTCAACCTTAACCTTAACCTTATAACTTGATTTCCACATCCACCCCGGCCGCCAAATTCAACTTCATCAGCGCGTCCATGGTCTCCGGCGTGGGCTCCATAATATCCAGCAGCCGCTTGTGCGTCCTGACTTCGAACTGCTCTCTCGATTTCTTGTCGACGTGGGTGGATCGCAGGACCGTGAACTTTTCGATTCGAGTCGGCAGGGGGATCGGCCCCGCTATTTTGGCCCCGCTGCGCCTCACGGTCTCGACGATCTCGGCCACCGATTGGTCCAGCACCCGGTAGTCGAAACCTTTTAACCGTACCACCCCCGAGCCGACGGTCTTGCCCCCCTCCCGGATGGCAAACCGCAGCCCCTGGTCCATCGCAATCGGCGAGATCAGCTCCGCCGTGACCGCCACATTGTCCCCCGGCATCACCATCTCCACCCCCGGATTCAGCCCCACCACCCCCGTCACATCCGTCGTCCGAAAATAGAACTGCGGCCGATACCCGTTGAAAAACGGCGTGTGCCGCCCCCCTTCCTCCTTCGTCAACACGTAGACTTCCGCCTTGAACTTCGTGTGCGGCGTGATGCTCTTCGGCTTCGCCAGCACCATCCCCCGCTCCACCTCCTCCTTCTTCGTCCCCCGCAGCAGCACCCCAATGTTGTCCCCCGCCTGCCCCTCATCGAGCACCTTGCGGAACATCTCCACCCCCGTCACCACCGTGCTCTGCGTCGGCCGCAACCCCACGATCTCCACCTCGTCCCCCACCTTCACCACGCCCCGCTCGCACCGTCCCGTCACCACCGTCCCCCGCCCGCTGATCGTGAACACATCCTCAATCGGCATCAAAAACGGCTTGTCAATCGCCCGCACCGGCGTCGGAATGTAGCCGTCCACCGCCTCCAGCAGCTTCAGAATCGCCGGCACCCCGATCGCGCCCTTCTCCCCCTCGATCGCCTTGATCGCCGACCCCACGATGATCGGAATCTTGTCCCCCGGAAACTCGTACTTCGTCAGCAGCTCCCGCACCTCCAGCTCCACCAGATCCAGCAACTCCTTATCGTCCACCTTGTCCGCCTTGTTCAAAAACACCACAATGTAGGGCACCCCCACCTGCCGCGCCAGCAGAATGTGCTCCCGCGTCTGCGGCATCGGCCCATCCGCCGCACTGACCACCAGGATCGCCCCGTCCATCTGCGCCGCCCCCGTGATCATGTTCTTCACATAGTCCGCGTGCCCCGGACAGTCCACGTGCGCATAGTGCCGCTTCTCCGTCTCGTACTCCACGTGGCTGATCGCAATCGTCAGAATCTTCGTCGGATCCCGCCGCCCCAGGTCAGCGTCGTCTTCCCGTGGTCCACGTGCCCGATCGTCCCGATGTTCACGTGGGGCTTGCGCCGCTCAAATTTCGCCTTCGCCATGACCGCCTCCTCCAGACGGGCTAAGGTCGAGGTCGAGAAACCGCCTCCACCTCGGCCTGAACCTCAACCTGAACCTCTCTTCAGCTCACTCCCCTCGATTCTTCGCAATGATCTCATCGGCGATCTGTTTGGGAACCGGCTCGTATCGGGCGAACTCCATCGTATAGGTGGCCCGCCCCTGGGTGCGTGAGCGCAAATCTGTGGCGTACCCGAACATCTCGCTCAGCGGAACGGCCGCCTCAACGGCCTGCGAGCCTGCCCGCACCTTGATCCCCTGGATCTTGCCCCGTCGAGAGTTGAGATCCCCGATGACATCCCCCATGTACTCCTGGGGAACGAGGACCTCCACCTTCATGATCGGCTCCAGCAAGACGGGGTTGGCCTTCCGGCAGCCGTCCTGGAAGGCCATCGAGCCCGCGATCTTAAACGCCATCTCGTTGGAGTCGACTTCGTGATACGAGCCATCGGTCAGGGTCACGCGCACGTCACGCAGCGGGTAGCCCGCCAGCACGCCGGACTCCATCCGCTCGCGTACGCCCTTCTCGACGGCCGGGATATATTCCCTGGGAATCGCACCGCCCACGATCTTGGTCACAAACTCGAAGCCAGCGCCCGGCTCGCTCGGCTCCACGGTTATCACCACATGGCCGTATTGGCCGCGCCCACCGGTCTGTTTGACATACTTGCATTCCGCCTCGGCCTTTCCCCGGATCGTTTCGCGGAACGCCACCTCCGGTTTGCCGACGTTCGCCTCCACCTTGAATTCCCGGAGCAACCGGTCCACGATGATCTCGAGGTGCAATTCACCCATCCCCGCGATGATCGTCTGGCCGGTCTCCTCGTCGGACCGGACCCGAAAGGACGGATCCTCCTGAGCGAGCTTCTGAAGCGAAAAGCCGAGCTTCTCCTGATCCTGCTTGGTCTTCGGCTCGATCGCCATCGCGATCACTGGCTCAGGGAACTTCATGACCTCCAGCAGGACGGGCTGTTTCTCGTCGCAGATGGTATCGCCCGTGGAGGCGCCCTTCAGGCCCACCGCTGCCGCAATGTCACCGGCATACACGGCGTCGATATCCTCCCGTTTGTTCGCGTGCATCTTCAGGAGCCGGCCGATTCGCTCCTTGGTGTCCTTCGTGACGTTGTACACCGTGGTCCCGGTCTTGAGCGTCCCGGAGTAGACGCGAAAATACGTCAATTGACCGGCGAAGGGATCGGTCATGATTTTGAACGCCAGCGCGGCGAACGGTTCGTCGTCGTTCGCTCGCCGCGTGATCTCCTTCTTCGTGATCGGGGAGATCCCAACCACCGGGGGAATATCAAGGGGGGAGGGCAGATAATCCACCATCGCGTCCAGGAGCTGTTGCACGCCCTTGTTCTTGAACGCCGCCCCGCACAGCACCGGCGTCAGCTTCATGGTGATCGTGCCCGCCCGGATGGCCCGCTTGACCTCATCGACCCCAAGTGTCTCACCACTGAGATACCGCTCAAGCGCCTGTTCATCGTGTTCCGCGACGCCCTCGAGCATTTTTTCCCGGTATTCCTTGGCCAAGTCCGAGAGCTCGGCCGGGATGTCCTCGATCTTGTATTTCGCCCCCAGCGACTCGTCGTCGTAGATGTATGCCTTCATCGTCACAAGGTCCACGGCTCCCTTGAAGTCCGCCTCATGGCCGATCGGCAATTGGATCGGAATAGGATTGGCCCCCAACCGGTCCACGAGGGAATGGACGCTGGTGTAGAAGTCCGCGCCGACGCGATCCATCTTGTTCATGAACACGATCCGGGGCACCCGGTACCGGTCCGCCTGCCGCCAGACCGTTTCGGACTGCGGCTCCACGCCCTGCACCGAATCGAAGACCGCCACGGCTCCGTCCAGCACCCGTAAGGAGCGTTCCACCTCGATCGTGAAATCCACGTGGCCGGGCGTATCGATGATGTTGATGCGGTGATCACGCCAAAAGCAGGTCGTCGCGGCGGACGTGATCGTGATCCCGCGCTCGCGCTCTTGTTCCATCCAGTCCATCGTCGCGGCTCCGTCATGGACCTCCCCCATACGGTGCGACACCCCGGTGTAGAACAGGATGCGTTCCGTCGTGGTGGTCTTCCCGGCATCGATGTGCGCCATGATGCCGAGATTCCGCGTCCGCTCGAGTGGAGCCTGTCTCCCCAATCCATCCTCCGAAAACAACGGTGCTGCAGCGCCCGCCCTGACGCTTCCAGCCGCGAGGCGGCGCGACCGCCTGCGAGTCGCAGGGTAGCCCGGCTGCAGCACCCGAAGAGAACCGTTACCAGCGATAATGGGCGAAGGCTTTGTTGGCCTCGGCCATCCGGTGGGTGTCTTCTCGCTTCTTGACCGAGGCACCTGTGTTGTTGGCCGCATCGAGCAGTTCGCCAGCGAGCTTGTCGCGCATGCTCTTGCCGCCCCTCGCTTTCGAGAACTCCGTGATCCAGCGCAAGGCCAGCGACAGCCTCCGGACGGGTCGGATCTCCACCGGTACCTGATAGGACGCGCCGCCCACCCGTCGCGATTTGACTTCCACGACCGGCTTCACATTCTCGATCGCACTCCGAAAGACTTTGAGAGGATCGTTCCCGGTCTTGTCCCGAATCGCGTCGAGGGCACCATAGCACACACGCTCTGCGGTACTCTTCTTTCCCATGGACATTAGGGTGTTGATGAACTTGCCCACGAGCTTGTCGTGATAGCGCGCATCGGGCTGCGCCTCGCGCTGTCCGAAGATTCGTCGCCTTGGCATCTTGCTCCCGGCTCTCAGCTGACGGCTATCAGCTAGCAGCGATTACTTAGGTCGCTTCGCTCCGTACTTCGATCGCCCTTGCTTTCGATTCACGACCCCCACGGCATCCAGCGCGCCTCGGATGATGTGGTAACGAACACCCGGCAGATCTTTCACACGGCCGCCTCGTACGAGGACGATGGAGTGCTCCTGGAGGTTATGCCCTTCTCCTGGGATATAGGAGGTGACCTCCATACCGTTCGTGAGGCGCACGCGCGCCACCTTCCGCAAGGCCGAGTTCGGCTTCTTGGGGGTAGAGGTATAAACCCTGATGCAGACCCCTCGCTTCTGCGGACATCGACGAAGGGCCGGGCTCTTCGTCTTCCCTCGCACCAGCCGTCTTCCGTGTCGGACCAGTTGATTGATGGTCGGCATATTCCTCTCTCTTCCCTCATGAGTCAGCCGCTGCGTGGCTTATCGCGTGTCTACGGCAAAGTTTCGCATTATAGTCAGGCCCTTCTGCGCTGTCAAGAACCGCACGGGCCCTGCCGGCCTCATCGGCTCCCGGAACCCGACTCTCCCTGCGGCTGGCCTTCCTGCCCGATCCCAACGGGCTCGTCCACCAACACGGCAGGCGGTGCCTCCTTCTTGGGATTGATGACAAAGGTATCTCGATACTCCTCGAACCCGGTGCCGGCGGGGATGAGCCGGCCCACGATGACATTCTCCTTCAGACCCAAGAGCGAATCCTCACGACCATTGATCGCCGCCTCGGTCAGCACACGCGTGGTTTCCTGGAACGAGGCCGCCGAGATAAAGCTGTCGGTGGTGAGTGCCGCCTTGGTGATCCCCAGCAAGACCGGTTTCCCCAAGGCGGGCCGCCCATCCTTTGCCAGGATCCGCTCGTTCTCCTCCTCGAAGACGAACTTGTTCACCTGGCTCCCGGGCAGAAACTCGGTCTCTCCTGGGTCCTCAACACGGACTTTCCGCAGCATCTGCCGAACGATAATCTCGATGTGTTTGTCGTTGATCGACACCCCCTGCAGTCGGTAGACATCCTGGACTTCATCTACCAGATACTTCTGCAGCTCCTTCGGGCCGAGTACGTCCAGAATATCGTGCGGATTGGCTGACCCGTCCATCAGCGGCTCACCGGCCCGCACCCAGTCCCCTTCATGCACGTTGACGTGCTTGCCCTTGGGGATGAAGTATTCCTTCACATCCCCCAGCTTGTTGTCGACCAAGACTTTTCGCATCCCCTTGACGAACCCGCCGTATGACACCTCGCCGTCGATCTCGCTGATCACCGCATGCTCCTTAGGCTTCCTGGCCTCGAACAGCTCGGCCACTCTGGGCAGACCACCGGTGATGTCCTTGGTCTTGGTGGTCTCACGCGGGATCTTGGCCAGCACATCACCGGGATGCACCGTGGCGCCGCGCTCGACAAGGATATGGGCCCCGACCGGCAGCAGGTACCGAGCAACCGCCCCGACATGCGGAACTTTGGCGGTCTTGCCGCCTTCATCCTTGATAGAGACGCGCGGCCGCAGCGTCGCGCCCGCGTGCTCGATGATCACCTTCCGGGAAAGACCGGTGACCTCGTCGAGCTCCTCCTTCATCGTGCCCCCCTCGATGATGTCACCGTAGGCCACCTTGCCGCCCGCTTCCGTGAGAATCAGCAGCGAGTAGGGGTCCCATTCCACCAGCTTCTGGCCAATCTCCACTCGATCTCCGTCTTTGACTTTGATCTTCGCGCCGTAGACGACCGGATACTTCTCGCGCTCGCGGCCGGTCTCGTCGTAGATCGCGATTTTGGCGTTACGGTTCATCACGACCCACTCACCCTCCTTGTTCCTCACGGCGATCCCGGCGTTGTGAAAGTCGGCGTTTTTCTTCGCATCAAAGCTCATGAACCGGAGCACGCCCGCGTGCTTGGCCGTGAGGACTGTCTGTTCCACCACCTTGCTGGCCGTTCCACCGATGTGGAAGGTGCGCATGGTCAGCTGGGTGCCAGGCTCACCGATGGATTGCGCCGCAATCACGCCTACCGGCTCTCCTTTCTCAACCAGCTTGCCCCGGGCCAGGTCACGCCCGTAGCATTTTTTACAGACACCGCGACGGGACTGGCAGGTCAGCACCGATCGGATCTTGACGCGGTCCACCCCCGCCTCGACGACGCTCTTCGACCGTTCCTCGTCGATTTCCTCGTTGGCCTTCACGATGATCTCGCCGGTCAACGGATCGCGGATGTCCTCCGCCGCCAGCCGGCCCAGAATCCGCTCCTCGATCGGCTGGATGACCTCGCCGCCCTCCACCAGGGCTGAGACCTCGATTCCATCCGTCGTCCCGCAATCCTCCTCGCTCACGATCACGTCCTGGGAAATATCCACGAGTCGCCGCGTCAGGTAGCCAGAGTTGGCCGTCTTCAACGCCGTGTCCGCCAACCCTTTACGCGCTCCGTGCGTGGAGATGAAGTACTGCAAGACGGTCAGGCCTTCGCGGAAATTGGCCGTGATCGGCGTCTCGATGATCTCGCCGGACGGTTTGGCCATCAGCCCTCGCATGCCCCCCAACTGCCGGATCTGCTGCGAACTACCGCGCGCGCCGGAGTCCGCCATCATGAAGATGGGGTTGAAGGCTTCCACTGCCCCCACGTCCCCGCCGCCGCCGAGCTCCTTCATCATTTCGTTTGCCACCTGCTCGGTCACGTGGGCCCAGATGTCGATGACTTTGTTGTAGCGCTCACCGTTGGTGATCAGGCCTTCGCCATACTGCTTCTCGATCTCATTGACCTCGCGCTGAGCCCTGGTGATCAGCTCCTCCTTCTTTGTGGGGATGTGCATGTTATCGATGCAGATCGAAACCCCCGCCTTGGTGGCGTAGAAGAAGCCGATATCCTTGATCTTGTCCAGCAGCACGACCGTCTCACGATGCCCCGCCTGGCGATACACCGTGTCGATGAGTCTAGTCATCTCCTTCTTGGTCATGAGTTGGTTGGCGTGCGAGAATGGGATCGAGGACGGCAGGATCTCGCTCAGCAGCACCCGGCCGGCCGTGGCGGACACCAGTGCACCCTGAATCCGGACCTGAATCCGGGCGTGTTCCTCCACCTCCCGAGCGTCGTAGGCGATCCGCACTTCCTCGGGTGACGCGAACACCTTCCCTTCGCCCTTCGCACCGGCCCGCTCCTTGGTGAGCCAGTAACAGCCCAGGACCATGTCCTGCGACGGGACCGCGATCGGCTTCCCATTTGCCGGCGAGAGGATGTTGTTGATCGACATCAGCAGGACGCGGGCTTCGATCTGGGCTTCGACTGAGAGGGGTACGTGCACGGCCATCTGGTCACCGTCGAAGTCCGCGTTGAACGCCGCGCACACCAGGGGGTGCAAGCGGATCGCCTTTCCCTCCACCAGCACGGGGTCGAACGCCTGAATGCCGAGACGGTGCAGAGTCGGTGCCCGGTTGAGCAGGACGGAATGCTCCCGGATCACCTCGTCCAGCACGTCCCACACCTCGGGGCGCTCCTTCTCGACCAATCGCTTCGCACTCTTGATGGTCGTCGCGGCTCCACGCTCTTCCAGCTTGTGGAAGATGAATGGTTTGAACAATTCCAGCGCCATCTTCTTGGGCAACCCGCACTGGTGCAGGCGGAGTTCGGGTCCGACGACGATCACCGACCGGCCGGAGTAATCCACCCGCTTCCCCAGCAGGTTCTGACGAAACCGTCCCTGCTTCCCTTTCAGCATGTCGCTCAGCGATTTCAGCGGCCGTTTGTTCGGACCCCGAATCGCTCGTCCCCTCCGGCCGTTGTCGAAGAGCGCATCCACCGCTTCCTGCAACATGCGCATCTCGTTGCGGATGATGACACCGGGCGCCTTCAGCTCGATCAGCCGTTTCAGCCGGTTGTTCCGGTTGATCACACGCCGGTATAGGTCGTTCAGGTCCGACGTCGCGAATCGCCCCCCGTCCAGCGGGACCAGCGGGCGCAGTTCGGGCGGCAGAACCGGAATGACGTCCATGATCATCCACTCTGGCTTGTTGCCCGACTTCCGGAACGCTTCATTGACCTTCAGGCGCTTCGCGTACTTCTTCTTCAGAGCCGCGGAGGTGGAATTCTTGGCCTTCGCCTGCAGCTCGTCCCAGAGTTCATTGATGTCGATCCTCTTCAGCAGCTCCCGGATCGCCTCCGCCCCGATGCCAGCCTTGAAAGCGCTGACGCCGTGCTCTTCCTGAAGGCTGCGTAGCTTCTCCTCCGTCAACAGCTCTTTTTCCCGCAGCTTGGTATCCCCCGCATCAATCACGACATAGCTCTCGAAGTACAGGATCTTCTCCAGGTGCTTGAGGCTCATGTCCAGCAGCGTACCGATCCGGCTCGGGACACCTTTCAGGAACCAGATGTGCGCCACCGGTGCCGCCAGTTCGATGTGCCCCATCCGTTCCCGGCGCACCTTCGACTGGATTACCTCAACGCCGCACTTGTCGCAGACGATCCCGCGGTGCTTCATGCGCTTGTACTTGCCGCAATTGCACTCCCAATCCTTAATGGGCCCAAAAATCTTGGCGCAGAACAGCCCGTCCTTTTCAGGCTTGAAGGACCGATAGTTGATCGTCTCCGGCTTCTTCACCTCGCCGTAGGACCACGATCGGATTTTCTCTGGCGAGGCGATCCGAATGCGCATCGCGTCGAACGACACAGAGTCGCGCGGTTTCTCAAACAGCGTATAGATACCTTCCAAGGTTAGTCCCTCCCTCTAAGGAGCAGTGATGGGTGATGAGTTATGAGTGATGGGTCAGAGTCCCGACAGAATCATCGGCTTCCCACACATCACACGTCACCCTTCACGCATCACCGGCTATTCAGTCCTTGGCCTTGATCAACTCCACGTCGAGGCCCAGACTCTGCAACTCTTTCACCAGCACGTTGAACGATTCAGGCAGACCCGGTTCCAGGAAGTTCTCGCCCTTGACGATTGCTTCATAGATCCGGGATCGGCCCGGCACATCATCGGACTTCACGGTCAGAAACTCCTGCAGCGTAGAGGCGGCCCCATACGCTTGCAGCGCCCAGACTTCCATTTCGCCCAACCGCTGCCCTCCGAACTGGGCCTTCCCGCCCAACGGCTGCTGGGTGACCAGCGAGTACGGCCCGATGGATCGGGCGTGGATTTTGTCATCCACGAGGTGGTGCAGCTTCATCATGTACATGTGCCCGACCGTCACCGGGCTGCCGAAGGGCTCGCCGGTCCGGCCATCGTGCAGCGTCGTCTGACCACTTGACGGCAGCTTGGCCTTCTTCAGGAGTTCCTTGATCTCCTTCTCGGACGCCCCGTCAAAGACCGGGCTGGAGACATAGATCCCCAGCGTCTTGGCCGTCCAGCCGAGATGGGTCTCCAGAATCTGCCCCACGTTCATGCGGGACGGAACCCCCAAGGGGTTCAGGACGATGTCGACCGGTGTACCGTCTGGCAGATACGGCATGTCCTCTTCCGGAAGAATCCGGGACACCACCCCTTTGTTCCCGTGGCGGCCGGCCATCTTGTCGCCGACCGACACCTTCCGTTTCATCGCGATATACACCTTGACCAGCTTGATCACGCCCGGCGGCAACTCATCGCCCCGCTTCAGCCGCCCGACCTTCTCGTCATACAAGGTCTGCAGGATCTCGCTCTGCTCCTTCGCCAGGCGCTCGATCTCCTCCAACTCTTTCTGCTCGTCCGGATCGCTCAGGATGATATGCCTGACGTTGTCGTCCGACAGTTTTTTCAGGATCTCGGCGGTCAGCTTGCCTTTCTTCTTGAGGATCACCTCGCCGCTCTCGGGGTCCATCAGATCACGTCCCACGACCTTGCCGAGCAACAGCTTGCGGATTTTCTTGTTCTTCTCTTCTTCGATGATCCGCAGTTCGTCCTGGTGATCCCGCTGGAGCTTGAGGACATCTTCGCTCTCGATACTCTTGGACCGCTCGTCCTTATCCAGACCTTTGCGCGAAAAGATCTTCACATCGACGACGATGCCTTCGACCCCGGGTGGCACCTGGAGGGAGGTATCCTTGACATCCCCCGCCTTCTCGCCGAAGATCGCCCGGAGCAGTTTTTCCTCGGGCGTCAACTGCGTTTCTCCCTTGGGCGTCACCTTCCCGACCAGAATGTCGCCGGGCTTGACCTCGGCCCCGATCCGGATGATGCCGCTCTCATCCAGGTTCCGCAGTGCTTCCTCTCCGATGTTCGGGATATCGCGAGTGATATCCTCCTTCCCAAGCTTGGTGTCACGGGCTTCGACTTCGAACTCCTCAATATGGATGGACGTAAAGGCGTCCTCGCGCACGAGGTTTTCGTTGATTAGGATCGCGTCCTCGAAGTTGTACCCGCCCCACGGCATGAAGGCCACCAGCACATTCTGGCCGAGAGCCAATTCACCTCGGTCCATCGCTGGGCCGTCCGCCAGAACCTGCCCTCTCTTGACAGGCTGCCCGACACGGACCACCGGTTTCTGGGTGATGCAGGTGTTCTGGTTCGACCGTTGGAACTTGATCAACTCGTACACATCGAGGAGAACCTCGCCTTTCCGTGTGCTCTCTTCCTTCTTCCGAGGTTCCGTTCTGACCACAATACGCGTCGCATCTACGCTCTCGACGACTCCCGACCGCTTCGCCTGGACCACGTACCCGGAATCCCTGGCGACGACGGCTTCCATCCCGGTTCCGACCAGCGGAGCCTCCGTTCGGATCAAGGGCACGGCCTGCCGCTGCATGTTCGACCCCATGAGCGCGCGGTTGGCGTCATCGTGCTCCAAGAACGGGACCAGCGCTGTCGCCACGCTGACGACCTGCTTGGGAGAAACATCCATATACTCCACCTTGTCCGGCGTCGCAGTGATGAAGTCTCCTCCGAACCTGGCCGAGATCGTTTCGGACACCAGCCGGCCGGACCCGTCCAGTTTGGAGTTGGCCTGAGCGATCACGAATCGCTCGCCCTCAATCGCCGACAAGTATTCGATCTCGTCGGTCACCCGACCTTTACGCACGCGTCGGTAGGGGGCCTCGATGAACCCGAACTCGTTGATCCGCGCGTAAGTGGCGAGCGACGTGATCAGTCCGATGTTCGGACCTTCAGGGGTTTCGATCGGACAGATCCGGCTGTAGTGCGAGGGGTGGACGTCTCGCACTTCAAACCCGGCGCGCTCACGCGTCAGCCCGCCCGGACCGAGGGCTGAGAGCCGGCGCTTGTGGGTGATCTCCGCCAACGGGTTCGTTTGGTCCATGAACTGGGAGAGCTGGCTGCTGCTGAAGAATTCTTTGATCGCCGCCACGACCGGCTTCGCGTTGATGAGATCGTGCGGCAGCACCGTCTCCATATCCAAGAGATTCATCCGCTCTTTGATGCTGCGCTCCATGCGCACCAGACCGAGGCGAAACTGGTTCTCCAACAACTCGCCGACCGACCTGACCCGCCGGTTGCCCAGGTGATCGATGTCGTCGATCTCCCCCTTCCCCATCTTGAGGTTGACGAGATACCGCACGACCTCCACGATGTCCTGCGCTGTCAGCGTCCGTTGCTCGAGCGGATGGTCGAGCCCGAGCTTCTTGTTCAGCTTGAGGCGGCCCACCGGAGAGAGATCATACCGTTTAGGATTGTAGAAGAGGTTGTCGAACAGAACCCGAGCGGTCTCGATGGAGGGCGTCTCGCCCGGCCGCAGCCGCTTGTAGATCTCCACCATGGCCTCTTCTTTTGAGCCCGTCCGTTCCATCTCCAGCGTATCGAGGATCACGGGCGTCGCCGTCGCCGTGTCCAGGTAAATGACCTTGAAGCTATCGACCTGGCTGCCCAGGATCTTCTCAATCGTCGCTGGCGTCAGCTTATGATTCTTGTCGAGAATCTTCTCCTTGCTGGCCGGATCCACCAGTTCAGTGAGCACCGCTCGTCCCACCAACTCGTTGGAGGTGAGCGGAATGTCCTTGACGCCGGCGGCACGGATGCGGGTGATGAGGGCCTTCGTCAGCTTGTTCCCTTCCCGGACAATCGCCTCCCGGCTCCCCTTTTCCGTCACTTCGATGGGGGATTTCAGGCCCTGGTGGATGTCGGGGTCCAGCTTCCTGAACAGCTTGCCCTTGACCACGCGAATCTCCTCGACGGGGTAGTACATCTTGAGGAGTTCGTCGGTGGAGAAGGCGAACGCTTTGAGCAAGATGGTGGCCGGCATTTTCCGACGGCGGTCGATCCGCACGTAGAGGATGTCCCGTGCGTCGAATTCAAAGTCCAGCCACGAACCGCGGTACGGAATGATGCGGGCGGAATACAGCACTTTTCCGCTCGCGTGCGTCCGTCCCTTGTCGTGCGTGAAGAAGGCACCGGGCGAGCGATGGAGCTGGCTGACCACCACCCGTTCCGTTCCGTTCACGATGAAGGTCCCGCGCTCGGTCATGAGCGGAAGCTCGCCCACGTACACTTCCTGCTCCCGCACGTCGAGGACCTTTTTCTTCGGCCCTTTGTCCTCCTTGTCGAAGACCACCAGCCTGACGCGGATCTTGAGGGGCACGGCATACGTCATGCCCTGCTCGAGGCATTCTCGGACATCATACTTTGGCACCCCGAGCGAATAGTTCGAGAACTCCAGAATCGCCGTGTTGTTGTAATCAGCGATCGGAAAGACGCTGGTCAAGGCCGCCTGGAGTCCTTTGTCCTCGCGTCGGTCCGGTTCGCGCTCCATCTGGAGGAACTGCTCGTACGATCGTTTCTGAATCTCGATCAGGTCGGGGATGTCAATGTTCGCTCGGATTTTTGAAAAATCTCTCCGCTCGATCAACCCATTGACAGTCAGTTCTGGCATGCCCACGTTCCTCCCGCGTAGAAGAAGACCATTCGTCATTGGTCATTCGTCATTCGTCCTACCCACGGATGACGAGTAACGATTTGCTGGGCCTTGTCACTTCACTTCAATCTTGGCCCCACTTTCCTCCAGCTTCTTCTTCATCGTCTCCGCCTCTTCCTTGGTGACTCCGGTCTTGACCGGCTTGGGCGCGCCCTCTACCAGATCCTTGGCCTCCTTGAGACCGAGGCTCGTCAGCTCGCGCACGACCTTGATGACCTGGATCTTCTTGTCCGCCGCGGCGCTCGACAAGATGACGTCGAAGGCCGTCTTTTCTTCCACGGCAGCCGCCGCCCCGCCCGCTGCTGGACCAGCCGCCACGGCAACCGGCGCCGCCGCCGTGACACCAAAGCGGGTCTCCAGTCCCTTGACCAGTTCGGACAATTCCAACACGCTCATCCGCTCGATGGTCTGAATCAGCTCTTCCTGGGATACCTTCCCCTGTGTCGTCGGCATGTCTCCCTCTCCTTTCTTCTTGTCCTGAATCGCGATAATCACCCCCACAAGGCCTCTCAGCAGGCCGCTCAGCGCGAAGACCAGCCCGCGCACCGGTCCCTGCATCGCCGAAAGCAACATGGCCAGCAGGACCTGTCGTGAAGGCAGGCCGGCCACAGCGATCAGCTGCGAGGCTGCGAGCAGTTTCCCCTCCAGCACTCCGACCGTGATTCTGATTTTTTCGTCGCGTTTCTCTGCGCGGATGAAGTCGCGCAGGATTTTCGTGGGAATCACGGGATCGTCATACCCGATCATCAGGGCCATGGGCCCCTTGAAGTGGGCCTTGACCTCCACGAGCGCTGTGCCGTCGGCCGCACGCGCCGCCAGCGTGTTCTTGACAACCGTGAATTCCGCCTTGGCCGTCCGCAACTGCTTACGCAGGTCGGTGATCTGGTTGACCGGCACACCGGAGCACTCGGTCATCACCGCCAGTCTGGCCCGCGAGAACTTCTCGTGCAGTTCAGCAATCGCGACCGCCTTCTCTTCCTTCTTCATCTTCCGTTCCTCATCTCTCTTTACTGCTTCCCACTTCCCCAGCGCCTAGGGTGGAAGGCAAGCCCGAGGAGAGGGTGGTTGGCTGACCCCTATTGCGCGCGTCCAGCGAGCACTCTATCCTCCACGTCCTCTACGAAAGATCCTGAGTGCGCGCTCCGCGAGCAGGTGGGTCAGCCAAGCCAGCCAAACCTCTTTCCTCGTCACCCTAGGCCTCCTCAACTCCATTGTTTCGCGATGGCGACGGGGTCCAGCCGGACCCCCACTCCCATCGTGCTCGAAATCGTGGCGCTCCTCAGATAGCGTCCCTTGCAGGAGGCCGGTCGCGCCTTCATCACGGACTCCAGGATCGCGTGTGCGTTGTCGTACAGCTTCTGGACGTCGAAAGAGACTTTGCCGATCGGCACGTGGATAATCCCGGCCTTTTCGACTTTGTACTCTACCCGCCCCTTCCTGATCTCTGCGATGGCCTTGGCCACGTCGAATGTGACGGTCCCGGTCTTGGGATTGGGCATCAACCCGCGGGGGCCCAGGATCTTGCCGAGCTTTCCCACGGCCCCCATGAGATCGGGGGTCGCGATCGCCTGATCGAACTCCATCCATCCCCCTTTGATCTTCTCCATCAGATCATCGGCTCCGACAAAGTCCGCGCCGGCTTCCCGCGCTTCTTGCTCCTTCTCCCCCTTGGCGAACACGAGGACGCGCAGTTTTTTCCCGGTGCCGTGGGGTAGCACGGTAGTGCCTCTCACCATCTGATCGGACCGTTTCGGATCCACCCCTAGCCGGAGGGCCAGATCAACCGACTCATCGAATTTTGCATAGGCGGTCTGCTTCACAAGCTCGACGGCCTCTTTCAACCCGTACGGTCGCCTTTCGACCTTGTTGACCGCTGCCGCCCACTTCTTGCCCATCGTCAACTCCCCGCTGCAGGATGCTGAAAATGGCCCCCTGAGACCCAGTAGCGGACCTTCCCGCATCTATTCGTTCCCGTTGTGGCCTCGTTGACTCGCTTTCCTGAAGAACCTGCGGCCTCTGCCCTCACTGCCATTTAGCCTTCGACGACCACCCCCATGCTCCGAGCGGTTCCCTCGATAATCTTGATGGCGCCCTCCAGATCGGCCGCGTTGAGGTCAGTCATCTTCAGTTTCGCGATCTCCCTCAGCTTGGCCTGAGAGATCACTCCCACCTTGTCCTTGTGTGGCGTGCCGGACCCCTTGATAATTCCGGCGGCCTTCTTCAGAAGGTCCGAGGCCGGCGGAGTCCGCGTGACGAAGGTGAAGGTGCGGTCTTTGTAGACCGTGATCACCACCGGGATGATGCTCCCTTCCTCCTTTTGGGTCCGGGCGTTGAACTGCTTGCAGAACTCCATGATATTGACGCCGTGCTGCCCCAGCGAGGGTCCCACCGGAGGAGCCGGGTTTGCCTTACCGGCCGGAATCTGCAATTTAATTTGCGCGGACACTTCCTTCGCCATTTTCACTCCGTGAACAGGCCAGGGTCTATGGGCCATAGGCTATGGGCAAGAATCACCGATTGCGCGGTTTCCCTATAGCCTATTGCCTATAGCCTCTAGCCTCTAGCCCGTGCCTCAAATTCGTTCGACCTGCAAGAATCCCAACTCCACCGGCGTCGACCGGCCGAAGATGCTGACCAGCACCTTCACCCGATTGTGGTCAGTATCCACTTCATCCACCAGACCGTTGAATCCCAGGAAGGGACCGTCGATGATGCGAACATTGTCTCCCTTGATGAAACGAACCTGTTCCCGGGGTGCCGCAGTCCCGGAATCGACTTGCTTGAGCAGCGAGTCGGCCTCATCTTCTGTCAATGGAATCGGATGCGTCCCCCCACCCACGAAGCCGGTGACCTTAGGAGTCTCCTTGATCATCTGCACCGTCTCGTCGGTGAGAGGAGTTTCCAACTCAACCAACACGTAACCGGGGAAAAACTTTCTCCTTGAGGTCCGCCGCTTGCCATCTTTGATTTCGATGACGTCTTCGGTGGGGACCAGCACTTGCCCCAGCTTTTCCACCAGCCCCATCTGGTTCGCCCGCTCGACGAGGCTGGCCTTGACCCGACCCTCGAATCCGGCATAGGTATGCAGCACGTACCAACTCTTGGTCATTCCAATCCCTCTAGAACCGGCCGCCTCCCCGACCGGATTCCCACCCTCTTGAGGCGACTCGTCAGTCGGCATCAAATGACCTTGCTGACCAGCCATACCAGGAATGAATCTACCACCGAGAGGTAGATCGACATGATCGTACAGAATACAATGACCACCGTGGTGGATCCGATCGTTTCACCCTTGGTAGGAAATGAGACCTTCCTGAACTCGCCCCTGACATCGGTGATGAACTCAGCAATAGTGGACCACAATCTCGTCAGCACGGAGCTCCTCCATGGTTAGCGCGACAGGCTCTGCATCGGTCAGCGTGGCAGGGGCACCAGGAATCGAACCCGGACCTTCGGTTTTGGAGACCGACGTGCTAGCCGTTGAACACCATGCCCCTCTTCAACCCGTGATGCGTGACGGGTGACGCGTCATGGGTAAGAGCGTCCCACGCCGTTCCACAGACCCATCACCCATTACTCATCACGCATCACTTTATTTGACCTCTTTGTGGGGGGTGTGCTTTCGGCAAAACCGGCAGTACTTCTTCCGCTCAAGACGATCCGGATCGTTCTTCTTATTCTTCATCGTAGAATAATTCCGTTGCTTGCAGACCGAACAGGCCATCGCAATGATGTCTCGCATCTTCCGCTCCGTTCCTCGTGACGCGTGACGCGTGACGCGTCACGGGTCGGGCGCGACTCTCTTCCCGCTTCCTACGCGTCACCGGTCACCCGTCACCTCTCACGCCAAGATTTCGGTGACCACCCCCGAGCCGACGGTCTTGCCCCCCTCCCGGATGGCAAACCGCAGCCCCTGGTCCATCGCAATCGGC
>JAHRHE010000166.1 GCA_020027965.1 Nitrospirota bacterium | reverse complement strand
TCGTGGATGCGATGAACACCCTCGGCGGCTCCGGCCTGTGGGACGAAGGCGACGGGTTCTATTATGACCAGCTTCACGTAGACGGCATGCACACCCCTTTGCGGATCCGGTCCATGGTGGGGCTCATCCCCCTGTATGCGGTCGAGGTGCTGGAGCAGGAGGTCATCGATCGGCTGCCGGGCTTCTCGCGACGGATGCGCTGGTTCCTCGAGAACCGCGGGGATCTCGCCCGTCACATCTCCTACATGAAACCGCTGGAGGAGGAGCACGGCGACGGCCATCGTCTGCTGGCCATCCCTTCCCGCGAGCGCTTGGAACGTGTGCTCCGCTACCTGCTGGATGAGAAGGAGTTCCTGTCCCCTTACGGAATCCGGGCTCTTTCCCGCATCCACATGGACCAGCCTTACGTCTTCCGGGTCAACGGAGAGGAATTCCGGGTGGGATACGTGCCGGGCGAATCCAACACGGGCCTGTTCGGCGGAAATTCCAACTGGCGGGGCCCGATCTGGTTCCCGGTCAACTACCTGCTCATCGAGGCCCTCGAACGCTACCATCACTTTTACGGCGATGGGCTCAAAGTTGAATGCCCGACTGGGTCTGGAAGGCTGATGAACCTCAAGCAAGTGGCAGATGAAATCGCCGGGCGCCTGGCGCGGATCTTTTTGCCGGACAAGCAGGGTCGGCGCCCATGCCACGGGGATGACCGGCGCTACACCGAGGACCCGCACTGGCGCGACCTGGTCCTCTTCTATGAGTATTTCCACGGCGAGACTGGGCGGGGTGTCGGCGCCAGCCACCAGACGGGCTGGACGGCGCTGGCCACGCGGTGTCTGGAAGCGCTGGCTCAGAATGGGCGGAGCTGACCAGTGACACGTGACCACGGCGCAAATGATCAGCAACCTTTCCTCTCCAGCTCTCGGCCCGCCTCCTTGTCAGCGTGCCCTCTCATCAGCATGTTCGTCTTGGCGAGTGTCCTGATGCTCCAGGGGTGTCAGGCTCTGCGTCCTGCGGCACAGTGGGGAGGCCTCGACGAGACGGAATTCAGCAGGCTCTGGGACCTCTATAGCCATTGTCGGGCGAGCGCGGACGCCGAGGCCATGCGCCTGGACGCCGTCCGACTCAGTCGGGCCGCAGCAGAAGCACGATGGGTTGACGGGAGCGTTTCTCCGTTTCTGCCCAAGGCACTTGCCCGGCTGGTCTCGGATCCTCCGCTTCGTCTCTCGGTGGATCCAACGGCCATGGCCGCTTCCTGCGCGTTGGAGACAGGGCAGGTTGCCTTGATCGACGGGCAGGCTGATCTGGCAACCGACATGTTCCGCTCGGTGATCAGGGGGTATCCACAGAAGGAGTACACCTTCTATGTCGAGCAGGCTCATGCGGGCCTGGAGGGAGCCAGCAACAGGCAATCCAGGGAGTTCGATCCGCTGCCGGTGGCATTGTCTCAGTGAAGCGCACGCTCTGACCCGATAGCTACCGGCGCCCAGGGTCGCCTTACTTACCGAAAACAGAAGAGAAGGGGTCTGTAACAAACTGGGCCTCCGAAAGACAACTGCCAAGAGACAGGATAGGGCTGCTTGAGCCGACGCATCGTTACCCGCCTTCGCAGAAAGCCACGGGTGCCTGTTCTCCGCGGTAGCCTGCTACCGAGGGGGATAAACGCGTGGATGAATGCGGGGTGGGTAACCCTCCGTAGCCTTGCCGCCTTCGCTGAAGCTTTGGCGGCCCACCGAAGTCTTGGCGGAGGTTGGGGCGAAGGAGGGTACGCTTCGGCGGGTTTCGCCGAAGTCAAGTGGGGTGCCACGGCTGTAAAGCCGTGGGGCTCCACCAATCGGAGGCTTGTATGAAAGATTCTGTTTCCACTGGCGTTCAGCCTCTCGCAGAACAGGAGCCGGTGCCGTCGGCCGCCGAGTCGTTGCAGACTCCATCGGCACGCTCAGGACAGGCGGCCCAGGACGCCGTCACCAATCAGGCCGGTCCGTCCCTTGTGCCCCAAGACATGCCCATCTCCACCCCCGTTCACGCCGCTCACCGGCTTTACCGTCACTCGCTGCCGGTTCGCCTAGCCCACTGGCTGAACGTGATTTGTCTGCCGATTCTCATTATGAGCGGGCTCCAGATTTTTAACGCACACCCGGCTCTCTACTGGGGTGACCGGTCCGATCGCGATCGCCCGATTCTTGCCATGCGCGCGATAAAAACGGAACGCGGCGAGGTGAAGGGGGGCACCACGGTGCTCGGCCATTCCCTCGAGACCACCGGGATCCTCGGATTCTCATCCGATTCCGCGAGAGGCTTTCCCGCCTGGGCGACGCTCCCCAGCGGGAAGTGGCTCGCGATGGGCCGACAGTGGCATTTGTTCTTTGCCTGGATTTTTGTCGTCAATGGACTCCTCTTTGGGCTCTATGCACTCCTCAGCCGGCATCTCTGGAGGGATCTCCTCCCGAAGTTGAAGGACCTGCGCGGCATCGGCCGAGACATTCGGAGCCACCTCACCTTTCGCCATCCCACGGGAGAAGAAGCGAGGCACTATAACGTGTTGCAGAAACTCGCCTACACCGGCGTGGTGTTCGTGTTGGGGCCGCTGATCGTCCTGACCGGTCTCTCCATGTCGCCGACAATTGATGCCGGGTTTCCCGGTCTGTTGAGCCTGTTCGGAGGCCGGCAGTCCGCGCGCACGATCCACTTCCTGGCCTGCTTCGCGTTCATCGGTTTTGTCACGGTCCACCTGCTCATGGTGGCGACCACGGGCTTGCGGAACAATCTCCGGTCCATGATCACCGGCTGGTTCAACATTAGGGAGGGTGGGGAAACACATGACGAGCAGGCATCTCAACCATCGGGGAATTGATCGTCGGCGATTTCTCGTCGGGGCCGTGCAAGCCACCGGCCTGTTGCTCCTGACCGGTTGTGACAATCTATCCCGTACGGACTGGTTCCAGGGTCTGCTCGGCCGCGCCGAAGGGGTCACGCGCCGGGCGCAACGCATCCTCACCTCGAGAAAGGCGATGGCCAAGGAGTTCACCGAGGCTGATCTGTCCCCGGTGTTCCCGGCCAACGGGACGCGAAACCCCGACAATCCGGCGTATCAGGCTCTGGCCAGACACAATTTTGCCGACTGGAAACTCGAGATCGGTGGACTGGTTCAGCACCCGGCCAGCTTCTCGCTGGCGGAGTTGCGCGAACTCCCTTCGCGCACACAGATCACGCGCCATGACTGCGTAGAAGGGTGGAGCGCCATCGGGAAGTGGAAGGGTGCGCCTCTAAGCACGCTGTTGGCTCGGGTCCAGCCTCTATCCTCGGCCCGCTATGTGGTGTTCCACTGCGCCGACCCGGATGAGGACGGCCAGAACTATTATGAGAGCCTTGATTTCGCGGACGCCTTTCATCCGCAGACCATCCTGGCCTATGAGCTGAACGATCAAACCCTCCCCATCGCGCACGGCGCGCCGATCCGTCTGCGAGTCGAGCGGCAGCTCGGCTACAAGATGGCCAAGTATGTCATGCGGATCGAGCTCGTGGAGAGCTTTGAAACAATCGCCGGCGGGCGAGGGGGCTATTGGGAAGACCAGGGCTACGAGTGGTATGCGGGGATTTAGGGGTGTGAAACACGACCAGCTCCGCTAGGTCCCTCTCCAGCCCTCCCAAACTCCTTCCTAATTCTGATGCCACTGTTGAGCGTGAATGGACCTCGTGCGTACTACTCTGGGACGCCATTGGCCGGAATACCTGATGGAGGCGGCCGGATTGGCCATCTTCATGATCTCGGCCGCCGTGTGTACGACGGTGCTCGAACATCCGGCTTCGCCGGTTCGCGAGGCGATTGCCGACCCGGTCGT
Organism: Nitrospirota bacterium; assembly: GCA_020027965.1. Taxonomy (GTDB): domain Bacteria; phylum Nitrospirota; class Nitrospiria; order Nitrospirales; family Nitrospiraceae; genus JAHRHE01. The sequence goes on along the minus strand of JAHRHE010000166.1, from coordinate 1,562 downwards.
TCGGCGAGTGTTGATCGGGCTCGCGATGGGACTGACCGCCATCGGCATTATCTATTCACCCTGGGGGAAGCAATCCGGCGCGCATCTCAACCCAGCCGTCACCCTGACCTTTTTCCGGCTGGGCAAAATTCAGGTTGCTGACGCGATGTTCTACGTCCTGGCTCAGTTTGCAGGCGGGCTGGCCGGCCTTCTTCTCGTGGCCGCGGCGATCGGGCCGTACGTCGCGAACCCATCGGTTAAGTATGTCGTCACGACTCCCGGCCCGTCCGGAGCAGGAGCGGCCTTCCTGGCTGAGCTGATGATCTCGTTTGGTTTGATGCTGGTCGTGCTGCTCGTATCCAACGTTCAGCAGGTGGCGCGCTATACCGGACTGTTCGCCGGGGTGCTGGTGGCCGCCTATATCATCGTAGAAGCGCCGCTGTCGGGGATGAGCATGAACCCGGCGCGCACGCTGGCTTCAGCCCTTCCGGCCCAGTTGTGGACGGCGCTCTGGGTCTATTTTACCGCTCCGCCGCTCGGCATGCTGGCGTCTGCAGAACTGTACTTGTGGATCAAGGGCCGGCAGGCCCTCGCGTGCCCCAAGCTCCATCACCAGAATTCATACCGCTGCATCTTTTGCGGCAAGCCGGCCGGGGCGTAATTCAGAACGGCCGACCGGCATCTGAAACGAACTGACAGGTCGGGAGACTATGAAGCGCGGTGGCTGGAAACAGGCTACGGCTGGAGTCCGGCATGCTCCGCAGAGGGGTCTCACAACAAACCAAGGAGGTTTTCCATGCGACGGGTTTCTCTCATGCTGTTCTCGGTGTTGATGGCAGTGGGGTTGCTGGGCGCGACCACGAGCTTCGCCGCTGACGCCCACACAACTTCGAAGTTCGAGGGGGGCAAAGCTAACTCCGGGACGGCCAAACACAGCCGTGACGGTGGGAAGGACATGTTGACCTGGTCGGATGATTACAAGATCCCCGACACGCCCGCCCCACACTGGCAGGTGGTGGACTCCAAGGGCAATGTGTACTTGCTTCAGCAGCAGCGGATCAAGGGCGACAAGCAGAACCGGACCATCGCGGTGCCTTCCTACGTGAAGGACATTGCGAAGGTTCAGGTCTGGTGCTCCTTCGCCGAGGCCCTGCTGGGCGAAGCGTCGTTCCCCGCCCCGCTCAAGACGGCCGCGTCGGAGAGCGGCGCGGACATGATGACGGCGTCACGCTGACCACGAGCACGCGAGCCATCATCGTCGCTAGGGGAGGCCGGCGTTCCCGGCCTCCCCTTGGCCGCACCGCGCAGGTTCACGGGTGCCGGTGGCTCGGAAGGAGTTGAGCATGAGCTTCCTGACACGCAGCGTCTGTTTGCTGGGTCTTCTGGTGGTCGCCTCGGCGGCCCAAGCCCAACTCGTGGACAAGAAAGTGTTGACGCTGGAGGCGGCGAAGAAAATCGCCGCTGCGGCCGAGGCCGACGCGAAAGCCAAAGGCGCGCGGGTGGTCATCGCCGTGGTGGATGACGGGGGAAATCTGCTCTTGCTGGAGCGCCTCGATGACACCCAGGTGGCCAGCGTCAACGTG
>JAHRHE010000068.1 GCA_020027965.1 Nitrospirota bacterium | reverse complement strand
GTCTCGCTGGAGCAATCCAAGCGCTCGGTTGAGTCTCTGAAGGCCAAGGTCGAAGAGGCGCTCTACTCCACCATGGACGCCTCGGTGGCCAACCTCCTCATCGAAGGCCGGCTGCGGAACGAAAAGCGGAACGTCAGCATTCTCTTTTCCGACCTGGTCGGCTTCACATCGTACTCGGAAGAGCACCCCCCGGAGGTCGTGATTCGTGACCTCAATCGGTTCCTCAGCGACACCGAGCCCATTCTGATCGCGTATCGCGGGCACATTGACAAGTACATGGGGGACGGGGTCATCTGCGAATTCGGGGCTCCCTTTGACTACGAGACCTACCGATTGCTCGCCGTGCTGGCGGGGCTGAAGTTGCAGGAGAAGCTGGCCAAACTCAAGTTCCCCTGGCAGATGCGCGTCGGGATTGCCTCGGGAGCCGCCATTACCGGGTTGATCGGCTCCAAACGCCAGACCTACACGGCCATCGGCGACACGGTCAACCTGGCCGCCCGGCTGGAAAAGGCGTGCACGCCGGGGCGCGTCCTCATCGACCGCGAGACCTACGACAATGTCAGCCGGTTCATCGAAGCCCGCAAGAAGCGGGATATCCCCACCCGGGACAGTGCTGACCACGAGAAGGAGCGGGAACTGGAGGCGCTGCACGAAAAGGTCTCCGGTGGGAGCCAGGACGCGGACCTCTATTTCCACATCGGCAACCTTCACCTCGAGCTCAAAGAGGCCTACGAATCGCTCTATTATTTTGAACGAGCGATGGAGCTGGTGCCCGGCAACATGCAGTACAAAGTGGCCTATGCCGAAGCCGGAATCAAGGCGAAGGATCTGGACAAGCTCAGCATCAAGGGGAAACGGCACCGCGTGGAGGCCTATGAGGTCACGGGTCTGAAAGATCCGCTGGAGGACCGGAACAAGATCCCGCTGTGGTTCTACAATGAATACAAAGGCCTGTCGGATCTGATCACGATCCCGAATGATGTCGTCCTGCCGGTCGAGGCCCTGGACGGGAGCATCGGGCATTCACGGGTGGTGGCCGTGATTGCCGGCGCGCTGGGCGGATGCTTTGGTCTAACCGAGCGGGAAAAACTGGATATCCTCCACGCCGGCTACGTGGCGGACATCGGCAAGGAGATCGTGTCCCACTATCTGCTGAACCGGCGCGGCGGACTCACCGCCGGCGAGCTCGAGGTGGCGCGGCAGCATTCCGTCGAAGGCACCAAGATCCTGCGCAAGATGGGCTATGAGAGCGAGTCGATCATCAAGATCGTCTATCACAGCCACGAACATTTCAACGGGGCAGGGTATCCGAGCGGCCTGAAAGAGGGCGATATTCCCCTGGGCTCCCGGATCGTGGCGGTGGCGGACGCCTACGACGCGCTCACCGCCTGGCGGCCCTACCGGGACGCTTGGGAACGCCACGCGGCCCTGGAGGAGATTACCAGAGGGGTCGAGCGGGGACTGTATGATCCGAAGGTGGTGGATATCTTGGTCCGGCTGCTAAGCTAAGAATGATGGGGCGGCCGGACTGACCCGCCTGCTCGCGGAGCGCGCACTCAAGAAGGAGGGGCAGGGCGGTCAGGGCGGGCCCCTGCTCGCAGAGCGCGCACACGGGAACATTTGAAAAAGGAGTGGATAGTGTGCTCGCTCGATGCGCGCAATAGGTCCCACCCCGACCACCCTGCTCGATGAAAAAACAAGCGACACGCGCGCAATTGGAGTCAGCCTTCCCGCCCCCTCCCAAGCCCGCCCTGAGGATGATCGAAGGGCCTGCCCTGAGCCTCGTCGAAGGGTCCCTGCCAGACCAAGTAGTGGGTGGAGGTGTGTGCGAGCGTCTTTCTCCTCCCATGGCGAACAGTCCCGTTCCCACCCTTCCATCCGACGTAGCATTAGAGAAAAATCATGGAGGCGTCGGGCCTCGCGCGTTCATTCGCTTCGCACATCAGCACGGCGGGCACGCAAGGTCGCTTACTCCATCGCCCCGACGGGCCAAAGGTTCGGTAGTAGGATCACGGGCATGATCCTGCATGGGCCTTACCGTTAGCCTCAGCCTGGACCTTGTGTTGTGGTGGGGGTGGTCAGGTGGCTGGCGCGTTCGGTGATGCCGTTGACAGCTTCCTGACGCAGGCCGTGTCTCTCACTATCATCCGCATCGCCTAGACCTGAACAGAGACTCCAGACCCCTTTCTTCGACCGGACAAGCTATCGGTAGTCTGCGTTGGGTTTGCAGCGCTTGAAAATGTTTGGGAAGAAGCCGATTATTCTGTGCTTCGTGGTAGCTGCTGCGCTTGTATTATGCTTTGTGGGCTCTTACACATTCTCGAAAGCGGTTGCTGACAATTACGTCAAGGAATCAGGCGCTCCGGTTGACCCCTCCGGTGGACATTTAGTTCTGTTTTTCAACGGGCGGCTTGTCAGTCCACACTGGCGATTCGTGTATGTGTATAACGACGAAGGGGTCTTTACTGGCAGCACTTATGATGTTCTCATGTCGCCCCTTGGAAGAATTCTAGAAACTCCTGAGGGGAGAAAACGCTTGAAAAAGGGAGGGGGGAAAGAGGATAAGGCCGATTATTGAGAAGGGTGAGGAGAGAGCCGGGCGTCGTAGGTTGGCGCTGACATCGCGTTCGGTTATGACGTGATAACGTCCTGACGAGGACCGTGTCTCTCAGCAGCACCCGCGTCGTCCAGACCTGAACAAAGACTTCCGGCGCTGTTCCTCTAGACGACCGCGTTTTTCAACCGACCCCTCTCTTCCACCCCAAGTGGTCAGTGAATCGATGAAAAGCTTAACTTCTTGGCTGAGAGGTTAACCTTGCGATTCAAATACGCTGCGCGGGACGCCGCTCTGGCGGATGATAGATTGGAGGGTGCCCAGTCGCCCGGAGAGGACCCGAAGCTTAGCCATGGGCTGCTTCGAATCGTGTCACAAAGACTTCGGTATGAAGCCGCCGTCGAACCTCCTCGGGATCTGCGCTCTCTAGGAATAATTCGACGGCCTCTTTCAGGTTGGCCGTGGCTTCTTCCACAGTGGCTCCCTGACTGGCTACGTCCAATTCCGGACAGAGAGCGACATACCCGTCGCCTTCCTTCTCGACAATCGCAGTGTAGCTATGGGCTTTCATCTGTCTGCCTCCTTCCACCCGTCTTGGTTACTCGAGGTTGAATGGGACTCCTTGGCGCAATTCGCCGCGCCCTCTGAGCGCTGGATTATAGCCTAGCCATGAAAGGAAGCCTAGCAAAGTAGAGCCAGTATCTCAATGGATGGCAGGGAGAAAAGGTGGCGGGAGACTTGAGTTGATGCTTAGGATTGCGCTCGGTTGTGACGTTGATAGTGACGGGATGAGGGCCGTGGCTCTCGGCATCATCCGCATCGCCTAGACCTGAACAAGCACTCCCGCCCTGGCTCGATCTTCCTCGATCCGACCCATGCCTCTTCCCCCATCCTTCCCCCTGTCTCTGAGAAGGATGGGATCAAGAGACGGCCTAATGGCCTCGCACGACGCCGCGTCGGCCCTCAAACAGAACGCGGAAACTCCGTTAACGACCGGGCACGGCCGTGAACGATGCCCGGGCGTCCGCTTCCTGCTTGCAGCCTTGTTCGGCGATCATGCGCTGGCCGGCAGTGGCGTCCTTGGGAATTCTGGCCACACAGGCCTGCAGCGTGTCCCCGACGGCCCCGGCCGCCGCGATGCTCAGCCCTCCTGCCGGAGCGGAAGCAGCGGGCTTTGCCGCTGGTTGATCCGCCGCCTGTGTCGGCAGCGCAGGAAGCCACGCGATGAACGCCAGCAACGCGACCATGATGATGCCCATGATGATCTGATCTGTTCTCATCACTCGTCCCTCCCTTTGGGTGGGCCTCAGGAAGTGGTGCTTCGTCGCGAGACCCTAGGCGATGAAGCGCTCGCTGACCCTGACTCTTGATGACCTTACCGAGTTCGACTTCTCGCGCGGCGTCAAGACGCCCTGCCGAGGCCCACACCCGACCAGCAGCAAGGCGCGCGGTTGGCGACTCAGGCGTTGCCGAATACCGGGCTGTCTTATCACGTAGGCTTCCTGTCCTGACGCCTGGATCCTGGGGATCAAGCACCGGGAAAGAAAGTCGGGCGGAGGAGCGGCGGTGACCACGGAATCGATCGCGCTCGGATAAGGAAGAAGAATTCAACCAGCGCGAGGGATAGGAAAGTCAGCGTGGCTCAACGCATAATCTATGAATAGTACGCGCCAGAGTGACCCTGTTCAAGCTCTATTTCCAGGCCTGATTGGTTCAACGATATCGCCAGGTTCCAAATGACCGGCGTTGAGGTTGGCAGGGTCACCGGGGGCGGACTGGCGCCAAACGCGAATGCGGGATCGAGGTGAGAAAAGAGCCGGGCGTCGTAGGTTGGCGCTGACAATCCCGTTCGATTATGACGAAGACAGCTTCGAGACGAGGGCCGTGTCTTTCAACATCATCTGGACGCGGCATCGCACCAGGCCCGAATCCTGTCACACCCAGTTCTCGACCCGCAGGCCCGGCACGCGCTTGAACTCCTTAGCGTTGTTGGTCACCAACCGGGCCTCCAGGCTCAGCGCATGGGCGGCGATCAACATGTCCATGGGGCCGATCGGCCGGCCTTTTTTCTCCAAGACAGTCCTAATCTTTCCATAGGTCACGGTTGCCGGCTGGTCGAAGGCCGCAACCTCCAGAGGCGAGACGAATTGCTCCAATGCCTCACGATTCCTTGTCGGATTACCACTCTTGCTGGCGCCATATTCCAGTTCGGCTAAGGTGATGGCCGAGATACCGATGTCTCCGATGGGATGGGACGCGAAGCGTTTGAGTACGGTCTCCGGTCGCTGCTTGATGATATAGATGCAGATGTTCGTGTCCAGCATGAATTTCACGAAAACAGCCTATCCCTTTTCTGAAGGGGGGGCTGATCACGGCCCTTTTCCATGAAATCATCGGTAAACTTCTTCAGGCTCGCGATGAGCACGGCCCAGGATTTCTTCTTGGGCCGCAAAACAAGGGTGTCTCCCCGTTTGTGGATTTCCACCTCGGCTCCTTTCAATTGAAACTCTTTCGGGATCCTAACGGCCTGACTGTTGCCACTCATGAAAATCTTTGCTGTCTTCATGCGCCTCCCCTCACGCTGTATATACGCAAGGATATACAACTTGTCAGGTGGTGTCAATGGGCGGCCTGAAAAAGCCCGCGTCGCCAGAGAATCCAGCGTGGGGAGCGAGGTGGACCTGATTGCGCGCTTGGTGGCGCAATGGTATCCTACAACCATCATGCGCCTCAGCCGCGTCTTTCTTCCTGTACTCCTCACCGCCGCCTGGGGGACCTCCCTGCAGGCCCAGCAGACGCCACCGCCAGTCGTCCCGCACTCGGAGGAGATGTTCAAACAGCTTCAGCAAGAGGCCCAGAGCGCGCCGTCCTCCACGTCACGGAAGCCGGTGACGGGCGATGCCTCTGACCCCTTCGCCCGCTACCCGGAGTCCGAGTACCTGGTCGCCACCGGTCACGGTGATCTGACGAAGGGAGCCGCGCGGTGTGAGCAGGTCGCGGACATCGTCGCCCGAGCGGAGCTGGCCAAGCGCATTCGCGTACAGATCAAAGAACAGGCTACCGATCGCGTTCGCGAGCGCAGCGGCCAGCCTCTCGAACAGGACATCGAGATCGTTCGAGAGCAGCTTGCCAATGAGCTCCTCCAAGACGTCAAAATTGTGGCACGCTCGACGGACCAAGCGACGAACACTTGCTCCAGCGTGGCCGTGATGCCGAAGAACAAGATTACGGCTCAGCCGGGTCTCCAGCCTTCCCCCAGTCCCTGATTCCAGACCCGAACACCCTCATCCGATCACCAGGTATTGGCGCCAGCCCTCATCCTCCCCGAATTCTCGACGGAACATCCTTCCAGCTCCGGGACCCAGATGGGGCGCCATTCAGCGGAAAACAGAGGGGCGGGCAGAGTCGATGTTCCAGATGTTCACGAGGGGGGGATGAGGCCAGGCGTGCGGAGTGACGGATGGTGACTCAGTAGGCTCTAACGCTGTCTTCCTCTGGCCCATTAGCCCATCGACCACTCGACGACGCTCGTGGTGGTGAGCCCGTCCCTCGATCCTCCTCGGGACCCTGAGGGTGTCGAAGGGTCGAACCACAGGCTCAGGGCCCGACTCGACTGAGCTCGCCCGTCGACCTTTCGACAGGCTCAAGGCCCCGAGCCCGGTCGAGGGGGAGCCTCTGGGTCGAGCGATCGCAGGCCGAGTCCAATCGAGGGGCCATCGGCCATTAGCCATGAGCCATTTGCTCTTGTCTGAGGGAAGTGGCTGGGGGACCAGGATTCGAACCTGGGTAGTCAGATCCAAAGTCTGACGTCCTACCTCTAGACGATCCCCCAGTGAACCCTGATGATACTGGAACCGGCCGGCGGGCGCAAATCCGGTCAGGACTTCTCTGAGGACGCCAGCAGGGGCTTGAAAGCCGGGTCAGCGTCAATCACGGCCTTCAGTGTGTCGTTACTGAGCAAGTACCGCCACGATTCCTGGGACGTCCCGGCGAGCTCCCGGTACCAGCGGTGGGCCTCGATCAGATGTTCAAGAATCACGCGGTTCTCGCGATTGGGAGCGAAGACCAGGCTGTAGGCCATCGTGTACGCGGCCGCGAACTTGTCCAACGGTTGATCCGTCAGCTTCAGCGCCTTCTGGGCCTCTTGATACGCTTGCGGGATGCCGGGGTCGGAGGACGTGCGGTTCCAGGCTACTCTGGCGATCCGAGACCAGGCGAGCTCAATCAGCGCCCGTGCCCGGAGTGCCGCGCGCTCCGGCGGGGTGTCGTTCACCAGCGCCTCGTGCGTGGCGATGGCAGCCAATTGGTCGTTGTTCCAGCGGTAGGCGGTGCCGAGACGAAGGCGATTCTCGAGATCCTCAGGACGGACCTGCGCGAGCTTCTCCATCGCCGGGATCATCCGATACAGATAGTCGGCCGGTGTCGGTTTCGAGAGCCCGCCCACCTCCATGCCGAGCGAGAGATCCAGGCGGTCCGTCTGCGCAGAGGTGTCCCAGAAAAATTCACTCAGGCGAGCCGCCAGCACCTTGTCGCTGATCCGCAGGGCACGGACGCTTCCCGCCTCGTTCAGGATGGCCTGATAGAGGTCTCGGGTGAGCGCGGTCAGGGCATCGGGCTGAAAGGGGTCCACGATCAGCACCCGATTCAGTAGCGCAATCCGATCCCGCTGCTCGGGAAATTGCGCGGCGCGGCCGACCGCCGCGATCAGGAGTCCCGGTGCGTCAGCCGGCTCCCACCATGATGCGGAATTTGGCACAGCGCCGCTGGTCTCGGTCACGAAGGGGACCGCCGGATGCCCGTCTGTGGCGTCCACCACCGGCAGGTTGACGACCGCTGCGTCACCGGGGAATCCCAGCTTCCGCAAATTCGACAAGACGACCCACTTGAGGGTGACCGCCTTCAAGGCCCGGCGTGGGCGCTTGACGGTGTTAGTCCACTGGTAGGCGCCCGGGGCATAGGTGACCGGGGACGTCAAGGGATCCTTGTAGGTGACCCGCACACGGACCAGTGTGGCCGGCGCGGAGACCAGCGGGGTATCCTCGCGCAGTCTGAAAGAAGAGGCCGGCAGCGGAGTGCTGTCGATGAGCTCGACTCGGAGGCCGCCCGCCGGCGGTGACAAGCCGAGCAAGTCCATCACGAACACCGACGCCGGGTAGCGGGTCAGATCCTCTCCAAGAAAGACCAGTGACCCCCTGCCGGGCCACATGACGTCCATGCCCAGCTCCCGCTGTTCCACGGCCACTGCGTGGGCGTGGGTGAGTCGGTCCCAACAGGAGCGATACAGTGGGTCGGAGTCGGGGGGGAACGCGGTGATCCGCTTCGGGCTCCCGGCAATCAGGCGGAACTGGCAAGCGAAGTCCAATCGACCGGCCGAGACACGATCGCCGCCCGCGACCGCCTCGGCATAGCCTTGGGCGGCCGAGGTCGCCGCCGAGGACTTGGCCGCCGCCTTCGCCTGCTTGACGGCCTGGGCGGCCTGCGCCGTGCCGGCGCCGTTGGACGGCGGGAGCAGCAAGGCCGCCAAGCAACCAGCAGCCAGGGCAAGGCCCCGCATCAGGAACCACACGTGACGCATACCGCCTCTCCTACTTGTCCTTGTTCTCTCTTATGAGAACTGATCACGAGGTGGGTACTGTACCATGCCGTCGCCAGCGGAGGCCACCTTACTTGTCCACGACGATCGTGGCCCGCATCTCGTGTCCGGGCATATCGCAGAAGAACGGATAAGAACCCGGCTGTTCAGGAACAAACGTGATCTCCGCCCGGCCCGACGACGGAATGATGACCCGCTTGAAGCCTTCGGTGCCGAACTCGGGGGCACCATTGCCGCTGATATTCAGGTTCACCCCGACGAACAGACCGACCGGGACGAAGGCATGCAGCTCGGCGTCCTGGTTCTCGAACACCAGCTTGGTTTTCCGTCCGGCGTGGAGGGTTACCGTGGCGGGGATGAACTGGCGAGCGCGGATCTGCACGACGACCTGCTCGTCTTGCTCACTGCCGGACGGCGCGAGGGCCGGCACCGGCTGGCCGGCCACCACCCGCGATACCGGCCCCAGGCCCAGGACAGTCGCGAGAGCGGCCGCGCTCAGGAGGACAGAGGTTGCTGACAGGAGTCGCATCAAATCATTTTACTGCACAAATCTGCTCCTCTTCCAGGGACTCCATCCGCGCTCTCTTGAACCCTTCAGGCGACGAGGGATGGCAGAAGGATCAGGCGCGGCCGGCGGCCTTCAGGATCCGGGTGCGGAGCTGGGCCTTGAGTGTCGGGGACAGGGGGGGAGGGGGAACATGCCGGCAAAGGCGGATCGTCTGCCGAAGCGAGCGGACGAATTCTTCACAGTTCGGACAGGCGCCAAGGTGTTTTCGAATTTCTTTGCAGATCGAAGTCGAAAGCTCCTGGTCGAGGTAAGTGGAAAGGCTGCGCAGCACCTGCAGGCACTGGGACTTGGCATGTCCGTGGTGGGCGAGCACTGAACTGCGATGTGGCATCATGGCGTCAGACCGGGGTCATTGAATCACTAATGGCCACGAAGAATCAACCCGATTGTCCGGCCTTGACCCCGCGGGATGGCTCCGCGACTCCCCGGGCGCTCAACTCCCGGCGCACAAACAGCCGGGCGCGGTGCAGGCGGGATTTCACCGCGCGTTCATTGAGGCCCAGGATCTCGCCCACCTGTTTGGCCGTGAAGCCCTCCATATCCCTGAGGACCAGCACGATCCGATACTTCGGGGGCAGCTTCTGAATGCCTTGCCGCAGCGCTCGCTTGAGTTGCTTGTGTTCGAGCGCTTCTTCAGGGGTCAACCCTTCGGTCGGAATCTGCAGCCTAAACTCACCTTCGGTGGTCGGGATGAAGTGTTCCAAGGAAAGCTCGTGCTCCGGCTCTCCCTTGCGCTTGCGGCGCATTCGTATGCAGGCGCGAGAGGCGATGGTGTACAGCCAGGTCGAGATCTGCGCCTCCCCCCTGAAATCCTTGAGTCCCCGGTAGGCGTTGAGAAAGGTGTCCTGGACGAGATCCTTGGCGTCCTCCCCGGGCCCGCACATCCGCCGGGCGAACCGGTAGATGCGCTCCACGTGGTCGCGATAGAGGCGATCGAACGCCGCGGACTCGCGGCCGCCGTCAGGGTGAGCGATGGCGGCCCCTCGATTCTTTCGGCGATTGGGCATCGAAGGGCGGAGTGTACGGGCGTTCCCGATGGCTGTCAAGACGCAGCCGTCCTCAACGCCTTCCAGACCTCCATCGCCAGCAGAGGGAGGATGCCGAGGCTCATGACGAGCAGCCAGTGCTCGGGATTGAAGGTGGTCACTTTGAACACTTCGCCGGCCCATGGACTCAGGATGATCGCCGCCTGCAAGGCCATGGAGCCTGCCGCAGCCCATAGCAGCGGCTTGTTGGTCCACAATCCGATCCTCAAGATGGAACGCCGATCGCTCCGGCAGTTGAAGGCATGGAAGAGCTGCGCCACGACCAAGACCGTGAACGTGACGGTCCGCGCGCGTGCAAGGTCGGTGTCCATACTGTAGAGACAGTAGGCAAACGAGAAAATCGTGATCAGGGCGATGAACAGACCCTGCCCGAACATGAGCATAATTCGATTCCGACTCAGAATACGTGCGTCAGGCCGGCGTGGGGGGCGCCGCATGATGTCGGGGTCCGGGGGATCGACGGCCAACGCCAGCGCGGGCAGCCCATCGGTGACCAGGTTAATCCAGAGGATTTGCACCGGGAGCAGCGGCAGCGGAAGCCCCAACAGGGTGGCGAAGAGCATCACGAGCACTTCACTGAGGTTACAGGAGAGGAGGTAATGGATAGCCTTCCGGATGTTGTCGTAGATGCCACGCCCAGCCTCGACTGCCGCCGCGATGGAGGCAAAGTTATCATCCGTCACCACCATGTCCGAGGCTTCTTTGGTCACGTCTGTCCCGGTCAGCCCCATGGCGACGCCGATATCCGCGGCTTTGACGGCCGGGGCGTCATTGACGCCATCCCCGGTCATGGCCACGATCGCGCCTCGCGCCTTCCAGGCCTTGACGATACGGAGCTTGTGTTCGGCCGACACGCGCGCGTAGACAGCAATCTGCTCGACCCGGTCGCTCAGCGTGGCGTCGCTGAGCCCGTCCAGCTCTGTCCCCGACATCGCGGTGGCCGTTCCGTTCAGGAGGCCCAGTTCCCGGGCAATGGCGACCGCTGTATCCTTATGGTCCCCGGTGATCATGACTGTTCTGATGCCGGCCTCACGGCAGGCCTTCACCGCGAGCCGGGCTTCTTGGCGCAAGGGATCTTTCATCGCGACGAGTCCCAGAACGACCAGATCCCGCTCCAAAGTGCTCGCGTGATACTGCTCCGGCGGCTGGTTCAGCGGACGTTGCGCAATCCCCAGGACCCGAAGGGCTTCGTGAGCAAACGAGGCGTTCGCGCCGAGGAGCATTTGCCGGGAAGCCTCGGTCAGAGGCTCCACCCGCCCGTCCACCATCATCCGGTGTGTGCAATGCCGCAGCAACACGTCCGGCGCTCCTTTGACGTACGCCACAGGCCGTTCGCCCCCCATCCTCACGACCGTCATCATCTTCCGCTCCGGATCAAAGGGAATCTCCCCCAGGAGCGGATATGCCACCTCCAGCGCTTCTTTGAAGAGACCGGCCTTGGCCGCCACGACGAGCAGCGCTCCTTCCGTCGGATCGCCCATGATGCGCCAGGTCCCGTTCTCCCGCCGCAACACGGCCCCGTTACACAGGACCGCCGCGGTTAGCAGCTCACACAGACCGAGGTCAAGGCGTGAGGCGTCAGGCCCTTCGACCCCTCGACCAGGTTCGGGACAGGCCCCCTCGACAGAGCTCGGGACAGGCAGGCTCAGGGCAGGCGTGAGGCGTGAGGGGTACTCAGAAGTAGGAACCGACTGACCATTGACCGCCTTGATTTCCCCCACCGGCTCATACCCTTCGCCGGACACCTCAAAGGTTTGGCCATCCACGAATAGGCGGGTGACGGTCATTTCGTTCTTGGTGAGCGTCCCGGTCTTGTCCGTGCAGATGACCGTGGTAGACCCCAACGTCTCAACGGCCGGCAACCGGCGAATGAGCGCGTGACGCCGGACCATGCGGGTCACGCCCAGGGCCAGGGTCACCGTCACGATGGCCGCTAGGCCCTCCGGGATCGCGGCCACGGCTAGGCTCACGGCGGTCAGGAACATCTTGGCCAGCGGCTCGCCTCGCAGGAGTCCCAGCAGGAACACCACGCTCACGATGCCCAGTGAGAGATACAGGAGCATATGACCGAGCTGCTCGAGGCGGCGCTGCAGGGGAGTGGCCTCAGGGCCTGTCTTCTGCATGAGCGTGGCAATGCGGCCCAACTCCGTCTGTACCCCGGTCGCGACCGCCAACGCCCGGCCTTTCCCGGCTGTGATGTGGGTGCCCAGAAAGAGCATGTTGGCCCGGTCAGCCAACGCCACTGGCTCCCCGGGACGTGCATCGCCGGCCAGCGCTGCGGCCGTCTTATCCACGGGCGTGGATTCGCCGGTGAGTGCCGCTTCTTGTGTCTGCAGCGCCGTCGCATAGACGAGGCGGGCGTCGGCCGGCACGTGATCTCCGGCCTCGACCTGGATGAGATCCCCCGGGACGAGCCCGCGCGCGGGGATGGACCGGATCGCCCCCTCTCGGATGACTCGGGCCGTTGTGACAGAAAGTTTCTTCAGCGCGGCCAACGACCGTTCGGCCCTGTATTCCTGGACGAATCCGAGGATGGCATTCAGGATCACGATCGCGAGGATAGCCGCCGTATCCACCCAGTCCTGCAGAAGTCCGGAGATGACGGCTGCGCCGATCAGCACCCAGACGATCAGGCTGGAGAACTGGCCCAGGAAAAGCTTGAGCGGCGAGACCGGCGGGGCTTCCTGGAGTTCATTGGGCCCGTGCGAGGCCAACCGGGTTGAGACTTCACCCAGGTCCAGACCGCGCTCTAAATCGGTCCGAAGCTCACGGATCAGGGCGTCAACGCTCAGTTCATGCCAGTTCATGCGCGCTCAACATGTTATAAGAACGCGGGGTACAGTGATGGCCGCCGGCCGTGAAGCACGTCATCCGTGACCGTGGCGGTGATGTGCCTCGGATACGTGTGGGTGATCATGAGTCAGCGGCAGGTGCCAATGTAGGTGAGCGTGAGTCTCACCCACGTGGTCCAGGGCGTCAGGCTCGTGCTTGTGGTGATCCTCGTGCCGATGGGCGTGGTCGTGTTCCACCTCCTCATGGGTATGCTTATGCGCATGATGTTCCCTGAGCAGAAGCAAGACCCCGACCGCCATCACCGCCGCTGCAAGACCTTCACGAGGTCCGCATCGCTCTCCTAAGATCGGGATAGCCGCGGCGGCCCCCATGAACGGAGCCGTAGCGAAAAATCCGGCTTCACGAGCGGCCCCCAATAGTCGGAGCGCATATGTATCGAGCACCAGACTGACCCCGTAACTGATGAGCCCCAAAAAGAAGGTGGCGATGAGGATCGAGGGGCGCGGCAAAGTCTGGCCGGTGATGACAGCCAGGCTCAACGTACAGGCTCCGGCGCCCAGCGCCTTAATCTGTGTCACCGTAACGGGATCGCGAAGGGATACCCGCTGCGTGAGATTGTTGTCGACGGCCCAGCAGAGGCAAGCGGCCATGATTGCCAGCAGGCCCAAGGGATCAGCTCGCGTGTCTTCCGGCTGGTAAGCCAGCACCGCCGCTCCCACGAAGACGAGCATGGCCGCGGCGATTTCCAAGCGCCCCATGTGTTCCCGAAGGAAGACGACTGCTAACAGGATGGTGAGAGGCGCTTCCAAATTCAAGAGCAACGAACCGAGGACGGCAGAGAGTCGCTGAAGGCCCCAGAGCATGCAGACAGGTCCCAGGATCCCGCCGGTCAGGACGATGCCGCCTAAGAGCCACCGATCCGATGGCCGGACTCGGGCCTCACGCGGATCAGCTCTGGACCGACGCAAGATCAGCAGCTCGAAGGCCAGGAGTCCTAACCCCGCTCCTAAATAGAGGAGACCGGCGATGAGAAGAGGGCCGCTTTTCGGAAGGAGGAGTTTGGCGAACGGGGTGCTGATTCCAAAGAGCGCCGCGGCGGCTAGGCCATACGCGGCGCCCAGAAATTGAGGTGACGAAAATAGCGAGCGCATGCAAAGTCAACCACTGAAATGGATTGGGAAGCCGGACGGAAAAGACTCCCGGAACCTTTTCACGGATTTGGAACCTTTTCACGGTTCCGGCGCAGAAGCCCGTACGACAGGGTCACTTCGCTGCTTCGATGATTTTCACTATGTCCAGGTAGACATTCGCCTCGTGCTGCAACCGAAATCCTGCCTGCAGGACATTGCTCACCGTATCGCGATTCAAATCGGGCCCGAATCTGCGCGTGAGGAACGTCATGAAATCAAGAAACAGTGCAAACAGACCGATTTTGCTGCGGACATGTTCGAACATGAGTAACCTTCCGTCCGGCTTTAAGACTCGATAGACTTCCTGAAGCCCCTGCACCGGATCGGGAATGGAGCAGAAGGTGCAGACCGTCAGCACCGTATCAAATGTCTGATCAGCAAACGCCAATCTCTGCGCGTCTGTGAGCACCAGCCTGATGTTGCCCCCAGCACGGCTGGCTTTCGTGCGCGCCCTCTCGATCATTCGTGGACTGATGTCGATCGCGACCAGGTTGCACTTTGGAGGCAAGTATTTGAGATCGTTGCCGGTGCCGACGGACACCAACAGTGTCCTGCCCTGGATCTTGGCAAACAGTTGACGCTTCTCGCCGCCCTGCCGCCAATCCTCTCCCCAGGTCATGAGGTCATAGGTCAGGCTGAGCCAATCCCATTTTTCTCTGGCCGTGACGGGCATAGCGATTTTCAAGAAGAGCGACGTGCCTCGGGCCGGGCGAACACCGCCCCTCGGAGCTGTCGATTCCACCAGTGAGCGACGAAGACCACAAAGACGCCAAAGACACCTCCGACGATTAATGCAGTACTCAATGGGATATACGCTTGCTGCATCGAGTCGCGCATGCCGAACAGCATGCCCCCGTACATGCCGATCATTGCAAGGGGCATCATCACTTCAAACATGCCCAGCAGCGGGATGAACAGCAGCAGAAGCGTCATGTGAACGAGCATACCCACTCCCATCCCTACCAGCATGGCAACCACCATGTCCCATTGTGGTCCCACGATCAGCCGCACGGCGAGGGCCGTGAGTATACCCGTGAGGATGCCAGCGACATAGTCGCCGAGGCGGAAGAAGAAAGGCTCCGAGGTACCTTCATGAGTGATATCCCTGCGCCGTTCTCTTACCTCTATGGACTTGATCAATGGGTCACTCATGACGCCTGCTCAAGCCCTCCGGCTTAACTGTCGAGCATGAGAACCAGCCATCTCGCCTGGCGCTTGTTTCGCCAAGGCTCGGCGGCGCGAATAGCCCATCGACGCGCAGATAGTCGCGGGGCGTTCTCCCTGGCGATACCGCTGGATGGCTCGTTGACGATCCTCAATCCGTTTGTTTCCCATGCAGTCCTCCTTCGGTGGCGAAAGGAATGCATCGTGAAACAACGGGCTCGAAAACGCAGGGCCTCACAGGGTTGTGTACGATGTCTTGGCACATAACAGTGTGAACGATGTCCTGGCATTCATCACATAGGCCCTTCTACATCTAGACCAAAAATCAGTGAGAAGCGAGCCCCAAATACGCAGTAATGTCTTTGGCCTCCCGATCGGTGATCTCCCTCCGTCCCATGGCGATCATGTTCTGCCGCATCCGCTCGACCACGGCCGACCATTCCGAGGCCGCATGTTGCTTCGGATCAGGGAGGGCATGGCATTGGGCGCACGTCTGCTGAAAGAGAGCGGCGCCCAGTGAATCCGGTGCGGGAACTGCCCCTGGCACCAACGCCTGCATGGCGTGGGTCTTCAGGTATTGCAGTAACGCTTCCTCATCCTGGGGCGTGGGGGCCCTCACCCGCATCATCATGCCGCGCATGCTGGCCATCATCCGCTCACGCATCAGCATTCGTCCAACCACACGGGACCAGTCCTCTGCCGTGTGCATCCGCGGGCTAGGAAGGTTGTGACATTGAGCGCAGTACGTGCTCAGCAATTTCGCACCTTGGCTTTCTGGTTCCGGAAGATCTTGGGGCTTGATGCCCGGCGGCAACATC
>JAHRHE010000165.1 GCA_020027965.1 Nitrospirota bacterium | reverse complement strand
ACTCTCGCCTACGCCCAACCGGAGCGCCGCGCCCTTGCCCTTGTTGCGATCCTGGCACAGAAGCCTTACCGGTAAGCCGTCCCGGGCCATGCCTGTCACAATATCCCGAGTCGCATCCGTGCTGCCATCGTCCACGACGAGGATCTCACAGGGCCGCCATCTCGCGATCTCACCGAGAATCCTATCGATGGTGGGAGCGATACGTCGCCCCTCATTGAATGCTGGGATGATAACAGACAGCTTATCCATGGATCGAGGTCCGGGGAACTAGGAGCATTGTTCTTGCTCCCGCCCTACTTCCCTTCACGGCACTCCGCGACTTGATAGACTCCTGCTCTTTGCACTCATCCTGACCGCGGCGATGAACATCTTCCCGACCGCCACCGACTTTTGGCGATACACGTACGATGGGGAAACCCATCTCTTTTTTGCCGATCACTACCGCCGGGGCTGGTGGGACGCGTGGGAAGAGAAGTGGCACCAGGGCTTTTGGGTGTACAGTTATCCACCTCTCGTGCACCAACTCATAGCGCTGGTCGGACGAGTGTCTTCCCTGGAAGCGGGTTATCGGCTGGTACAGAGCGTGGCGTTGGTGCTTTATCCCGTGGCGGCCTGGTCGCTGAGTCGCGAAATCCAGGGCGTGGAAGCCGCGGGACTGACGTCCCTGCTCACATTGGCACCTGCCGGTGTGTACCTCGCCCTATACTCCTTCGGCCAACTTCCAACTGTCGTGGGCATCGTAATCATGCTGTTTGCCCTGGCCGCTCTGGCCCGCTACCTTCGCGAGGGACGACCCGAGCATCTCCTGGGCTGGGGGCTCTTCGCCGGCACGCTGTTCAGCGCTCATCACTTGACAGCGGCCTTTGGCCTGCTCCCGGCAGCCGTGTGCGTCGTCCTGCACAGCGTCGGGATGAAGAACGGCTCAGGCAGGTCATCGTGGATCTCACGACTCACACTCGCCGGCCTGACCCTGGCCGCCTCTGCCGTTCTCGCCATCATCCCATTCTGGTGGTGGGCGTTGACACAGAGGGAAGCGCTGGCGGAGATCCCTCATCCCACGCGTCTGCAATTCCTGTTGATCCCCGAGTTCCGCGATCTGTTCTTCCTGCGCGAGTATGGGCTGAGCTTGCTCTTCCTACCGCTTGTCCTCCTCTGGCCCATTCGTAACCGAAAGCGGTGGTCGCTGACGGCATTACTGGTCGCTTGGATGGTGCTGGGACTCGGGGGGAATACCACGATTCCCAAGCAGATCTTGGGCGGGTTTTGGACCTACATGATCTACGACCGTTTTACCTTGCTTGCTGCGGCCTTCTCGCCCCTGGCCGCGGGGGAGTGGCTCACCGCCCTGCATGGACGCGTGAGGCAGATGGCGCTCGTTGCCCTGCTGATTCCAGCGGTGATGGTGTCTGCAAGCGCGGCTGCGTATACCAGGAGCCGGGACCTCCTCCCGCCACTAAAAGAGTGGGAGCAGATTGAAATGCGACGATTCCTCGAGGCTGAGAACCACTCCGACTGGTACTACATCACCCTAGGGCTTGGAGATAATGAGTTTCAACATCTTTCTCGGATGACGTCCGCGCGTACGATTGATGGGTACTACACCACCGCGCGGATCAGGAAGGAGCTCAGAGAGGGTCGCGCCGGCAGCTTCGACGGGAGTCTGCACTTCCCTGACGGCCTTGCGGAGCTCAAGACCGTCCTTGCGCGGCCGGCCGAGTGGAATCTGAAATGGGCCCTGGTCAGGGACCCGCGGTACGAACCACTGCTGAAAGAATCCGGATGGACGAGAGGATATCCAATCGGCTCTGACTCGTCATGGGAACCTGGAGAGGCCGTCTATTCCACGGTGATGATCTGGTATGTCCCTGATCCGAGCATTCCCGTTCTTAGAGATAACACTCTGGTCCCGCCGGCCCCTCTACCAGTTCTTTGGGGCATCATGCCGCTTGCGTTTCTCGTGGGGGCCGTCTACGTATCCGCACGTGGCCTCAGGCAGGCACGTCGCGTTGAACGTTCTGAGTCATTACCGCTCGAATCAGCTTGAAAGCTTCTAGGCTGAACACCAGAGCGGCCGCTCCGGCAACGAGCATCAACCCCATCGTGAGAACAGCACCAAGGATCGGCTGCAACGCTAGGGGCAGCAGCGCATCCACCGTCGATGGCAGCCCGAATTCGGCAGGGATGAAGCGAAGCGGCGTCCCCGCAGCCAGCAGGTAGGCAGAAAACGCCATGACGAGCGTTCGGGATCCTATACCCAGGACGATGAGAAGCGGAAGTACCTGGAGGAGGTAGTGCTCATGCACGGTTTTGTTGGTGAGGAGGAACATCAGTAGCGGGAGACAGAAGGCGCGCCACAATGGCCAGCGCTGTCGGGCCGCGGCGATCATGAGAGCAGCAAACGCCACCAGCGTTACCACAGGATACAGTTCCCCCAAGTGTTCGAGATAGCGGTATGCTGCCTCAGCCCAGGGAAGAGGATGCGCCAAAAGCGCCGCACCCGCTAGCGTTGAATTCACTATCAAGGCGAGGCCCGAGAGAACTGTAAGTCCGGCTATCGGCCTGGTGAGATAGAATCGGGCAGCATCCACGAAGGAACCCGCGTCACCAAAGAACGCCAGATAAGGAAGCCAGGTCACTGCCAGCCCCACGACGACGCCGACACCGACCTCGGCGATTCCCCTCCAGTTCCTCAGTTGTAAGAGATGGATGGCGAGGAACGGGAGGATGATCAACGGAACGATTTTCAGACCTCCGGCCATTGTGATCAGAAACCCGACGACCGCCCATCGCTGACGCAACGCGAAGTGCAGTGCGAGCACGATGCTTAGCCCGACCCAGAGATCAGGCTGCACCTGGCCAATGGCCACGACCGGGACGAACCAAAGAGTCCAGTAGGCTCGCGCGGCGGCGGGGCGAACGCGGAGAAGGAAGGCCATCACCATCAGATCGGCGAGCACCAGCCACGACTTGATCAAGAGTTGCCGGAGCCACCAGTGCCCGCCCAGCGCGTCGGCCAGCCATCCCGATGCCCACAGCATGTAGGCATACAGAGGCGGATAAGCGTAGTAGCCGTCCCCGGCAGTGGCCAACCACGTGGAAAACCGCGTGTACACGCCTTCCCCGCTCGCCATCTGCATGGACACATCCTGAAACACCGCAATCTCATAAGCGTGCGCCAGGAACAGCCATGCCAGGAGCCGCACACCCAACGGCCACAGAAACCATGACTGTGTTAGGA
This sequence comes from Nitrospirota bacterium, assembly GCA_020027965.1. GTDB lineage: Bacteria > Nitrospirota > Nitrospiria > Nitrospirales > Nitrospiraceae > JAHRHE01. The sequence continues at coordinate 2,497 of JAHRHE010000165.1, read as the reverse complement.
GGAGCCTCCCCGCTCCGGAAGGGAAGGGTCGCGCGCGTTTGAGCACAGGAAAGCTCGGGGGTGCTTGGGAAGTCTTCTCTAACATGAGCCGGGTCCGGTCCCTTCTCCACCTGGCGGCCGCATCCTTCCTCCTCTCAGGTCAACTTGTAGCCGCGGCACCAGTTTCCCCGCCGTCCATTCGCATCGAGAGTGTGACGTTTGGCGGCCGCAACCCGTTTGGACCCGGTACGCGCCTCGCGGTGAGCATGCGTGGGACTGGGAGCGGGGCTGCGACGTTTCACATTTTCGGAGTGACGACAGACATCGGCATGCGGGAACTGCGCACCGCCGGATATCAGGGCCTCACGACCATGTATACGGGCGCGTACGTTGTCCGGCCGGGAGACGCCGTTCTGAACGGGGCGCTGTTCGCGATGCTCGCCGTACGCGGAACTGAGGTCATGGCTGCAAGCACGCAGCGCATCACGATCGATGGCAGGCCTCCCACCATTACCGCGCGCCATCCGAAGCCTGGGAGCCGGGTGGCAAACACCCGCCCGAATATCGCTATCGAGCTCATCGATCGAGAAACGGCCGTAAACCCTGCCTCAATCCGCTTGATCGTCAACGGCCAGAATGTTACGGCAAGAGCCTCGATTTCCGAGACCTCGGTTACCTACACTCCTGAGACCCCGTTCCAACCGGGACCCGTGCGCGTCGACCTTACTGTAGGAGATCGTGCCAAGAACATCGTCCACACCAATTGGACGTTTCATGTGGATGCACCCAACGGGCTGATCTCATCGGTGACGATTAGCCCCGCAACCACCCTGACAAGTGACGACCTCCTCACGGTCGTCGCAACCGGTGCCCCGGGCGGAGCGGCCGTGTTCTCCATTCAGGGAGTCCGCGGCGACAGGCCCATGAAGGAATTACAGACGCCGGGAATCTACTTCGGGACGCTTGCGGTTCGTCAGCTCAACCCAGTGTACAATGCTCCGCTCATCGTCACGTTGCGAAAGAATGGTCAGACGAGTGCGGTCCCGGCTACTGCCCCAGTGACAATCCTCGCCGGACCACCTGCGCCCCCTACAATCGCCTTGCTGAGTCGCTCGATCTCGCTGGACGACCCGAATTCTGTTCTCTTGCTTAGCGGAACCTCGCGACCGGGCTCCCGCATACTGGGACGCGTGGACTATGTAGCTCACTGGGCAACTCTTGAAGGGACAGGGACCCTCGGGGAGTTCATTGCTGTGGCCGAGTCTAACGGAGCCTGGCGGATTTCGCTGGACTCGCTAGTACCGCTCCCTCAGGCGCGATTGATCGTGACGGTCATCGCGATTGACCCGGCGGGCCGTCGATCCCCGCCTGCTACTCTCGAATTGACTTCCTCCTGAATCCTTACCGAGCAGGTGTCAGGACGACGGGCAAGGCTTCCCCGAAGCGGGACTTGACATAAGCCGCAGCTCTCTTGGCCTCTGATTCCCGGTACGGCCCCAGTGTAATCAGATAGCTGCCCCCGTCCTGTCTGCTCGCACGCGCAGAAAACCCCGCGACTGTGAGTTCGGCGATGATTGCGGAGGCTCGTTCACCCGAAGCGATCGGACCAACGGCCACCACGAAGAAGGGCTCGTTGACATTCACGGGAGGAATGGACGGCGGGGCCGCCGGGCGGGAGGTTTGAGGCGGGGTCGAGGTTTGAGGCCTGGGGGGCGACTCGCGGGGGATCTTGACCGGCGGTCGCGCCCTCGGTGTGGGCGGCGTCGCAGTCCGTGGAGCCCTCGACTGGGTCCGGGACGCGTCCGCGGTGCCGGCACGTGGCTGCCGTTCCGCCGGTCGGGCGGGTGGGGCCTCGCCGGCCGCCTCCAGGCTGGCGCGGGCAAGGAGTTCCATCGCTGGCGCCGTGTAGTGCTCTTCGGTCTCAAGACCCTGGGCGATTGCCTGCCGGTACTCTTGAGCCTGCCGGCGCAGCGCTCCCTTATCTCCGCGTGAGATGAGCCGCACGACCCGCACAAGCCCTCTCATCGCGGCCTGGTGGCTCGGCTCTACGAGCAGGACGGTGAGATAGAGTTCTTGCGCCTCCTGGAGCTTCCCGGTGGCCACCAGGCTGTTCGCAGAGGCGAGCAGTGACGCCCACTCGCTGTTCTGGGCCGCTTGCCGCGAGGCCGGACTCGAGGTGGTCACTCGACGGGAATTGGGCCCAACGCTCTCAGATGGTTGTCGAGGATCGCCTGCCGGCCTCCGACCCGGTTGCAGGGCATCCTGGACCACGAGGTAGATGACCAAACCCCCGATCAGTCCACCCAGAAGAGCGCTGAGGGCAACTACAACAGCGTTTCGCATGACGGGTCCCGGCACTGTTCTCCTTCGCCAACTTCCCCTGCCAATCCCACTATCCACTTCGTCAAACGTATGTTCGTGTGTGTTGCGAGCCTCCCGATAAGCCGAAATCCTCCGTTTGGTAGATAGCAGTGCAAATGTGTACGGTGGTACAAATTATAGTAATCCAAGGAGGACT
>JAHRHE010000067.1 GCA_020027965.1 Nitrospirota bacterium | reverse complement strand
GCAGTAGATATTCCTGAAGAGTCCGGGCTACAATCCGCGGGATGTCCGATCCTCTGAGCCCGCCGGAAGCTGCGGTCCGCGCGCTGAACGAGAACCACTCGCTCGTGAAAGCCGCCGGATTGATCGGCGCGGCCACGTTTTCCAGCCGCATCCTGGGGTTTATCCGAGACATGGTTCTCGCCCGTCTGTTCGGCGCGACGCCGGCCGCGGATGCGTTTTTCGTCGCTTACCGCGTGCCGAACCTCCTACGCGAACTGTTCGCTGAGGGTTCCATGTCCTCGGCGGTCATTCCTGTCTTCACGGAATATCATGCCTTTCGCGCCAAGCGGGAAGCCTGGGAGTTGGCCAGCGCCATGTTCACCACGCTACTCACGGTCGTCACCCTGATCACCGTGATCGGCATCCTGGCGGCGCCGGGGATCGTCTGGCTGCTCGCACCGGGTTTCCATGATGAGCCGTCGAAGCTCGCGATGACCACGCTGCTGACTCGGATCATGTTTCCCTATTTGTTGTTCATCAGCCTCGCGGCCCTGGCCATGGGCATTCTGAACTCGCTGCGGGCGTTCGCGGCGCCGGCCCTCTCGCCGGTCTTTTTCAATGTCTTCATCATCGGGTGCGCTCTGTTTCTGTCTCCGACCCTGCCTGAGCCGATCACGGGTGTGGCCATCGGTGTCGTGGCCGGCGGGGCGGCGCAATTCGCGATGCAGTTGCCGGGCCTCAGTTTGCGAGGCATGCTGTTCGGCTGGCGATTCCAACCGGGGCATCCCGGCGTGCGACGCATCGGCGCGTTGATCGTCCCCTCGCTGCTCGGGTTGTCGGTGACCCAGGTCAACATTACGGTCAGCACAATCCTGGCCTCGTTCTTTGCGGGAGGGCCGACGTATCTGTTCTACGGCATGCGGCTCATCCAGTTCCCGTTGGGCATCTTCGGCGTGGCGCTGGCCACGGCCATTCTGCCGACTCTGTCGGCTCAGGCGGCCAGGGGGTCGCTGGACGAACTGCGCTCGACATTGGGCTTCGGCCTACGCATGATCCTGTTCATCATCCTGCCCGCGATGCTCGGGCTAATTTTATTGAGGCAGCCGATTGTGCATCTGTTCTTCGAGCACGGGTCATTTTCGGCGGCGGACACGGCGGCCACGGCCGCCGCGGTGCTGTGCTATGCGGTCGGTCTCTGGGCCTTCGCCGGAGTACGGATCATCGTGGCCGCGTTCTATTCGCTGCAGGATACCGCCACACCGGCGCTGGCGGCCGTGGCCGCCGTGGCGACCAATCTGGTCCTGGCACTCGTGCTGATGCGGCCGCTCCAGCATGCTGGCCTGGCGCTGGCCACCGCGCTTGCGGCGATGGTGAACGGCGGGATCCTGGTGGCGGTCCTGAACCGACGGCTGGGCGGCGTGGACTGGTGGCCGGTCGGACGTTCCGCGGCGCGCGCACTGCTGGCGGTGGTACCGGTCGTGCTGGCCTGCCTCTGGGTGGGCGGGTTGGAGGTGTGGACGCGCGAGGGAGAATGGATGGCCAAGGCCGTCATGCTGACCGTGGGTATCGGGCTGAGCGTGACGGGATACGTCGGAGCCCACGCGCTGATGCGCTCCGAAGAGCTGGAAGTGCTTTGGGGGATTGTCGCGCGTAGAATTGGGCGCGGGGCCCGAGGCGCGTCGTCCGAGGGAGGAGGAACGAATCAATGAAACAAAGAACCTCAAGGGTTGTCCCGAACCGTGCGCCCCGAACCTCGAACCTGTCGTCCGCCGTCTTTCGGACGACGTGGGGGTGGATGGCTCTTGCCGCATCCCCGCGCGGCGTGCAGGCCATTGTGTTGCCTAAGTCTTCGCGGAAAACTGCGGAAGTGGCCATGAGACGCGCATTGATTTCCTCCAACGGTCACCTTACAGGTTACGCCTCACGCCTTACGGTTCTGCTGGAGGAGGCTCGCGCACAGTTGGTCGCTTTTCTCGAGGGGAAGCGGCGTAAGCTGGACTTTCCCGTGGACCTGTCCGGGGGGTCGGCATTCCAGCGTCGGGTCTGGCGAGCGATCCTCCCCATCCCTTATGGACGCGTCCGATCGTACAAATGGGTGGCGCTTCGAGTCGGCGGGACACGCCATGCGCGGGCGGTCGGTCATGCCCTGGGGGCCAATCCCGTGCCGATCGTCATCCCCTGTCATCGGGTCGTGGCCCATGATGCGTCCTTGGGCGGGTTTACCGGTGGCCTGAGGACCAAGCGCCGCTTGCTCCAGTTGGAAGGCACGCTGAGACAATTGAAAATGAAAAGGTCAAAATGAATCATCAACGAAGGCATCCGGAATTTTTCATTTGTAACTTTTAACTTTGCATTGCATGCTTATGCGAGCGGTGCTTCAGCGCGTGACGCGCGCCTCGGTGGAGGTGGACGGCAAGGTGGTGGGACAGATCTCTGCCGGGCTGCTGGTGCTGCTCGGTGTGGCCAAGGGGGATGGGGAGGCGGATGTCCGCTATGTCCTGGAGAAGATCCCGGGCATGCGGATCTTCAGCGATGAGCAGGGCAAGATGACTCGGTCGATCACCGAGCTGGGCGGCCAGGTGCTGCTTGTCTCGCAATTCACGCTCCTGGGCGACATGGACAAGGGACGCCGGCCCGGTTTCGACCAGGCCGCTCCTCCGGAGGTGGCCCGCACGCTCTATGAGCAGGTGGTGACGGGGCTGAAAGCCCGGGGAATGTCTGTTGAGACGGGGACCTTCGGCGCGCAGATGCGGGTGTCTCTGGAGAACGACGGGCCGGTCACCTTTATCCTGGACAGCCGCGAGAAATTCCCTTCCGGTCCGGGCGGTTAAAGGTCTCTTAGGAAGGATCCGATACTGCCCCCAGCTGATTCGGTGGTAGAATAGTCGGTAGTGAGAACTCGCCGTTTCCGTCGGGCGGAGGCGAGCACCTTCTCGAGCGAGGGGCGTGGAGAGTAAGAAATGCGCATCCCAGACCATCATCCATTGCGCCGACTCTTCGGCGCGCTGACCGAGAGAAGCTTTGCCGACAACTTGCGCTGGCCCGACATGAACGTGACCGAGTATGTCTCCAACCTGCTGGTAGAGTTCACGCATACGGACCAGTTGTACGCCATTCGCAACAAGGAGGGAGCCCGTGTTGAGACCGTGGTGGACATGCTTTACGAATCGGAAGTGCTACTCGAAGCGCAGTCGATCGAGCGCGAGGAAGAAGTCCACCGCCACATCGGTGACTTCACGCTGTTCATGGCCGGCCTGTTCCCGGAATACCTCAAACGGCTCAAATCCGCGAGCCTGATTTACCACAAGGATTTTCTCGTGGATTACGTCAAGACGGGGAAGCGCTCTTACGGGATCGTGGCGCAGATCGGGGGCCTCGAATCCACCGACCGCACGCCGCTGTTCCGCAAGCTGTCCGAGAATTTCGAGCTCTGTGTGACCGGTCTCGGCTTCGTTCGGTCCGACTTGGATCGCATGCAGGATCCCACCTTCCGGAAAGCCAAGACCATCCTCCTCCATTGAGACCTCGGTCCCCACTCATCCTGGTCCATGGTGGCGCAGGTACGCGCGCTATGACGGCGGCCCAGCGCGCCGGCCTGCGTGAGGCTCTCGTCGCCGGCTATAGGCTGTTGCATCAGGGCCGACCGGCCGTCGAGGCGGTGGAGGCCACGATCCGCGTTCTGGAGGCGTCGGGTCTCTTCAATGCCGGGGTCGGCGCACGCCTGCAACTCGACGGCGCCCGGCGGATGGATGCTGCGCTCATGGACGGACACGGGCTCCGGGCGGGCGCGGTGGCCGCAATCCAGCAGGTCCGCCATCCCATTACCGCGGCCAGGCTCGTCATGGACGAGACGGCCCACGTGCTGCTGGTGGGCGAGCCCGCGACCCGCTTCGCCCGCCACTTTAGACTGGAGCGACAACGCTCCCCGACGCGCGCACAGTGGAAGGCATCGCGGGCCGCGGCGGAGATTCGTCAGGCGCGGGGTTCGTTTCAGAGGACCCTGCGGCTTTATGACGCGATGCGGAGCGGACGGGCCGGAAAGCTGGGAACCGTAGGCGCGGTGGCGCTCGATCGTGAGGGATCCGTGGCAGCGGGCGCCTCAACCGGGGGGATCGCGCTCATGCTCCCCGGGCGGGTTGGTGACACCCCCTTGATCGGGAGCGGCATCTATGCCGATGACGAGACCGGCGCCGTCTCGATGACCGGCTGGGGCGAAAGCATCATGCGCATGGCGGTGGCGAAGGAGATCTGCAACCGGCTCGCGGCCGGAGTGACTCCCTCGACGGCTGCGCGGCTCGTCCTGGAAAAGCTGATCCGTCGGACCGACGGCGCGGCCGGCGCGCTGGTCCTCTCGCCAAACGGTCGCTTCGCGATCCGGCATACCACTCCCCGCATGGCCGCGGGCTACTGGGGCGGGAGAGGCGAGCCTGTGATTGCTGACCGCTTCGCCTAGCGGAACTTTACAATGGTCTCCTTCCACCAGAGTCCGTTTGCATTCACCGCTACTGCCTTCTTCGCATCCGTTTCCGTGGTAGCATTCATTTATTCAACGTACTGCTGGCTAAAGGTGTGTTTCATTGAGGAGATGCTGTGGCTCCCAGGTATATTTCCTTTCCTTGAAACGAATTCCATGACTCCGGAGGGTCGCCGGTACTATCGGCGATTTCATATAAGTACGCTGACGGCGATTGGAGCGTTCGTTATCAGCTTCGTCAGTGTATACTTTGGCGAATGATTACCGGGTTTGGAGTACGCAGGACGCCGCGTATGAGGTAAACGACGATGGCTAAAGTTTTATTCCACCTTGCTTTTCCGGTGACCGATCTGGAGGCGACGAAGAAATTTTATGTGGATGGGCTCGGCTGCACGCTTGGCCGTGAATCCTCGTCCGCGATCACACTCGAACTGAGCGGGCATCAGCTCGTGGGCCACCTCACGAAGGAGCCGGTGCAAGCCCAGCCGGGCATCTACCCGCGGCACTTCGGCCTGGTGTTTACGTCCGAAGAGGACTGGCAAGCGCTGGTCGACCGTGCCAAGGCCAAGGGCCTGCGCTTCTTCCAGCAACCCCGCCGACGCTTTCCCGGGACGCGTCTGGAACATGCGACGTTCTTCCTGGAAGATCCCTCCCGCAACCTGCTCGAATTCAAGCACTACAGGTACGATTCGGCCATCTTCGGCGAACGGGAATATGGGGAGATCGGTGACGCGGACTAGCCACGAGATGCGGCGTGCCTATTCGACCCGGTGATGGTCTCCACTTGAGCACGTGGCCGCCTAGCTGCTGTAGCTACCGGAAGGTCGGCTAGCGTTCCGGCGCTGGGTCACAGCCGCGTGAAGCTGTCGGTGTACTTCATTCCGATCGGCCGGGCGATTCCAAAGACCCCTGCGATGGTGAGATCGAACCAGACGATGGCGTCTCCTGCCTGGTCACGCCAGAACGGTCTTGCGTCTCCACGTCCGGGGGTATGAGCGGTGGAGGTTCAGGCGAAGTCTCGGGGATTGCCGAGTCAGCGCTTCCCTTCGGCGTGGCATCCCTCCGGATCCCGTATCGCTTCTCCATCACGTTCAGGATCCACCGCTGGCGCTTGGATAGGTAGGGTGTCATCTCGAGCGGGTCGTGCTGGCGAGGTGCAGGGAGGATGGCCGCCAGCAGCGCTGCTTCCTTGGGACTCAGGTCCTTGACCGCTTTCCCGAAGTGATGCCTGGCCGCCGCCTCGGCGCCGTACACGTGCTGCCCCCATTCGACCACGTTGAGATAGAGCTCCAGAATTCGGTCCTTGGTTAGACGCCGTTCCAGGGACCACGTAATCAAGGCCTCGTTGACCTTTCTCAGCAGGTTTTTCTCAGGCGACAGATAGAGGTTCTTCGCCAGTTGTTGGGTGATGGTGCTGCCTCCCCGCTGGAGCTTGCCCTTCCCGAGATTCCGCATGGCCGCCTCCCTGATTCCCTCCCAGTCGAACCCATCATGATGGTAAAAGGAGGCATCCTCGGCGATGATGACCGCACGTTGCAGATGCAGGGAGATGAGCGACAGTGGTACCCAGTTCTGGTCGGGTTTCCAAGGAAGGCCTTGCTCGCGAGCTTCCGCGATGCGCTCCTCGATCAGCGACGTCGAGGAAGGATTCTGTGTGGCCAGACGTGACACGTCCGGGCCCGTCGCCATCCAGTATCCAGCGACACCTGCCACCGGCAGGATGACGAGCATGAGCAGGCCGAAGAGGTGACGGGGAAAGATCCGTCCTGGGTTTGACTTCAGCATGGCGCGATGATACAGGATGAGCCCTCAGCGTTCAGCTATCAGCGTGTGGTTTTTCTCTCGCGTGATCAGGTCACCTCACGCCTCATGCTGATGGCTGACCGCTCCAGAGAGACGGCCATGAAAATCGTCGCTGCGGATTTTATCAGAAGTTGCCTGGAGAGGGAGCAATTTCCGCGTCATGATCTGTCCGAGGTGGCATTCGTCGGCCGCTCGAACGTGGGGAAATCGTCATTGATCAATTCCCTCCTCGGTCGAAAACGCCTCGCCAAAGTGAGCGGCACGCCTGGCAAGACCCGCATCCTCAATTTCTTTCAGGTGCGCACCGCGGATCTGCGTCTGGGAAGCTTCTATCTGGTGGATCTGCCGGGATACGGATACGCACGCGTGTCCAAGTCGGTCCGCGCCCAGTGGGGCCCCATGATCGAAGGGTATCTGACCGGCCGCCCCTGCCTGCGGGGCATTCTCTTGCTCGTGGACGCTCGAGGGCTCGAGCGTCATGATTCGACCGCCTTTGAGTGGCTGAGAGAGGCTGCCCGCCCGCTCATCGTGGTGGCGACCAAGGTCGACAAGCTGACGCAGAGCGAGCGCCGCAACCGTCTGTCCGCAATCGCCGAGACCCTCAGCCTGCCGGAGGCGTGCCCGCTCATTCCGTATTCCTCCATCACCCACGAGGGACGGGATGAGTTATGGCGCGCGATCCGGGATGTTCTCTCTTAGGATCAAGGTTGAGGTCGAGGCTGAGGTCAGAACAATTTTATGTTGATGTAGGCCTTGTCCTTGAGTTCGCCGATCCAGGCCTGATAGACGTCCTCGCTCTTCTGCTGCGCGACGAGGTTGTGGATCTCGACCTTGACCTCGGAGAAGGGACGGAATTGGGCTGGCCTCTTCTCATCCAGGCGGATGATGTGCAGGCCCAGGGGCGTCTCAACCGGCTCACTCACGAGACCCGGGAGAAGGGAAGCGAGCGCCCGTTCAATCGGCGGGAGGAGTTCCCCTTGGCGGACGAAGCCAAGGGCGCCGCCACGGGCGGCCTCCGTACCGGAGGAGTGGCGCAGGGCCAGATCCCCGAAATCCTTACCCTGCTGCAGCGCCGCGTGGACCTCCGCGGCTTTCTTCCGCGCCTCCGCCATGCTTTCGCCGGATCGGGGCTGGATCAGGATCTGGCTGATCCGGTATTCGTCCGGAAGCAAGAACCGGGCACGGTGCGTGTCGTAGTACCGCGTCAGCTCGGTGCTCGAGACCATCACGCCGCTGCGCACTTCGCGGTCCACGACCTTCATCAACATGAGCTGTTCCCTGATGAATTGCTTCTCACGGGGGTTGGTATCGTCAATTTTCTCTCCTTGACGCTTCAGCTCACGGACGGCGGCAGCCAGCTCTTCGTCCGAGACGTCCACCCCCTTGACCTGCGCCACCTGCATTTGCAACCTGCGCTCGATCATTCTGGTCAGGCCCGCGTACTCCAGTTGGCGCAGGCGTCGATCCAGCTCGGGTCCGCGGTATCGTTCTCGCAGGCGCCCTTCCTCGGGTTCGATCTCCGCCTTCAGTTCCGAGAGCGTGATGACCTCGCTGTTCACCACGGCGATGATGCGGTCTGCCACATGGGCTGCGTGCGACAGGGAGGGGGCCCAGATCGCGAGCAGAAGGGCCGCAGCACCGAGCCGGCCACCTACGCCACAGGGACTGAGGCGTTGGCAAGCCTGCGGATCGCAAGGGGGTCGTGTCATGACCATGTTGATTTGCATTCCAATTTCCAGAACGATTGACGCCTGTGGTCGAATGCTAGAGGTCGTTCACTCGGTCCGCAGAGGCCGAGAAGGTCTACGCGGGCTCTCGTCCGGACGGCTCAAGAAGCAGCCGGGCTTAGGGGGTAGCGACGCGAGGCACCTTGCCGGCATCCTCTGTCACAAATTTCGCAGCCTCTGCCATCCGTATGGTCGCCGTCTTCCTCAGATTCGAGAGATAGTCCTCGAACCGCTGGCGGTGCTTCTCGGCGTACAATTCTTGCCGGAGCCGCTCGCGGGCGGCCTTCTCAGCGGCATTGGTCGAATGGGAGGCGTAGTAGGCCTCCAGCTCGGCGTCCGCAATCTGCACCGGCTCACTCAGCGCCGTCCTCATCAGATGGTCGAGCATCAGTTGCTCCTTGTACCGCTCCGTGCGCTCGCGGAAGTTCGGATCCTTGTCGAGGCCAAGTCGGCGAGCTTCCTGCAGGAGCAGCTCCCGGGCGATCATGTCCTCGAGGAATTTTCGTTTTCCGCCTTCACGCTCGTATCGTGCCCGAACGGACTCCGGCAGTTCCGACCAGCGGAACTCGAACTCACCCTCCGTGATGACCCTCCCGTTGACGATCACGAGCACGGAGGGATCCTGCGCGGGAGCACAGCCGGCGAGCCAGGCCGCTGGACAAACAGCGAGCAGACAACCGACCAGAAGCACCTCCAGCAAGGTCAACGTTGAACGCTGCGTACTGCACGCTGTCATCAAAGAGATTTCCTGGACCCGCGGGTTGACCGTTCTAGGTACCACAGACCGTAAGGGTTTGCAAGACCGCCGTCAGCTCGGGAACCATCGCCTGCCACTCCTGGGCGGGCATCTGGACCTCGAAGGACTGGGGGGACAGAAGCCGCAGCCGACGCTGGTAGCGATCCATCAACTGCCGGATGCCGGCCTCCGGCATCCGGGCCTTGGAGTCAACGGTGATCACCACCGCGCCCGGCTTCGCCTCGACGGAGGACAACCGGAGGGCCTTGGCCAGCAGCCTGACTTGCATCACCTCAAACAGCCGCTCCACGGCGTCGGGGAGGGCCCCGTATCGGTCTTGAAGCTCCCCGTGGAGCAAGGCCAAGTCGCCGACCTGCTGGCTGGAGGACAGCCGTTTGTACCACGTCAGCCGGTGATGGGCATCCGCCACATACTCCTCCGGGATGAAGGCGGAGACGTTCAGGTGAAGCGTGGGGTCCGGCTCTTCCTCGACGACCACGGCACCTTTCACCTGCTGCACCGCCTGTTCCATCATCCGGAGATAGAGGTCCAGACCGACCGCGGCAATGTGTCCTGACTGCTGCTTGCCCAGCAGGTTGCCGGCGCCGCGAATTTCCAGATCCGCGGCGGCGATCCGGAACCCCGACCCCAGTTCCGTGAACTCCTGGATCGCCACAAGACGCTTTTGCGCGTCACCCGTCAGTGCGGCTTCATCGGAAATGAAGAAAAAGGCGTAGGCCTGGAGGCCCGCTCGGCCGACCCGGCCGCGAAGCTGGTAGAGCTGCGCGAGCCCGAACGTGTCCGCGCGGTTGACGAGGATCGTGTTGGCGTTCGGGACATCCAGCCCCGACTGGATGATGGCCGTGGCGACCAGCACGTCCGTCTCCCGGCGGAGGAACCTGAGCATGACGGATTCCAGAAGCCGCTCGTCCATCTGCCCGTGAGCCATGACGATCCGCGCCTCCGGTACCAGATGCTGGAGCCAGGTCGCCATCCGCTCCATCGACTGGACGCGATTATGGACGAAAAAGGCTTGCCCGCCTCGCCCCAACTCACGGATGATCGCCTCGCGGATCACGGTCTCGTTGAAGCGGAGCACCTGGCTGCGGATGGCCAACCGACCGGCTGGTGGCGTCTCGATGACGGAGAGGTCGCGCACGCCGGAGAGCGCCATCTGGAGCGTTCTGGGGATCGGGGTCGCCGTCAGTGTGAGCACGTCCACCTGAGTCCGGAGCTGCTTGAGGCGCTCCTTATGGCGGACTCCGAACCACTGTTCCTCGTCGATGATGACCAGGCCCAGATTGCGGAACCGGACATCCTTTTGCAAGAGACGGTGGGTCCCGATGACCACGTCGAGGGTGCCGGCGGCCAGGTCTAGCAGCACGGTGTTCGTCTCCTTCGGCGTCTGAAATCGCGAGAGCATGGCCACGCGCGTGGGGAACGGAGCCATGCGTTGCGAGAAATTCTCGTAATGTTGCTGGGCCAGGAGAGTGGTGGGGACCAAGACCGCCACCTGGCGGTTGGACTCCACCGCCTTGAATGCCGCCCGCATCGCGACCTCCGTCTTCCCATACCCCACATCCCCGCACACGAGGCGATCCATGGGCTTGGGCAACTCCATGTCACGCTTGATCTCGTCGATGGCACGAAGCTGGTCCGGCGTCTCCTCGTACTCGAAGGCCGCCTCGAACTCATGGGTCAGCGTGCTGTCCCCGTCGTATTCGAGGCGCTGCACGACCTCCCGGTTTGCGTGCAGGTTGATGAGTTCGTGGGCCATCTCCTCAATGCCCTTCTTCACGCGCGCCGTCGTCCGCGCCCAACTGGCTCCGCCCAGCCGGTCCATCCTGGGGGCGTGGCCTTCCGCTCCCCGGTAGCGCTGGACCTGGTTCAGGCGATCCAGCGGTACGTAGAGCCTGTCGCCCCCGGCAAACTCGAGAATCAAGTAATCGCTCTCGAATCCCTGGATCGACAACCGGCGCAGTCCGCGATACCGTCCGATCCCGTGCTGGATGTGGACGACGAAGTCGCCCACATTCAGGTCTTCCAGGGACGAGAGGAAGGTGGCGGTCTTGCCCCTCGCGGGAGGACGGTGCCGCAGTCCTTTCGCGAAGAGTTCCTCCTCGGTAATGACCGCGAGCCGTCCCTCGCCTGACACGAAGCCGGCCGACAGGTCGCCTTGCAGCAGGTAAAAGGGGCATTTCTGCGTGGAGTGGGAGGCCCAGTCCTCGGGGCTCCACCGAGCGGCTGGCAGGTCATGCTCGTTGAACAGGGAGATCAGCCGATCCACCTGCCCGCGGCTGCGCGCCACGATGAGCACCGGCCCCACGCTACGCAGGCGCTCCAGAGTCGCCAGAGTTTCGTGGAACGGAGTGCCACGCAGCGCCAGTCCGACGCTCTGCGGAGACTGGACGGGGAAGGAGACGCTCGGTCCCGGAGACGCGTCCGGAGACGACACGGGGTCCGTGACCATGTGCGACCAGTGGCGAGCCTGCTCCAGAATCTCTGGCCATGACAGATACAGCCGGTCGGGCGTGGGGTAGGGACCGTCTTCGGTGCTCCCCTTCTCAACGGGAGGGGGCCCCGCGCTGCGCGCCCCTCCCGTACCCCCTCCATGTCGGGCGTAGGCTTCCGCGACCTCCTCATGGAATGCCGCCGCCTTCTCGGCCAGGACCTCCGGCTGGTCCAGCATCAGGATGGGTGACGCATGGAAGTAGTCGAGGAGGGATTGCATGGTCGGGTAGATCTCGGGAGCGCGCCACTCTGCGTCTGGTGGAAGAGGAGCCCGCAAAGGCCCTTCAGCGGCATACAGCAGTTCGCGAGCCGGCAGCAGCCAGGCCAGGTCCAGCTTCGCCGTCGATTTCTGCGTGGCCGTGTCGAACAGCCGCACCGACTCGACCATGTCGCCCAGAAACTCGATGCGGAGCGGCTCAGTGTGGGCCGTGGAGAAAATGTCCACAATGCCGCCCCGGATGCTGAATTCCCCCGGGATCTCGACCACCGACCCTCGACGATAGCCCAGGCGTAGCAGGCGCGAAGCGAGCGCATCCCGTTCCACGGTGTCCCCAGGCCGGACTCGCAGACAGGCATCAGCGAAGACTGGGAGCGGCAGCAGGCGCTGGACGATCGCGGGCACGGAAGTCACCAGCACGGTTCGGGATCGCTCGGCGAGACGGTGGAGGGTGCGCATGCGCCGCGCGATCACCTCGACGTGCGGAGGAGTCGCCTCGTACGGCAACGTTTCCCATTCGGGGAACAGCGCCAGGGTCTCCGGCGACAGGCCCACCATTGCAGAGAAGAACCGAAGGTCGTTGTACAGCCGCTCGGCGTCCTCGTCGGACCCCGTCACGATCAGCCATGGCCTGTCCTTCTGAGCGGGAGGGGGCCCCGCGCCGCGCGCCCCTCCCGCGCCTACCTGGACAGGACTGGTCCCCTGACCCGTGATCGATGCCGACAGAGCGTGCGTCAGTAAGGTGAGCGCGAACGCGGTCGTGGACCCGTGCAAGCCGGTCAGACTTGCTCGGCCCTGGGTGTTGGAGAGGGCGTCGTGGATCGGCTGGAGGAGTTGGTCCCAGAAGCGCGATCGGAGCGTTGTCACGGGTCCCTGAGCAATGGATCGTTATTCGGTGAAAGCGACTGGTGGATCGTCAAGATTCTTTCCCAGCTTCCTCGTGGGGTGTCCCGATGAACGCTTCACGCGCTTGCGCACCGGAGCGCTTCAGCGCGCAGGCGCGTCAGGCTTCACGTCTTTCAGGCGCTTAATTTTATCCACGAGAGCCGTGGTGGAGACGCCGGGCACCAGCGGGATCGTGCGCACGGTTCCGCCGCGGGCCTCGACGACCTTACGGCCGATGATCTCATCGGGCTGCCAATCGCCACCCTTGACCAGGACATCCGGCTGGAGTTCGGCGACGAGGCGTGCCGGGTCCGGCTCGTCGAAGAGGACCACGTAATCCACGCAGGCCAGCGCCGCGAGCACCTCGGCGCGCTGAGCTTCCGGGACAATAGGCCGTCCGGCGCCCTTGTTGAGCGCTCGCACGGAGGCATCGGTGTTGACCCCCACCACCAGCAGGTCTCCAAGCTCGCGCGCCGCCTGCAGGTACCGGGTGTGCCCGATATGAATCAGGTCGAAGCAGCCGTTCGTGAGCACGATGCGGTGACCCTTCGCGCGGCGCCTTGCGAGGACGTCAATCAGATCGACTCTGGCTCGGATCTTGTCGGTCATGGCGACATCTTACTGGAAGAACCCGTAGAAATCCTAGTCTTCTGCAACAAACGCGAGAGCCGCCCTTGGCCTGCCTGTGCGAATAGCTTAGACTGAGGGCCGAAAGGAGAGCAGGAGATGGCTGATCTCGAGGAGCAGGGAGGCAAGGCGTACAGCCTCTATACCTCAATCCGCCGATACTTCGAGCCGCTCAGGGAACACTGGGACAAACTGACTCCGGCCGAGCAAGCGGTGGTCATCCGTGAAGTCGAAGCTTTCCTGAATTCAGTGCGGCCTGCGACAGACCAGTCCGGTTGACGAGGGCTTCGCGAGTCGGCTGCCAGCTAAGCGGGTGTTCCTTCCCTCGGTGCGAACGACGCTCGAGCAGATCCCATGGATCCGCTGACCGGATCGATGCGGTCCCCGTGGGCAATCCCCGCTCTCCCAGGACAGAATGCATTGTTTTATCAATCAGATACGGAGTTTTCTAAACTTATGCTACATTTCGTACGCGGCTTTTACGCCGCCGACTGCGACGTGCGGGGAGTCCCCGAGCAGGCTGCGTCGGCCCACCGGCGACAGCAGGGAGACTGGGAATCGGGGCCCAGCGTGAGGGAGCACGCGTGGCAGAGGTGACCATCGAGGCAGGGCTTCCTGAAGTTCAGGCGTCGGAGCTCAAGGCTCCGAAGGACCAGGTGCGCCCGGAACAACGTGACCAACCTGATCCCGCCGTGATCTCCAGACGCCACCAGATTATCCTGCTGCACACCCTTGTCACCGTTGTACTCGGCTACGAGCTCCTGTTCAGCACGAACGCGCTGGTAAGCTTCAGGATCAAGCAGTTCATTGTATTCGAGTTGATCTTGACCAGCGTCGCGTTGGCGTTGATTCCAATCCGCCTCTGGACGGCGAACTGGCTGGCTGGATCATTGGCGGTCGCCGACACGGTTGTCACCACCCTGGTCATCTACCTGTCCGGTCACGCCAGCTCCGATCTCTACCTGACCTATTTCCTCATTGTCCTGATGGCGGCGTTCGCTCCCACACTGCAACAGATGATCGGTCTCTCGGCGACCCTCTGCTTCGCGTATGCGACGAGCCTCTATATGGACTTCGGGGAGATTGGCTCGTTGGCAACGGGCCACCTCCTACAGATCCCGGTCCTACTGATCATGGCCGTCTACTACGGCGTGACCACCGAGGCGGCGAGGAAGTTGAGACGTGAGAAAATGAGTCTGCTCGAGCACCTCAGCGAGCGGAAACGGATGGAAGAAGCCCTGCGGGAAAGTGAGGAGCGCTTTGAAGCCTTCATGGACAACAGCCCCGCGGTGGCTTTCATGAAGGATGAGGAAGGCCGGTTTGCGTACGCGAACAAGCCGTTCGAGCGTCGCTTCAACCTGAACAAGCCCGATTGGGCTGGAAAGACGGACCTCGACCTCTGGCCCGCTCCGATCGCGGAGCAGATGCGCGCCAACGATCGGGCGGTCCTGGCTGCCGGCACGGCCAAGGAACTCGAGGAGACCATGCCCACGCCGGACAACCGTCTCCACTCTTGGATGGTGTTCAAATTCCCTCTTCGGGATTCATCCGGTCGGCAGTACTTAGGCTGCATCGCGCTGGACATCACCGAGCGCAAGCAGCTCGAGGCGCAGTTCCGTCAAGCGCAGAAGATGGAGGCCGTTGGGCGGCTTGCTGGCGGGATCGCCCATGACTTCAACAACCTGCTGACCATCATCGTCGGGTACACCCAGCGCCTCCTGAGTCGCTGCAGCTCGAAGGACACGGTTCATGACGAACTCCAGGAGATCAGCAAAGCCGGGTACCGGGCGGCCTCACTGACCCAGCAGCTTCTGGCGTTCAGCCGTCGGCAGATGCTTCAGCCAAAAATACTGGATCTGAATGCCGTGGTGTCCGACACGAGCAAGATGCTGCAACGGATGATCGGCGAAGATATCCGCCTCGCCACGGAGCTGGCGCCGGACGTTGGCTCCATCAAGGTGGACCCGGGGCAAATAGAGCAGGTGATCATGAACCTGGCCGTTAATGCACGCGACGCGATGCCGCAGGGCGGCAAGCTGACTATTGAGACTGAGAATGTGGATCTGGAGCGGCCCATGCCCTACGGGCCGGTTACGGTCTCCCCCGGCCGCTATGTGGTGCTCTCGGTCAGGGATACCGGCCAAGGGATGGATGCGGACATTCAGGCCCGTATCTTTGAGCCCTTCTTTACGACCAAGGAACCGGGCAAAGGGACAGGGCTCGGTCTGTCCACCGTCTACGGCATTGCCAAGCAGAGCGGGGGGTATATCTTCGTCTCCAGCCAGCCGGGGCGTGGGACCACCTTCAGGCTCTACCTGCCGCGGGTCCAGGAAACGGCCGAGCTCTTCGAGCCAGACGATTCGTCCGGCGCTTCGACGCAGGGTTCCGGGACCTTGCTTCTGGCCGAAGACGAGGTGGGTGTGCGGGCACTCGTGCGACGGATCCTCGAGGGGAACGGGTACACCATCCTGGAGGCATCAAACGGGGCGCAGGCACTGGAGCTCTATGAAGGCTGCAACGGGAGCATCGATCTGCTGATCACCGATGTGGTCATGCCGGGCGGGATGAGCGGCCGACAGTTGGCTGACTGTCTCCTCGCCAAACGCCCGACGCTCAAGGTCCTCTACGTCTCTGGCTATACCGATGAAGCCATCGGTCGACACGGCGTGCTAGAGAAGGGCGTCGAGTTCCTCAAGAAGCCGTTCACCCCGGAGGCGCTCGCGCGCAAGGTGCGCGAGGTCCTGGAAGCGCCACGCAAGGACAGCCAGCGCCACGCAGTCAGCACGTCCTCTTAATCCCTCCAACAGGGGACCACTTCGGGCAGCACGACCGTGATCCAGGCCCCCAGGTTCTGCTGGCGGACCTCCTCGATGTACCCCAGGAGGGGGGCCAGGACGGAACGGAAGGGCGACGGCAGGATGATCAGAGGCACACCTCTGCCCCACTTCTCCCATTGCGCCTTGACTTCAGTGGTCCTGGCCGGATCGGTGTCCACAAAGATTACCCTAAGGTCGTGCGTGCACATGGTATCGAGCACGTAATCCAGAGCGAGAATCACGGTCCGATTGACCCCGCCGATGGGCATGAGGAAGACATTCCGTTTCGGGTCTCGCGGGCGCGAGTACTGGTCCAGGGAGACCGCCCAGTCCGCGATGGTGTAATGCCTTCGGATCGCGCGAAACATCATGATCAGTAACGGGAGGAGAATGATGACCGCCCACGCCCCGTGCTGGAACTTTGTGACCGCAATCACGACCGTGGCCAGTCCGGTCGTCAGGCAACCGATGGCGTTGATGGCCAACGCTTTTTGCCAGCCAAGTTTCTGATTCCATCGCCGGCGCCAGAACACTACCATCCCGGCCTGGGAGAGAGTGAAGGAGAGAAAGACGCCGATCGCATACAGCGGAATCAATGCATGCGTATCGCCCCCGAACAGCGCCAGCAACACCGCCGCCGAAGTCCCTAACAGCACGATCCCGTTCGAGAACACGAGCTTGTCCCCCAGGCCGGTCATCTGGCGGGGGAGGTAGTCGTCCTGCGCGAGCAGTGAGGCCAGCCGAGGAAATCCGGCGAAGCTGCTGTTGGCGGCGAGGATAAGAATGGCCATGGTCGCGGCCTGGAGGAAGTAGTAGAGGACTCCCTCGCCGAAGACGACGTGGCCGATCTGGGAAACCAGGGTCTCGTCCGGGCGGGGCAGCAATCCGAAGGCACTGGACAGGACGGTGATGCCTATGAAGAGACTTCCCAGGATGACCGCCATCCAGATCATGGTCGCGGCGGCGTTCTCGGCACTCGGCTTGCGAAAGGCCGACACGCCGTTCGAGATGACCTCCAGCCCCGTGAGCGCCGTGCAGCCGGACGAAAAGGCGCGGAGCAGCAGCCACAGGCTCGCTTCTTCGATGGCCTGGAGAGCCTGGGACGGCGGCGCCGTCGCCTGGGCTCCTGGGCCGTGGAGCAACACCTGACTGCCTCCGACGATGAACAGAACCCCCAGACTGGCGATAAACAGGTAGGTAGGGACCGCGAAGAGCTTTCCGGATTCACGGGCGCCCCGCAGGTTGCCGAAGGTCAGGAGGGCAATGGCCAAGAGTCCGAGACTGACCCGGTACTCGCCCAGGTCTGGAAGCGCGGACGTGACCGCAGCGACGCCGGCCGAGACGCTGACCGCCACGGTCAGGACATAGTCAATCAAGAGCGCGGCCCCGGCGGTCAGGCTCGCCGGCACTCCCAGATTGGCCTTGGACACCGTATAGGCGCCTCCGCCGGACGGGTAGGCAAAGATGATCTGCCGATAGGAAGCCGTCAGGATGGCGAGGAGCAGGAGGATGGCGAGGCTGATCCCCAGCGACGCGTGCACCGCGGCCGTTCCGGCCAGGACCAGGACAAGCAGAATTTCTTCAGTGGCGTAGGCCACAGAAGACAGCGCATCCGAGGAGAAGACCGCCAGGGCGATGGGTTTCGAAAGCCGTTCCTCCGGAGCCTGCGCGGTGGTTAGGGGCCGACCGAGCAGCCAGCGTTTGAACCACATCCCCCGTGTTCCGAATGCCGGCACAAGCGAACCCACAGATGGCCTACTGCACTGCCGGGTCGCATTTTACCCTACTGGGTGCACAGCCCTCAAACGAAAGCTGCAGGCAGTTGTTCGTGAAGCGTGAAGTGTATCTCGTAAGATTCTTCACGAGATACGAGAGACGCCCCGAAGCCATGTTCATTCTTCCGGCATTCCTCCGCAGCGCATTACGCGGGCGCCGTGCTTCTCGATGATCTCGTCCATCGCGGCCATGGCCTTCGTGGTCCGCTGGTCGAAGAGGCGTTCGGTCGCGGGGACCAGAGCGGAGAGGGAGAGGCCCACGAGGCGGTACCGTGTACGTGGCACGACGAGGCTCCGCAGCGCGGCTCGGATATCCTGCCACATGGCAGGATCGTAGTTCACGGGGGCGGGAAAATGACGTTGTCGTCTCGTGACCTTGAACTTCGCGTCCTTGAGCTTCACGGTGAACGAGCCGGCCGCCAGGCTGTCCCGCCGCACCTCATGCGCCAGCTCGCTCAGAAATCCGCGCAAGGTCCGTTCGAGAACGGCCAGGTCGTCCGTGTCGTGATCGAACGTGGTCTCGTGCCCCAGGCTCTTCGGTTCACGGTCGGGCAGGACGGGGTCGTGATCCTCCCCGCGCGCGAGGCTCTGGAGCGCATACAACCTGGTCCCCCAGAGCTGACGCAGGGTGGGTTCACATCGGGGCTCGACCAGGTCGCCGATGCGATGGATGCCGAGCCCCTCTAAGCGAGCCGCAGTCTTGGGACCGATTCCAGGCAGTGACCGAACGGGCCGCGGCGCCAGAAAGGTCGCCTCGGTCCCTGGCGGGATCACGACCAGCCCGTCAGGCTTGTGCGCGTCTGCCGCCACCTTCGCCACCGTCTTGCCTGTCGCGACGGCCAGGGTGCAACGCAGGCCTGTCGCCTCGAAGAGCGCGTCCTTCACGGCCCGGCCCAACGCCGCCGGATCGGGGTAGACGCTCTGGAGATCGGTCGCATCCGCGTAAAACTCGTCAATGCTGGTCCACTCGGTGGCCGGAAAGAAGCGGTCGGCCGCCTCGCGCATCCGCTGGTGCATGCGCTGATAGAGAGGGCGGTCGGGAGGAACCAGAACCAGGTCGGGGCAGAGACGCAGAGCCTGCGCGGTCGGCATCGCCGCGCTGACGCCAAACCGGCGCACGGGATAGCTGGCCGCGGTAATGATGCCGCGCGGCGGCGGCGATCCCACCGCCACCAGCTTGCCGGCCAGCGCCGGGTTCGCCACGATAGCGGAGGATGCGTACATGGCGTCCACATCGCCGAAGACGATCTGGCGAACCCAGCGCGGCATCGACGCCCTCCGTTCAGGGGATCAGAAACGAAAGTTTCATCTGGACAAGCTGTCCCACTGAGACACTGTTTCCTTCACGATCGAGCATCTCGCGGAGGCGCCCGCGACAGGCCCCGCAGTGATGGACACGAGGGCGGATCGTGCGCCGCTGCCGCTCGTAGACTTGTCCGCATCGGACGCATTGCCAGGTGTACCGGGCCAAGGTCCGAACAGCCTCGTCGAGCCCGTGCCGGATCGTGATGCCCAGCCCCTCGCGATTCATCGCCACCATCTTGCGGAAGAAGTCGGGGCCGTGGTCCGGGGGACGCTTGAGCAGATCGTACTGCCATTGGTGAATCATTTCGTGCGCCAACGTGCCGATTACCTCCCGTTCTGCCTGTCCAGGAATCGCGGAGAGCGGGTGGAGCAGCGGCAGAGACAGCCGAATCAGCCGTCGGTCACGGAGTGGTCCGGGCGGGTCGAACGCTCGCGCCGTCGGCCCGACCCGGCTGACAAACATCCCAACCGAGGAGGTGAGGCGAGGGCTCCACTCGATCTTGATCGGCGGGAGTGTGTCGCGGAAGAAGCGGGCGTTGAGCGCTCGCCAGAGGGCTTGCAGCTGACCCGTGGAACCGGGCTTCACCGTAGACGGGATGGGTGACCACGCACCTGGACGAGACCTAGCCATGGCACTGTGACCTGCGCTTGGATCGGGAGTCCCTCAAGCCGTTTCCGGCACTATCTTACCCCCGGCCCGACAGAAAACAACAGCCCAGACTTGTCAGGGAGGTCTCCAGATGGCGTGGGCGGTCGCAGTGTTCCCGGTGATCCGCGCCGGGTTGCCGGCGTCCCGCCTTACGAGCGGGCGGGAACGATGAGAGGGGTCGCCCTGTTCACGTGGTCGATGGGCTGCTCGCGCGTTCCACGCCTAATCACTCGGGCGAGGATCCACCCCAGCGACAGGCTCAGGCCCAGCGCGCCGAGGCTCAGCCAGATCAGGGAGGCCAGCGAAGACTCATACCGCAAGCGGCCGGCGGTGGAGCGTTCGAAGGCCTGGGCATCATGCTCAGTAATGGCCTCCCTCAGGTGGCTGATCGCCTGCCGGTACGTCGGCTCCAGGATCGTCTTGTGCGTCGCGTACGCGTCCGCCTTGCGGTTCCCGGTGCTCAACCTCAGGGTCGTGGCATCTCGAGCCTTCACGTACTCCGACCAGCTCGCGCGGTACTTGAGATAGGCCTCTCGTTCTTCCGTGGAGATGCTCAGAGGCTCATAGGCCTTCCAGCGATTGGCCAGCTCGACATCAACTGCCGTGATCTCCTTCGCCAGCGCGGCCATGTCACGGGTGGACTGCGCCGCCACATGATGGGTGACCAGGCCCCACATGAGGTGTGACCGATCTCGGAGATCAACGAGCGTCCTGTTGGCCTGCAGGGCCTCAAGAGCGGCCCGGGATGGGCCGTCCAGGTTCGTGATGCCGATGTACCCGGTCAAGGTGACCAGGGCCCCGCTCCAGAGCAACACAGCCCTCGGCGTCATGATCATCTTCAGGCCTTTCCACCAACGCAAGGAACGGTCCTCCTCAAGCGGGGCGTGTCGCTCCGGACCCGTTCAACAGGGCTCAAGGGAAGTCGAGTCCGGTAGGCGCCGCCGCCGCGGTGCCCGCAGCTTGCGGGATTCGTGTTTCGCCTGCGTGGTCTCAACCGGGGAGAATGGGCTCATCAGGGGAGTGTCTATCGAGCCGCAGCGAGTCGCCTTCCACCCGATTCCTTGTGATATCGGAATCTTGCGGGCGTGGCTTGAGCCTCGAGACCCCTACGGCACGAGACCACGAAGTATCGGCAATGGCCTTTCCCCCCCTGATGCTCCCTGGCGGCACCGTCCCCCCGTGAGGGCGTCCGGACCGACACGGGCACCCTTGCAGGGGCACTAACGTTTTCGGTCGATTTAGCCGAAAAAACACGTGTAAGAGGGTGTCGAGCCCCCGCTCACCCATCGGGCAGACGCGGAGGGCTGGCGCAGTGGATCATGGCAATTAAGGAATCGCAAGGAATCGTCTGGAAGCCTTCCATGTCTGGTGAGGAGCAGGAGACCAGAAGCGAGGGGCGAGGGGAAGAGGGCAAACGGCTGCCGTTATGCGCGCCTGGCCAGTCGGGCGCGAGGTGGCGGCCCGTCAGCCTGCTTATGACCGTCATATTCCTGGGACTTGTCGCGTTCCCCTGCAGCGGGAGGCTGAGCCGCGCGGGCGCGAGCGCCGGTGAAGGCCCCACCCGGGTCGCCACCCCCGATGACTCGACTCACACCGAAGACCGCTTTGGTCTCCACCTCTGGCTCCGCGTCGCCAGTGACTCCGGTCCGATGGTGATCGTCATGGCTGACCTCGCTCACTTGCGAGAGATGGACAAGGCCTTTGAACAGGTCAAGGCGACACACGGACCTGTGGTGGCAGAGCACGTGGTCCATGAAACGGCCCGACGAATGCGCGCCTTCACCGGTCCGTCTCCCAGGTCGGGGCGGGATGACGGCGGAGGGTTCCTCTTCATTCTGCCGTCTTGCGACAAGGCGGCGGTGCGCGATGCGGCCAGACGGATCCGCGCGGCTGTGGACCACCGTGCCCGCAGGCCTCCCGCCGCAGAGCCGATCGCCTTCTCGCTGAGTATCGGCGTCGTGAGCGGTGATGACTGGGTGAGCCAAGGTCCGGTCGCGTTCGAGCAGGCCGTTGCCGGCGCACAGGTGCAGGCCAATCTCAGTGGCCGACACTGCCTCGAGCTGCCGGTGGACGGCCCCGGATCCGGCGCCGTCCTCCGCAGGGCCCACATCGATGAGGGGTCTAACATGAGTGATCCACGCCCGGCCGTGCTTGTGGTTGATGACGAACCCTTGAACCTCGAGCTGCTTGTCCGGTTCCTGACCGCCGCCGGCTACCGGACAGTCACCGCCTCCGGCGGCCAGCAAGCCTGGGAGATCCTCGATCAGGCCCCGCGGGACTTTCACGCGGTGCTCCTCGACCGGATCATGCCCAGGATGAACGGCCTGCAACTGCTGGCCAAGATGAAGGCCCATCCCGCGTTACAGATGTTGCCCGTTATCCTGCTCACTGGGGCGACGTCGGCTGCGGATGTCCTCGAAGGCTTGCAGGCGGGCGCCTATTACTACCTGACCAAGCCGTTCGACAAGGACGTGCTGCTCTCCATCGTGCGCGCCGCCGTGGACGACCAGAAGGCTCACCGGGCCTTGGAGGAACAGATTCACATGACCGTCCGGACTCTGACGATGATGGAAGCTGCCCAATTTCGCTTCCGCACGCTGCAGGAGGCCCACATCCTGGCGGCCGTCATCGCCAATGCCTGTCCCGATCCGCAGAAGGCCGGGGCCGGCCTGGTCGAATTGATGATCAATGCCGTTGAACACGGGAACCTGGGCATCACCTATACGGAGAAATCCCGGCTCATGCGAGCTCAAGCCTGGGAGGCTGAAGTCGAGCGACGCCTGCGGTTACCGCAGTGCGTCAACCGCTATGCGACGGTCGAGTTCGAGCGCCGGCCGCAGGAAATCCATGTGATCATCATGGATCAGGGGGCTGGGTTTGACTGGGAACCCTTTCTGGAGATGACTCCGGAGCGAGCCTTTCACACCCACGGACGGGGAATCGCCAGGGCCAAGATCCTGAGTTTCGACAGGCTGGAGTATCGCGGCGGCGGCAATCTGGTGGAGGCCGTCATCTTCGTCCCCACTCAGCTGGCGGACGCGCCTGCCCCGGCTGTGAATGTCATGGCCGAGCTAACCACCGCGGCCAGCGCCTCCTAGCTCGTATCTCGTCGTTCGTGAAGCGTATCTCGCCCGATTCTTCACGAGATACCGGGACCCGTCGCATTCCCGAAGCAACGGGTGCCCCGAGATGCGAGAGCCCGCCTTCGCTAAAGCTGCGGCGGAACGAACGACGCTGCCCCCAGCGTTAGGCCCGCCGGACAAGCTCCACGCCGGAGAGAATCAGCACTCCGCCGACGACCGTATGGAGCTCCAGCGCTTCCCCCAGAAAGACAGAAGCGAGCAGCACGGCCGACACGGGCGCCAGATACTGGAGGGCCCCCGCCCCGGCTGGAGCGACCGAGCGCAAAGCGAGGTGGCGCAGCAGGAAGACGGCCCCGGTGGCGATCCCAATGTACATGAGCCACGCCAGGCTCACAACTGAGAGACGCACTCGCGCAGGTCCCGGCCACAGCATACCAACGGTGAGGAGGGCGAGGGCGCTGCTCCCGAACATCACGGAGTTGGCGGTCAGAATTCCGCAGCGTTTGGCGGTTGCCGAGTGGAGCAGGAGTTGGGCGGACATGAGGATCATGAACAGGAAGACGAGCGCATCACCGAAGAGCAAGTTCGACGCCGATTGTTGAAGGTTCTCGGAAACCGCGATCAGACCCCCGGCAAAGGAGACGAGAAGTCCCAGGAGCATCATCGGGACAATCTTTTCGTTCTTGTGTAGCAGGCCGAAGAGCGACGTAAACGAGGCAGCCAGAGTCGTGATCAGAATGTAGTGCGTTGCGGTGGTGAGTTGGAGCCCCCACGCCGCAATCGCGTGAGGCAGGCCAACCCCCAGGAGCCCGAGCAGGCATAACCGTACCAGATCAGCCCGATTCAGAAGCTGCAATTCTCTCTCTTCAAGAAAGAGCGCGGCCGCGACCAGGATAATTGCCGCGGCTGTCAATTTGGCGGTCACCATCCCGAAAGGCGTGATCTGACCTTGGAGAAAGACCAGTTTCATGGCCGGGGCGACAGTGCTGAGCAGGATGATCGCCGCCAGCAGACAGAGGAGAGGCACAACTGGCTGCCCTGGTAAGTCCTTGCTTCCTGCGGTGCCTGGAGGGGTTTCCATCAATTCCTCTCCCTTCAATTTAGTCGGACATCTGCCCGCGGGCGATCAGGCGAGCATGTGCCGAGGGTGCCGTTCCTCGTCTCCGTAAACAGTCATAGTCCCGCAGGGACTCCTGAGGCCGGGATCGCCCTAGAAGCCCGCCAGGTTCATG
The DNA here is from genome assembly GCA_020027965.1 of Nitrospirota bacterium. GTDB lineage: Bacteria > Nitrospirota > Nitrospiria > Nitrospirales > Nitrospiraceae > JAHRHE01. The sequence goes on along the minus strand of JAHRHE010000067.1, from coordinate 12,059 downwards.
GCGATCAACTGGTCAATGAACTTGGTGAGGTGTGCCTGGTGCTCGGGCGAGATTTCTGTGATCAGAGCCCCGAGCTGTGACGGGCCCACGTACATCACCAGAACGGTGAAACGAATGACACAGGTGCCGGTCAGATCGAACTGCACTTCGAGCTCTTCTCCGGTCGTGACCGTCAGAGTGGTGCTGAGACAGACCCCCCGTTCGGTCAGGTCGAGGACCTCGCACTTGGCAACGTCCGAACGTCGTCTGACCTGCCCGACTCGGTGGATCCTGATCCTGAAGAGTTGTCGCTTCTGCATCATCGAGTGTGCCACCTCTCTGGTATGACGCCTCCGCCGATGCCTCAATGTGGCGGCGGCCTATGCGTTCACGCGTCTGCGCTGTGCCGACTTGCTCCGGGCCCATCCCGTCCTCAGTGACGCATCTCTTCCACAATGGCCGCGGCCAACAGCGGGACCATAATCTCGTGGTGGCCGATGAGGGAATAGCCACGGCCCCCTTTCTGGGTTGGGCGCTTGACCACGTTCGTCAGTGGGCGATACTGGGGGAGGAAGTCCATGTTCACCGTGGTGATGTCCGTGAGCGCGTGCCCCAAGTTCCGGCCGAGGGCGACGGTCTTCAGAAACACCTCCGGCAGGATGACGGCCGATCCGAGATTGAGATAGACCCCGCCTTCCATTCCTGCCACGACTGCCGCGAGCTTCCGAAAATCGAGCAGCGACCCGGCCCCGATGGCCGCGCCGTCTGCTGAGGGGTGCATGTGGATGATATCGGTTCCCAATGCCACGTGGACCGTCATGGGGATGCCGAGCCGAGCCCCGGTTGCCAGCAGGCTGGTCTGACGATGCGGGAACTGACGTTTGTGGAGGTTGATGTAGGTGCCGACGGCCTCGCCGAGACCGAGGCCTTCTTTGCTCCCGCGGACGACGGCCTCATTCAGCATACGTCCGGTTTCCTCCGCCATCCCGAAGCGGCCGGAATCGATCTCCGCCTCGACTTCTTCCGAGGTGTGGCCCATCAGCGCCAGCTCGAAATCATGGATGATCACGGCCCCGTTCATCGCCATGGCGGTCACGATGCCGCGCTCCATCAGGTCCACCAGGACGGGGTTCAGGCCCACCTTGGTGGGGTGCGCGCCCAGACCCACGATGACCGGACGGCCACGGCGGTGCGCGCGCACGATCGCCTGGACTACGGCGCGCAGTGTCTTGACGGCCAGGATATCCGGGAGGGTCTGAAGAAAACGGGAGAATGACCGGCCGCGTCGCCAGGGTACGGAAAAATCGGCGACGCGCACCTTGCTGTGCCTGCGGCTCAGCGAGTAGGTCTTCAGCCTGGAGACGTCGATCGGCGAAATGGGGGCGCGGGGCGGGGCCGAACGAGGGAGTTGGTCGAAGGAGCGCCGAGATCTACGCAAACAGTTCTCCCTCGATCAGCTCGCAGAGGACGTGGCCGAGCGTGATGTGACTTTCCTGGATTCGGGCGGTCACGGTGGAGGGGACGGTGAAACAATGGTCCACTAGACCGGCCAGCTTGCCGCCGGTTCCACCTGTCCATCCGACCGTGATCAGCCCGCCCGCCCGCGCAGCCTCCACCCCCTTCAGTACATTGGGTGAGTTCCCGCTGGTGCTGATTGCGATGGCGACGTCTCCCTTCTGGCCGTGGGCTTTAATCTGGCGGGCGAAGATCTCGGCGTACTCATAGTCGTTGGCGATGCAGGTGAGCGCCGCCAGGTCGCTGCCCAGGGCGAGGGCCGGCAGGGGCTTCCGGTCGCGATGGTAGCGGCCGACAAATTCGGCCGCGATGTGCGAGGCGTCAGTGGCGCTGCCCCCGTTGCCGAACAGCAGCACCTTCCGCTCTTCCCGCAAGGCGCGGGCGATCAGCTTGGCCACCTGCACGATCCGGTCCGCGTGCTCGCGGGCAAACCGCCGCTTCACCTCGGCGCTGTCCTCGAAAGCTTTCATGACCTGGTCTTTCATTAAGGCCGCATTCTAGGCGACGGCTCGTCCCCTGTCAAACCCGCGCGAGCGGTTGATCGGACAGGGTCGGGGTGCTATAGTCCGCCGGACATGAGCGGGGACGCTCCCATCAAGGCGTTGCTGATTGCGTTCTCGGACGACGCGCCGGCCGCCGTGTATGCGATCAATCGGCTCAAGCCGGAGCTGCTCTGTTTCTTCGTGCCGGAGTCCGCCAAGAGCCTGGTGGAAGCCTCAGTGCAACCACACATCGCGCAGATGCCGCGACGCTGGGACTGGGTGGTCACCCCTGACGCGCAACGCTTCATGGCCTGCTACCAGGCGCTGGCGAAAACGCTCCCCGGTCTGATGCGGACCTGGGAGGTGCAGGCCGGTGAACTGGTCGTGGACCTCACCGGTGCGACCCCCGCCATGGCAGCCGCCATGGCGCTCGGGAGTCTCGCGCACACCTCGCGGGTCATCGCCTTGAGTCAATCGGGGAGCGCGGGTGGTACTGAAGGCGCTGGCGACGCCGGAGAGGTCGTCACCGTGGAAGGGCAGCCGCGCGTCTGGATGCAGGGCAATCCCTGGGACGAGGCGGCCGCCGTCTCGCGCGGCGAGGGCTGCGACCACTTCAATCGGGGCGCATTCGGAGCCGCGGCCGTGCTGTTCCACCAGATCGAGGCGCGGGTCAGTGGTGGGCAGAAGCCGCTGTACCGGGCCCTGGCGGATCTCTCCGAGGGCTATGGGTTGTGGGAACGGTTTCAGTACCGGCCGGCCTGGGACAAGCTCAAAACGTCGATCAAGGCGCTGGACATGGCCTCGGTCTGGGGCGCTCCCCCGGGGCTCAAGGCGTTGCTGCCGGCGCTCAAGCAGAACGCCGGGTTCTTGGAGAAGCTGGTCTTGGACCCCCACGAGGTCAAGGAAGCCATGGCCTACGACCTCCTCGCGCATGCGCGTCGCCGCGCCGCCTCAGACCACCATCTCGAAGCGGCGATGGTGGTTCTGGTGCGCGCCCTCGAAGCCTTCTCGCAGCAGCGGTTGTTCAAGCAATACAAGATCAAGACCTGGGACGTGCAGCCCGAGCAGCTTCCTGAGGCACTGCGAGAAAGCTGCCGGACCTGCTATCTGGACGACGTAGACGGAAAATACAAGCTGCCGCTGCACGCGCAGTTCCGCGCCCTGGCGGGACTCGGCGATCAGATGGGGCAGGCCTACCTGACGCAGTGGGCCAAGATGAAACCGCTCCTGGATGCGGCGTCGAAAGCGGCGCTGGGACACGGGTTCGAGCCGGTCAAGGCGGAGCGCTTCCAGCAACTATACGAGATTGTCGTCAAGCTGACCGGGGTGAGCGACACCTCGCTCCCTGAGTTTCCAACGCTTGTGCTCTAAGAGCTGTCGTTCGTGAAGCGTGAAGCGTATCTCGTCTGAAGCTGAACGAACGACAAGGCGCGAGCTAGTGACAATCAAGAATTTCCGTGACTTGGATGTTTGGAAGCTGGGAAAGAAGATAGTGCTGGATGTGTATCGAGTGACCAAAGGATTTCCGAAAGAGGAGCTCTATGGACTTGTCGGACAAATGAAGCGAGCTGCCCTGTCCATTCCTTCGAATGTGGCTGAAGGATTTAACCGTGTTCACAACCGGGAATACAGGCAGTTCTTATTCATCGCCTTGGGTTCCTGCGCCGAGCTGGAGACTCAAGGCGAGGTCGCCTTCGAGCTCGGATACCTCAACCAGCCAGACTGGAATCAACTTCTAGGTGATCTGGATCATGAGGCCAGAATGCTGAGGAACCTAATCAAGAGGCTAGGCTCACAAGATGAAGAACGAAGAAAAAAGTAATTCTCCTCTTGGTCGCTGTATCTTCATCGCCGCCCTGCGCTTCACGAGATACGCTTAACGAGATACGCTTCACGAGATACGAGATACGATGGAAGTTCGTATTTATTATGAGGATACCGATTGCGGCGGGGTGGTGTACTACGCCAACTACCTGAAGTACTTCGAGCGGGCCAGGACAGAATACCTGGAAGAACGTGGGATATCGGTGGCCAGACTCATCAAGGAGGGCACACAATTTCTCGTGGTTCATGCTGAGGTGGACTATCGGTCACCCGCCCGCTATGGGGAGGTTCTCACGATCGAAACGAAGCTTGCTGAGACCGGGCGTACGTCGCTCACCTTTGCTCATGTGATCCTGGAACGGACCAGCCAACGCGTCGTCGTGGAGGGATCAGCCAAACTGGTGACCGTGGACCTGCAGGGCAAGGTCAAGCGCTTGGAGAAGTCTCTGGTGGATGCGCTGCAATCCCCGCCGCGAAGGGATAGCTAAGTGGAGAAGCTGGGCACGTGGCTGGCGATTGCGGCGGTCGCCGTCGGATTTGTGATCCTGGTCTGGCTGCTATTCTCGGAAGCACCGGCAGAGAAAAAGAAGGATAAAAAGAAAATAGGTGGCCGGTCCGATCCGCGGGCGGCGTTGTTCGTATCTCGTCGTTAGTCCGGGACTTTAACGAGATACGCTTCACGAGTAACGGCTCAAGAGAGTGTCAAGTCAAGCAATGCCCCATCTTCTGATCCAATCTACGCTCTGACCGTGGGTCAGGCGTCCAGCCTCACCCGATCACCGCGCCGGATCGTGCCACCCCGCACGACAGCCGCATACACTCCAACAGCGCCCTGATTGCGTTGGACCGCCGTGCGCAAAATCCCGCTATCGGTCGGGAGATCCCCCTGGGCCAGGGTAGTCATCACACAGCGACCGCAGGGGCCCGTGATGCTCAGGCGAACCTCGTCCCCGATGGCCAGCGTGCGACCGATCCAGCCCTGTTCAGCAAAGCCCTTCTCGCCCCCCGCAAGGTCCACGACGAGGTTGGGACGAAATCGCGGAACCTCGAAACGCCCTTGCGGATAGAAGTCCCGGAGCTGGTTGAGCGTGGCGCTGGTCAGGAGATGGACCGTCGCGCAGTCGAAAAAGGTCCCCGTGGGGAGCGCGAAATCGGTGACGGTGTCCCGGTGGTCGAGGCCTTCCATATCGGGCCAGTACTCTTCGGCCTTCGCCGTCGTGGAACCGGGCCCTGACGACTGCACTCCGGCTACCTGGCCGCGCTCGGTGACGGCAAGGGTAACCTCACGCTTGAGTACTCTCGAGAGCACCTGGTTGAGATCGCGTTGCTCACTGGTCACGGTCGTGCCATCCGGCAGCGTAATGCGGACCGGAGGGACCCGCACGTGGCTGCCCGACAACTTGAGGAAGGTGGCCCGGTACGCGAAGAGACCCGGCCATTTTCTGGGATTCTTGGCGCTCGCGATCTTTCCATCGGAGGAATCGACCAGGGCGTAGGCACGATCTCCGAGCACGCCGCGTTCCATCACCGCGGCGGCGTTTAACTGTTCACCCATCATGGACTTGACGGGATACCGCCACAACGAACCCACCGAGCCAAGGTCGATTGGCGTTGCGCTGGACATGCTCCAACCTCCTTCGTGTCAGCCTGCCCAAGCGGGGGCGTCGCGCCTTCTTTGTCTCTCGTTCCTCGTGAAGCGTATCTAGTCCGATTCTTCCCGAGATACGAAAAACGGTTTTCGGTGACGCTTCACGCTTCACGAGGTGCGATCCACGTTTACCCGTCAGCCGCCAGCCGGGCGAACTGCCGCTTCATCGCGTTGACTTGCCCGAGATAATGGCTGACGTCGTGGTCGCCACACCGCTGTCCGTCGGTGAGCTGGAAGCCGCGCCGGGCATAGCCGTCGCCCGCCCCGGCTCCGCACAAGTGGATGACGGCGGCCAGATCCTGCTTCTGTTGGAGCGTGGCCGCGGAGAGCCGCTGGCGCCCCATCACCCTCGCGACACCGCGATCCAGCAGCGCTGCCGTCAACTCGATGGCGTGGCTGGCCATGATGCGCGTGTAGAGGCCGTTGAACCAGCACGATCTTATGTCGTGCCATGGGCCCTCTTCGACCACAACATGGTCGTGGATGCAGTAGCGCTTCGCCTCGCGGAACGTCGAATTGGTGATCTGGTACATGCCGACCGCGCTCGACGCAGGTTGGTACAGTTCGAAGGGATTCCACGTCGGGCGCCACCGCCAGTACGTGCGCGCCACCGGATTGCCCCCGCCCTCGACCTGGGCGAGCGCGGCCAGAAGCTCGGGCGTGATGACGGCGGTCGAATGCTTGCGGAACAGCGGCGCGTACCGCTCCCACGTCACGGACGGGCTCTTGGCGAGCCCGCCGCTCACCGGATAGAACAGCTCGGTTGGCTTGCGGATGACCTGGTACACGACATTGACCGCCGACCACGCCGCCAGGATGACGAATGCACCGACGAGGACCTGGACCGCCAGCGGCTTAGCCAGCATCGCCCGGAGCGCATATCGGCGCGACCGAGCGGGACGCCGGACCGCCGCAATCCGGCCGGCGCGCGCGCGTGTCTTTCCCCGTGCCTTTCGAGGATCGGCTCTGCCGGCGCGCGACCGTGGCCTGGGGGCCATGGGGTTATTATGCCTCAGCAAACGCACTCATGCCCAGGGGCCGTGGAACCTCCGGCGCCGCCGTGCCTTCGGACCCTGCCGGTGGGAGGCCACCCACGAGTTGTCGTTCGCCAGGTAGTTCCGCTGGTTCTTCTTGGCCGCATTCGAGAGCTTCCGGGTGATGATGTGGCGGGCGTAAATGTGGTCGAAGAGCCGCATGAATTCCCCGAAGTACGCGTCGGCCACCTCGGTGTTGCCGCGGATGACGAGCATGTTCTCGTCGTTGGAGGTGGTCGACGCGGAGCTGAAGTTGGCCGATCCGGTAATGACCACCGGATCGTCGCCGAGCGGGTCGATGAGCAGGAACTTGTCGTGGATGTACTGGTTCTTGTTGAATCCGGTCAGCGCCTCGGCCCGGAAATTGACGAGATCGTTCTTCCCGAACCGGGCGCCCGCTGCGATCAGCAGATCGTCGTCGCGCCGGATCTCGTCGTCGCCGGGCGAGTTCTTATCCTTGAGGACGTACCGCGACACGTCGTTCCGTTTCTTCAGCACCGTGGCGAAGGGCGCCGCGATCGTGAAGGCTACGGTGAAACACACAATGTCCTGCGCCCCGTCTATCCGGTCGGCGTACCACTGGAGCGTGCCACCGTCGCGCGGGCTGAAGAGCGCTGTGATCGAGTTGGGATTGGGATCACCCGGCGGCGTGGGGGTGGCCTGATTGTTTCGCTTCGCCAGCGCCGCATTCGCGACGTCCGGCGTCTCCCACAGGAGGGACCAGCAGTCGAGGTAGCGCTGGGCGATAGCGGCATCGAACACGACGTGGCCGACGTTCGAATGCCCGAAGATCCCGCCGGCCGAGATGTTGGTGGATCCGGTCCAGACCGCCACCGGAACGCCGCTCTCGAGCAGGACCAGGAACTTGTTGTGCTTCTCCGACTCAGCGCCGCTCCGCTCCCTGCAGAGGTCTTTGATCCCGGCCTTGCCGACCATGGCGCGGTTCTCCGCCCCATAGTTCGGCTCGTCGTATAGTACTTTCACGTCCGCGCCGTCCTGCTGGGCCTTCTTCAAGGCCTTACCGACCGGAAGATACCGAAACTCGTAAAAGGCGCTGCGGAGGGCGAAGGCGGGGCCGTCGGCCCGGCCGATGAAGGCGATCAGTGCCTCGTAGAGCCCCCGGGAGAGCCACCGCATCTGGCGAGAGTGGGGCTTGGTCTCGTCAGGCTTCGGGTTCGGGAACTGACGGGCGTAGGCCTGGGAGGCCGCGGCCCCGCGGTTAAAGTAGACGGCGTGGCTGCCGAGGTGCGATTCGGGCGCGGGCACGTCGACCGTGACTGCGCTCGCGTCCCTGAGTTCGAGGAGCTTGGGCTCACCGTAGACGGGCACGACGCGGTATCTGTACCGTTGCGCGGGGGTCACGGTGTAGTCGCCCCACTGAAACGACTGAACGGGGTGCTCCGAGGTGGGCACCGGGGTTCCGGGCGGGAGCCCCTTGTCTTTGTCTTCGAACCGTTTCATCCCGCGGAGGAAGTAGCGCTCGACGATCACGCCGTTCTTGATCTTGCTGCGCTCGATCGCGAAGCCGAGAAGACTCGCTGTGAAGGCGTCCCAGTCGGCCTCGCGGACATCCCAGGCGAGAATCACGACGTGCGGCCCGCAGATGGCGCGGACCGAAAACGGGCCGTTGGCATTGCGAACGCGCATCTCAGCTCCTGTCGGGTCAGGGCGTTATCTCAGCCGCCGCTGGAACGGCCCGTGGTTCGGCCGCATTCGTCACGTCGGTGGTGGGAGTCAGGGATGAGTTAGAAGTCCGTTCAACCTAAGACGATGTGTGCTGCCTCCACGCGATAGCGATGAATCCCCACAAGATCGCCAACGGAATGAGTAAGGGCAGCAAGAACGGAAAGGCCAGCCACGCCGCAATCACACCAACAAAGACAACGCTCCCCAACACGATGACGCCGATTCCCGCGAAGACAAACACCAGGAGGATGGCGGCACAAAACAGCGCGATCACCGCCACGACCAGTCCCGCCGCGCCGATCCCGCCCTTGAGAGGTCCGGTCACTTCCTGCCCGTTGATGACGATCGTGACGCCACTGCTCTCAAGGAACAGCCCCCACGCCACGATCGCGAGCATCACTACCGCAAGAGCAATGGCGAGTTTCTTTGCCATCAGCATCTCCTCCGGCTACCTTCTCACATTCGACGTCAGCCGCGCGCGGCGCGCCGGCTGTAGCCTCGAGTTGGATTGTAGATCGGATCGGCTGTAGATATTGTAGTACCAAAACGCCGGCAGAGTGATAAACCAGAAGAGTCCAACCACCACGATCCAGACAAGATCCCGCCAGCCCAGCGGACGCCCCCAGTAGGCGTAGAACAACAAGACCCAGGTCGCAACCCCACCAACCGCCGGAACGATGAGGAGTGAGAGACCCAGGAATTGGACGACGGCAGGGCCACCGAGGAGGAGAAGAAGAGTCGCCAAGGGAGGAATCGCCGACACAGCGCCAAGTGCATAGACGAACCACGGTTTCCTCATTGCCTGCAATTTAACGATCGCGCTAACCGGCGCGCGTTCTTTGCACGTCCGAGTTAAGCGAATGGTTAGGCCGATGTCTTATTGTAAAGACCTCTCCCACGGACAGGCTACTTCCGGATACCGATCGTTACGAGGTAGTCGCGAGGCATCGCAATGCCGAGCTCAGTCTTGAAACTATCGTGGTAAGCGATGAAATCCCGTTCCAAGCTCTCGCGGCGCTCTGGATCGAGGCTCACCGCCAGCGATTTCGTCGGCCCATATCCTGCCACGAACAGCTCCCAGACCGCCAGGCCGCTTGGCTGCCGGAGCACTGTTGTGCCGGTCTCAAAACGCAGATCGAAGGCTGAGCCGAGGAGCTGTCTCACCTTCTCCCTGCTCCCCCACTCAAAGGGGGAGGGTGGCGGTGGCGAGGGGGGCTCCGGCATGTACGGTTTCATGATCTTGAAGAGGCCTGCGATGGTCCCGTCGGCAGGCCAAGTCGTTAACCCGAGCCGGCCACCCTTCCTGCAAACGCGTGCCAACTCGGTAGCCGCCGTCTGAGGATCCCGCACGAACATAACCCCGCAGGTTGAAATGACTGCGTCGAAACTCTGGTCCTCGAAGGGAAGCTTCTCGGCGTCGCCGACTCGAAAGTCGATAGTCAGCCGGGCCTCAGCGGCGGCAGCCCTGGCAGCCTCAATGAGATCAGCGCCCAGATCGACGCCAATGACCGTGGCGCCTCGAGCGGCCACACGGCGCGCGGCCAAGCCGGTGCCGGTCGCCACGTCAAGAACACGCTCGCCGGGCCTAGGCGCGAGGCGAATGACGCAATGCTCGATCGAGTCGGCGATGGTCTGGCTGACTCTCTCGTACTGCTGCCCGCCGGCGTTCCAGGTGGCGGCTGTCTTGATATTGTGCGACTGGATGGCTGCTGAAGTCATGTTGCCCTCCTTCAGACACATGAATCAACCATGGTCGAGGGGCAGCGTTGTCGCGGGTCAGGGCGTGCTGCCTGTCTGATGGTGGCTGGCGAACTGTCTCACGGAATAATATTGCAGGGCTGCACAATCCGCAACCTCCGCTCACCCGAACCTGAACCACATAACACCGTAAAGCACAACCCAAGCCAACGCAACGAGCCCGGTCGCTATCGCGGAGGAAACCACGACCGAACGCCCAGGTGCCAGCCTCCGCCACCACAACACGAGATAGCACACCAGAAACAGGAACGACCAGATCAAAGGGGGAACGGCAAGGAAGATTTCTTTTTCGCCACCACCGAAGCTGAGATAGTCTTCCATCACAAGCCACGCAAACAGGAAGGTCAGCAGTAACGGCGTGACACCCACCAAGAGCTTGCCCACGATGCGCATAAGCGACGGATGTGAGACGCCACAGGATGGAAAAGGGACATTCTACCGAATTGCGGCGGCCGCGATGCGCAGCCTTCTCCTCGGGCAACTCTGGGGTGGGCCTGATAAGTAGAATGTCCCCGTAATGTGTCCGCGCAGGTTCCTGTCGAATCCAGACCTGCCCGCAGTCAGGTGCGCGTGAGACGCCGGAATATCCAGGAGCCCAAGCAAAAGTGGCTGAGGGTCACCGTCAGCCCCGCCATCCCGAGGGATAGCCCTGCAAGCAGGCCAGCGAGGGCATGGTCGGCCGCGAAGAGGGCACCGGCGATCGCGCTCCAGAGGGCCGCGGCGCCCATCGCAAACTTGCGTGGCGCTGGATTGGGGGGAAGAGGCGTGGCCTCCACCACGCGTCGTATGACCTGATTGAAAACCACGTCGAAGAGATGGTACGGGCTCAGCGCTCCCAGCGCAGCGATCAGCGAAAACGCCCAGAGCGCTGCCGGGGACTGGAGAGCCGTGCCCACAAGAATCCAGAGCGTGCTAAGACCTGGCGTGACACGAAGCCACGGCTGGAGGTCGGCGACGGCGGCTGAATCGGCGTCGCATGCGAACCCCTGCATCAACAGCCATTTCCGCGTGTTGTGTGCAAGCGCCATATTGTCTCCCCCGTTGGGCAGAGTCTCCGCTTACTGCACTGAGATGTCAATGCGCTCCGGAGCCCGCCGGTGTCGACCAACCACTCAACGGAGTTACACTCTGAGCCCAATTCTTGACAATTCTTCTCCGCGGGAATGCCGGATGAACCGGATTTCCTATCGCCTATCGGCCCCTAAACTGCCTATCGCCTAAATTTCTTGGCTGGATTTTTACCCGGCTGTGCAGGGCTGAAAGCCGGCTGATCGGGCGGAGTAGCTCCGCTACAGTTGGTAGGGTCAGTTGGGTCGCAGTCCAGAACGGATTGGCCACGAAGCCAGGGGTCACCAAAAAACACTACCTCCTGCGGACGGCCATCCAGTGTTCCCCACCATTCCCAGTAGAGATTCTGTTGAACACCCAGTATTGTCATAGAAAATTTATGCGGACCCGGGCCGCAGCTGCTGCACAGTTCCTGATCCACGATCTCTGCGTACCATGGCCCACCATGTGTTTTGCAGAATAACCGGTTGTAGGCTCCTATGCGCGTATTCACCTGGTGGCTCACGGGAGTTTTCGAGGCAATGATAGCGGCAAGGCTGTCGGGTTCTTTCCCCTGCTTGTACATTGTTATGATGTTCTGTGTGGGAAAATCGGGCGGGTAGCACACGGTGATGGGGTAGCTTACCTGTACCCACAGAATTTCGGTGGTAGCGCAGCTTTTGACGCAGGGCAAACCGGCACTCTCCATTGAAGGCTTGGGTCTGATGTTTTTCAGTGCCGAAACAAATACATCGGATGTGCCAACCTGCACGAGGCTATCTCTCAACTGTGCCGGCAGTTCAGGGTGCTGTGCCTCGTTTGTACATGCCAGCATCAACAAGAGGATGCCGGCAACTGAAGCGCTGAGATAACAATTGGTTTTCACTTTGACCTCGGATGTTAACGAACAGAGAGGAAATTCAACCCGTCTTTTGGCGCAGTTTGCTCCCACATCAATGATGGGGTCAAGTCAATAATGGGGTCACGTTGAGCTACCCCGGGTTTCGTGGACACCGGGTTAAGGGTCACGGATCCGTCGTTCGAACTCCAGCGGACTGAGATAGCCGAGGCTCTGATGGAGCCGCT
>JAHRHE010000164.1 GCA_020027965.1 Nitrospirota bacterium | reverse complement strand
GGAGAGCGGGGCGGACGGGAGACACCTCGATCACTGTCCGTTCCGTGTCGGACTTCCAGGAGGCTGCGGCGACTTCGTCGATGATCTGCCAGGGAACCGGATCGTCGAGACTGAGCCGATTCGCCCGCCCGTACCATCTCCGCTTCGCCGCCTGGCCCGCTGCGCCGGGCTCCAGGAAAAGCGGCATGGCACGGTGCGCCTGCTCAGGCAGGCTCCCGACGATGTCTCCGGGCCAAACGACCGCGAGGCAATCCGGATGTTCGCGCTCGGCTCCTTCGTAATCGTCCTCACGGTCTACGCCGAGCACGGCTGCTACTGTATCATCTGCCGTCCCGCCCAGGACCAACACACACCATCCCAGCGTGGCCGCGGCGATCCGGGCCGCGCCGATGGCATGGCCGGCGTCATGCTGGCAATAGCGAAAGGCCCGCTCACCATATTTCCAGGCTTCCCGCCAATGCACCGAGGTGAACCCGAACAGAAACGCGTGCGGCGGGAACGGACTCATGAGGCGGGAAAGTTCCTCTTCGGACCAGTCCGCCCGTCGCTCCAGTGCATGTTCTTTCGGCGCATAGTGGTACAGCCCAGGAGAGGGCGCCAACCGGGGAATGCTTCCGATGAGGAGATACCCTTCCGTGGGATGCAGATTGCCGCTCGAGGGGTTGCTGCGCAGAGCCCAGCGGGTCTCACCCGCTTGCTTCCAGGCTGAGATGGCCAGCGTGTATTCGAAAAAGCGAGACAGGGAAGGAACGGAAACGGGCTGGCTCGCGATTCGTCGCGGCTGATAGATCTCCTCGTACGACGGCGAGCGCGGCTCCGCGTCGGGCGTCAGGATCGGCAGGGGCGCGAGCGGCGCGCCCTCGTATCGCCGGAACGGATTTGGCTGGTTCTTCCAGTCCAGATAGCCGAGCGCCCGCGCATAGCGGAAAAAGTGATGCTTGGTCTCCTGATGGTAATGGAGCACCTGATCAAGCTGATCCATCTTGACGCCCTGGTCCATCTCGTGCCCTTACCTTGCACCCCTACCAAGGGCAGAGTCTAGGGGAGAAAGAAGTCGTAGGTCAATGGCCAAACGGCGTGAGGAGTCAGGGGTGAGGGGGGTAGTGGTTGTAGGATGGGACGCTGAGAGCTTTACCAGGGACAATTTCGAATTTGGAATTGCGAATTTGGAATTGCCGAGCGAACTGAGGGCCAAGAACTCGCTCATACCTAAGGGCTGTTCGCTTTCATCTTAGCGCCATTAGCCATACGCTATTTGCTATACGCTCTTCACTCTGCCTACGGAGCAATCCCGGACGAAGCGACGGTGACTTCCACCTCCACGGCACCGTCGGGGAGGGAAGTGATGCGGGTCACCTGGAATCCGTGAATCGTGGCACCGGTCGTGATGGTCCCGTTGTACGCCGGTGGCATGGGCTTCCCGGCCTTCTTGGCCGCCTCGCGCATGGCCCGCACGAAGGCGGCCCGTTCGGCCATGGCTCGGGCTTGGGTCGCCGAGACGGCATCGGGAGGTGGGTGGCCGATTCCGATGGCCGTGATCGGTTCACGGTCCTGAGCTGTGCGCTCGCCAGCCTGGGTCGGCCCGCAGACAAGGAGCCCGAGAACAAAGGTGATCCAGAACAGGTGCATGCCGGCATTATTATCGTGAATCGCGAAATATGCAATCAAACCTTGAAGGCGTCATTCGTCAGGCGTTCAACCCCCCCCTCACCCTCTCCTCTTTCCGCCGCTGCGTGCTTCGCACGCTCTGGCGGACCCGCCAAAGCCTCCGACGAAGGCGGGCACTCCTCACTCCTGACTTGTTTTAACGCCGCGTCGCGAAGCCGCGCCAGGCGTTCCGCATCTTCTTGCATCTGAGGGAGCGCGTATCGGCCATCGAGCAGCACCACGCGCTCCAGGCATCGGACGGCCGCCAAGCGTTCGCCGGTCTGCTCGTAGATCCCAGCCAGCAACCGGAGCGCCCCCGCTTCACCGGGCTCCTTTCCCAGCTTAATGTAGTGCTCCGAAGCGTTGTTCAGGCAGCGTTCGGCCTGCTGGAGACCGCCCACGGACAGAAACATCTTCCCGAGCTGGCTGTACGTGACGGCCAATGCCTCTTCGTCCCCCGCCATCCGGTGGAATTCCAGCGCCTTCTTGAACTTCGTGATCGCCTCATCAGTCTGCCCCGCCGCCGAATCTTGCATGGCCAGATTCGCATAGAGGATGCCGAGCGCTCGATGATACCGGAGCGGCTCGAGCAGATCCAGCGCTTCCAGGTAAAACGGCCGCGCCTTCTTAGGCTGGCCGGCCTCCGCGTGGAGGTTGCCCAAGTTCACCAGCGTCTGCCCGACGGCATGGAGGTTCTGCTGAGCACGCTGAATGTCCAACACCTCGCGATAGCAGCGCTCTGCTTCCTCATACGCGCCGAGCATGGCGCACACGTTGCCCAGATTGCCCAGTGAGTCCGAAAGCGCTTGCTTGTCCCCGCCCGTCCGGTCGTCCTTCACAGCCTGCTCGTAGCAGAGGCGTGCCTGAGCCAGGTCGCCGCGGTGCAGGAAAATTCGCGCCTTGTGTTGGTGTTCCTCGGACATAACAAGTGCCAGGAGGCGATTGGCTCAGGGCTAAGGGCTTAGTTCGCGCTCCGTGAGACCGCCGACCGTGGACCGCCGACCAATGACTGTTGGGCCTGGCGCTCAGCTCTAAGCTCTCGGCTCTCAGCCGCCCTCCGTTCTGGCTCTAAGCTCTCAGCCCTGAGCTATGAGCAATTTCTTGCCTCTCAGCCTTCAGTTACCGCCTACAGGATGCGATACCCTGATAGCATAGCGCCTCTGCAGGAGGAATTTCCAGCGCCACTTGTCTCCGGGCAGCCGGGCGTGGTATTTAAAACTTCAACCCTGTTCACGATTTAGCGATCCAGCGATTTCCACATTCTCTGATTTGGAGCCTGAGACCCAAGGAGTGGACGATCTGGAGACTTGGTGGTTTTCAGATCCTGATGATGTGAAGGAGGAGCCATGATTCTCAAACATTATGCTGAGGTGAAGCCGGGAACCTACAGCGGAACGCCAGCAGGTGTTGAGATGCGGGAGATGATCACGGCCAAAGACGGGGCTCCGAACTTCTCGCTCCGTGTTTTCGACGTGCAGCCCGGCTTGAGCACCCCATTTCACTCCCACGAGTGGGAGCATGAGGTATTTATCCTCAGCGGCAACGGCACGATCCGGACGGAAGGGAAGGAAACCCCGTTCACCGCCGGGGACTCAGTCTTCATCGCGCCGAATGAGACGCACTGCTTCGTGGCCGAGTCCAGTGCGCCGTTGCGGTTCATCTGCGTGATTCCCTCCAAGAACCAATGCCGGCTCTGATCAGGGCTCAGAGCTAAGGGCTCAGTTTGCTCTCCGTTTAGACCGTGGACCGTGGACCGCTGACCGTTGAGCCTGGCTCTGACCTATGAGTAAGCAGTCTCTAGTTATGTGTCACCCTGAACCAGCTTGCCCTGAGCCCTGTCGACTGGTCGAAGGGTGAAGGGTCTCATTGACTGAAGTTTTAGATCCTTCGCTTCGCTCAGGACGACGACGATTCCAAATTCGCAATCCGCCTTCGCGTGCTGCTTCGGCGGACCACAGAAGCCTTGGCGAAGGTGGTTCGAAATTCCACATTGTCCCTCCTCAAGGGAGCCGCCATGACAATCGATGAGGCTCGGCAACGAATCCAGGCCGCCATCGACCAGTTCGGCTCCCAGGCCGCACCCATGATCGACCTCGTGATCAGCGAAGTGCGATCGGGACAGGGGTGCGAGACCGCCAACGAATTGATCGACGAATTCGATCTGGAGCTGCAGTTCAATATCGCCCCGACGGAGCCCGAAGGCTCGGGCGATTAGCGCACGCCGCGCGAACGATTCGTTTTGCTTTTTCCCCGCTTCAGTGAGAGACTTGCCTTCAGCATCCATCGGGTCTCACTCGCGCTCGCGCGGCCGTCGCGAGTGAGGCGCTGACCACGGAACGTTTCATCCTGGTGTCGCAACCCCCGTGCCCAGATAAGGAGGGCTCCGCCATGACGCCACTGCGACGGTTCCTATCCATCATCCTCCCGCGGATTCTCGTGTGCAGCCTCCTGTGCGCCGGCGTCGTGACTGCCCTCTCCTCCGCGATGGCGCAGGAAGCCAAACAACCGTATGCCTGGCAGGTCGGCCCGGTCGATGTCAAACTGGGCGATCAGGCCGTACTCAAATTGCCCGAAGGCTACCAGTCGATGGGTCCCGCCGATACGCAGCGTGCGTTGAGAGAAATGGGCAACTTCCCGTCCGGTGAAGAACTGGCCCTTGTCGCCTCCAGCAAGGCCACGGACGCGGAAAACTGGTTTGTGGTCATCCGGTACCAGGACACAGGCTATATCAAGGACGACGACGCGAAGAACTGGGATGCCGATGCGTTGCTCGCAGACATCAAGGCTGGGACTGACGAGGCCAATGCCAAGCGCAAGGAGCTCGGAATCCCTCCCCTGATCATCAGGGGCTGGGAGCAGAAGCCCACGTACGATCAGGCCAGCAACAAAGTCGTTTGGGCGATCTCGGCCTTCGAAGAGGAGAAGGGCGGCGTCAATTACAACACGTTGGCGCTCGGGCGCCACGGGTACCTGAGCATGAACATGGTTGGGGCACTGGAGGAATTGCCCAAGCTCAAGCCGCATACACAGAACCTGCTGGCCAATCTGACCTTTGTAGAAGGGAAACGGTACGTCGACTTTAACAGCGCCACCGACAAGGTCGCGGCCGTCGGCCTTGCGGCTCTCATTGCCGGCGCCGCGGCCAAGACGGGACTGCTGGCCAAGCTCTGGGCCTTGATCGTGCCGATCGTCATTGCGGGCAAGAAGCTGATTGTGCTCCTCGTGATCGGAGTCAGCGTGATTGTGGCCAGGATATGGAAGAGGCGACGCGGTGCTCCGTCCGCAGCGTAAGGCGCCACGCCGTCCATGAAATGGCTCCTGCTCCTGCTGTCCGCCGGGAAGTTGGGCAAGATCGCGCTCACCGGCGGGACCATGCTGCTGTCCATGGTCACCTACTCGTTCGTCTTCGGATGGCGCTATTCCGTCGGGTTCGTCCTGTTGATCTTTCTCCATGAAATGGGCCATTTCCTGGCGGCGCGTCAGCGCGGCTTGAACGTGGGCGCGCCCACGTTCATCCCGTTCGTTGGCGCCTGGATTCAATTAAAGGATCTGCCGCACGACGTGGAAACCGAGGCCTACGTGGGCATCGCCGGGCCTGTGGCGGGCACCCTCGCTTCGATGGTGTGTTATTACGCCGCCGAGTCCTACGAGAGCCGCCTCCTGCTGGCGCTGGCTTACGCGGGATTTATGCTGAACCTCTTCAACCTGATCCCCCTCTCACCGCTGGACGGGGGACGCATTACCGCGATCATCTCGCCGAAGGTCTGGTGGGCCGGCGTGCCCATCCTGGTCGGGCTGTTTTTTTGGATTACCAGTCCG
>JAHRHE010000163.1 GCA_020027965.1 Nitrospirota bacterium | reverse complement strand
CGCGGCCAAATTCGTCGGGTTCTATATGCGCCGACAGGACAGTTGCCCCCAATGCCTCAGTCCGGAGGTGGACTGGAAGGAGATGATCTGCCGGAGCTGCGGGACCGTCATCGCGAGCAAACCAGTGAACATCCTCGATGTGCCATCAGCTCGGGCTGGACTATGTGAGCTGTTCACCGTACCGGGTCCCGATCGCGCGTCTGGCCGCGGCCCAGGCCGCCCTCACGGGTGCCGCGGTGCCCGAGTCCAGAGGACCGGCGGGCCGACCCAACCGGAGCGCGAAGGGCCGTTCCCGCCGGTCAGGTTCTCGCGCCCACCGCTCACGCTCCTCTCGTACGGCGCGGTGAAGCGCCGCGACCGCGACACCGAATCGATGGGACTGGCGCTCCGGCTGGCAGCCAGGGGAGAAGGATCCACCAGCCCGAACCCCATGGTCGGAGCGGTCATTGTCTCCGGGAATCGGATTGTCGGGCAGGGGTACCACCGTCGGGCCGGCGGGCCGCACGCCGAACAGTTCGCGCTCCATGGAGCCGGTCGGCGGGCGCGGGGGGCGACCCTCTACGTCACGCTGGAGCCCTGTCATCATTCCCACAAACGCACGCCTCCCTGTGTTCCTTCGATCATTGACGCCGGCCTTCGGCGCGTCGTCGTGGCAATGCGGGATCCCAACCCGCTTGTGAGCGGCCGCGGGATTCGTCGCCTGCGCCAGGCCGGGCTGCGCGTGGACGTCGGCTGTCTCCAGAAAGAAGCCGAACGATTGAACGAGCGGTACATTCACTGGATGCGTACCGGACGCCCCTTCGTGATCTTGAAGGCGGCCATGACGCTGGATGGACAGATCGCGACTGCGTCAGGAGAGTCCCGTTGGATCACCGGCGTGGAAGCCAGGCGTCATGTCCATCGGCTCCGCCGTCGGATGGACGCTGTCCTGGTGGGGGTGGGGACGGTCCTGCGCGATGATCCTCAACTCACCGTCAGGCTCGACTCCAAGCGGGCATCCGGTCGCGGTGCGCGCCAACCGCTTCGTATCATTCTGGACAGTACGCTCCGGATTCCTTTCTCTGCCCGGGTGCTGAGGCCAAGCGGGAGTGCCGCGAGCCCGGTCGGCACCGTCGTTGTCACCACCACAAGAGTGCCAAAACGGCGAATCGAGCGCCTGCGCGCGCGGCGAGTCTCGGTGCTGGTCGCACCGGCTCGCAGAGGTCGCGTGTCGCTCCGAGCGTGTTTGGAACAACTCGGTCAACTCGGGATCACGGGCCTCTTGATCGAAGGCGGGAGCGAGGTCAACGCCTCCGCCCTGCGCGAAGGGCTGGTCAACCGCGTGATGCTGTACGTCGCCCCTTGTCTGCTGGGGGGCCAGGACGCGAAAGGGATGATGGGAGGCCGGGCGCCCACACAGTTGGGAGATTCCATTCGGGTGAGCGACTTCCGTATTCGTCGGGTCGGGACGGACTACCTCATCGAAGGAACTCCCCTCAGCAACCGCGACCGAGGTCTTCATGGTTGACGGAATGCGCTTCCCCCACCTTCCGTGGCCGGCCATGATGCGGCTCCTGGGTCTGCTCACGGCGCTCCTGATCTTCGCTGAACCGGCAGGCTTCGGAGAAGCCTGCCCTGAGCCTGGTCGAAGGGCAGGCGCCGAGGCAAGTGCCAGGACGCTCTTGAACCTCGTGCGAGACTATCTTGACATGAAGGATGCAGGCCGCGCCGCTCCCCTGCTCGCGGAAATCCTGCGTGATCCGCGCGCCACGCTCACAGCCGTGGAGGCCATCCTCAGAGCCAAACGTCCTGACCAGAGTCGGAGCGCGCCCGTGGGCTTGCAACCAGATCTCCCTGTCCGCGTGGGGGAGCAGATCCTCCGGTATGGACTGTACGTGCCCCCGTCTTACCGTCCAACGAAGGACTATGCGTTGGTCCTCTGCTTGCACGGGGCTGGGTTCACGGGGGACGCCTATTTAGAGCGGTGGCAGACGCGGCTTGGTGAGGACTATCTTCTGGCCTGTCCCACGTTCATCCGGGCAAGCTGGTGGACGCGCACGGGGGAGGAGGTGGTGCTCGCCACCATGCGCGAGGTCCAGGCGCGGTACCGCGTGGACCCTGACCGGATTTTTCTCACCGGGATGTCGAACGGCGGGATCGGGACCTGGATAATCGGCGTTCACCATGCGACCGTGTTCGGCGGCCTGGCCCCGATGGCCGGCGGGCTCGACGAGGTGCTGTTTCCATTCCTGGAGAATTTGCGACAGACGCCGGTGTACGTCATTCACGGTGCGCAAGATCAGGTCATGCCGGTCGACTTGAGCCGGTCGATCGTCAAAGAATTGACCCGTCTCGGGTACCCAGTCGTGTATCGCGAGCATGACCGGGTGCATCCCATGGCGGGCGGACACTTTTTCCCCAGGGAAGAACTGCCGGACTTGGTGGCCTGGTTCGGAGCCCGCCGCAGGGACCCTGTTCCCAGGCGGGTAACGGTGGTCCGTGACGCCTCGCACCTTACCGCATTCGGATGGGTGAGGATTGATGCCACCGACCACATCGCGGCGTTCACGGAGGACTTGACCAGCAGCCGGGATGAAGCCGTAGCCAAGCGGATCTATGCCAGGCTGGACGCGGAAATCGTGGCCCCAAACCGGATTGAGGTACAGACGGACCGGGTGAGGCGCTTCAGCTTGTTCCTGAACGATCAGCTTGTGGACCTTTCGAAGCCTATCACCATTGTCGCCAACGGCAAGGTCGCCTTTGAAGGCCCGGTGACCTCCAGCGTGGACACACTGCTGCGCGAGGCGCGTCGGCGCCAGGACCCGCACATGCTGTTTCCGGCCCTACTCAGCGTCTCCGTCGAGCGGAGGCCATGAAGATGGACAGGGGGTGGCTGGAGGCCCTGGTGGGCAACTCCTGGCTGATAGGTGCGGTGGTCACCGGCCTGGTCCTCATCGGACCGAGCACGCCGGCCGCGATCGACCACTGCGAGATCGCGGCGGAGCAGGGAGGCATCAGGTTTCCAGTCGAGCAGCTCGATTCCTCAGCGCGCTGTCTGATCGGGCTGGTGGTGAACGACTCCACCACGTCGGACGTAGTCGGTCCAGTCGAGACCCCGATCCCGCTCGAGCTGTATGGCTTCCTGGTGGATCATCCCATCGTCACGGCATTGCTGGTGCAGAGCCTTGGGCTTGCGTCGTACCAATTCACGGGCAGAGGTCACCATCAGTATTGGGTGAATGACGGCGACGGGACCCAGGCACTCCTGAGCCTGGTCTACCAGGGTCAGACGACTCGTATCTACCATCTGGCAGGCTACCATGAGGGGCACGTGTTTCCCCTCGTCCGTGCAAAGGCGGCGGTCTTCCTGAGGATGCTCCCGGTTGTCACTCCGGACGGGCGATTGGCGGTGGAGAATACCCTGATCTCCTACACTCGACTCGATGATCCCTGGCTGGCCGGTGTGGTCCGTATCCTCAGACCCCTGATCGGGGGGGCCGTGACGCGCAAGCTCTCCAGAGGGTTCCAGGTGACCAATCAACTCGGGACGCTGATCGCGAACGACCCGGACCGCGTTGCCCAACAGGCCGGCGCGCTCCCACAGATGGACCCTGAGGTGATGCGGACGCTGGCGGCTCTGCTCCAGACTTCGCGTCGCCCGACCACTCCACTCGTGTCCCCAGTTCCACCGCCATGACCAGCGCCGCCAGCTTTCTCATCCTGTGCGGGATTGGAGCTCTCTGCCTGCTCAGCTACAACCTGGTCCGGATGCCGGCCCTCGCCCTGTTTGCCGAATCCATGGGGGCCGGCCCGGAGACCATCGGGCTGGTAGTGTCCGTCTCCACGCTGACCGGGGTGCTGCTGAAGCTGCCGGCTGGTACGCTCTCGGACATCTACGGCAGGCGCCTGCTGATGGGGGTAGGCATCTTAGCCTTCAGCCTCCCGCCCTTCGCCTACCCATTTGTCTCTGACCTGGAGGTGTTAACCGGGCTCCGGGCGGTGCACGGGCTGGCCACCGCCATCTTCGGCCCCACCGCGCTCGCAACAGTCGCGGAGATGTACCCGGAGCGCCGTGGTGCGGCACTTGGATGGTACACTGCCTCCACCCAGGCCGGAGCCCTGTTGGGACCGGTCCTCGGGGGATGGCTGGTGTACACGGTCGACTTTCCGCGCACCTTTGTGTCCGCAGGGGTTTTCGGCTGCCTCGGGCTAGTGCTCTTCTTCACACTTCAGTTTCAGCCCTCGCTCCGTCGAAACCGGGAGCGCCGTCTCTGGCCGGCGCTCGCAGTCATGTGGGGGGGTTTCCGGACTGTGGCGCGAAACGGCCGGGCCCTGGTGACCAGCGCCACTGACGGAGCCAAGATGATCGCCAACGGAGCCCTGATGGCCTTTCTGCCGCTCTACGGAGTCTCGGTCGGATTGAATCCCGGTGAAGTCGGTCTGTTGTTCGGCATACAGGGGATCACCTCGTTTCTGTCCAAACCGGCCATGGGACGTCTCTCGGACAAAGTTGGTCGCCGACCGTTGATCCTGCTTGGGCTCCTGATCTGCGCCGGCACCTTTGTCCTGATTCCGCGCGCGTCCGAGCTGATGGTGTTGTTGGGGCTGGCTGCGGGCTTCGGCTTTGGTGAAGCGGTGGTGACTTCCTCGACCTCCGCGCTGGTCGCGGATCTGTCGGAGTCGAGCGCGATCGGTGCCGGCATGGGCATGCAGGGCACCATCAGCGACATCGGGCACGCCAGTGGCCCATTGCTGGCCGGCCTGCTGATCGCACAGTCAGGGTATCAAGGGGCCTTCACCATCATCGCGTCAATCCAACTCGTCGCCGCAGCCCTGTTCTGGGTCACCATGCGGAAGTAGTGTCCCGGCGGCCGACCAAACTGGCAGGTCCAGGTGAGGATGCTATAATGGCCTGCGGCTCCGATGAGCCAGTAGGGGAGGTCGGAGCGGAGAAAGCGGACAACACTTACGATGTTTACCGGCATTGTAGAAGAAATGGGTGTGGTGAAGACGCTGGAGCGGACCCTTGCAGGGACCAGACTGACCATCCTGGCCTCGGTCGTGATGGAGGGGCTTGCGGTGGGGGCCAGTGTCAGCCTAAACGGCGCGTGCCTAACCGTGGTGTCGGTCGGAGACCGAGAATTTTCCGTGGACGTGTCACCCGAGACGGTCGCGGTCACGACCGTGGCGACGCTGACGGCCGGCGCACCGGTGAACCTCGAGCGGGCCATGAAGCTCAACGACCGGATCGGCGGCCATTTGGTGGCGGGGCACGTGGATACGGTGGGGACGATCCGGGCCCGGCGCCAGGAGGCCAATGCCATCGTGCTGACGATCGAGGCTTCTGAGGAGATCCTGCGCTACTGTGTGCAGAAGGGCTCGATCACTATCGACGGAATCAGCATGACGATCAACGAGGTGACCGACCGGACCTTCAGCGTCTCGGTCATCTCACACACCGCCAAAGCCACGACGTTGGGACTCAAGCAGCCCGGAGATCCTGTGAATCTGGAATCTGACTTGATCGGGAAGTACGTGGAGCGACTGCTCCAGGAGCGCGGGCAACTGCCACCGAAACCCGCTCCGCTGATTGATCGCGACTACCTGAGAAAGAAGGGGCTGATCTGATCTTGCTCCCTGACC
>JAHRHE010000162.1 GCA_020027965.1 Nitrospirota bacterium | reverse complement strand
TGCCCTTTCACAGAAGCGCGTAGTCAGCGAAAGTCAAAAGGCGACCACGTCCTCGACCGGCAGCCGCTCCTCCCACAGCGTCCTCTTCGTGATGCCCGCATCCAGTAAGGAATCCCCCAGCGCCTCCATCGCCTTTTTCAGGTTGATCCCCAGTTGCGCCTCTTTCTTACTTCGCTGCTCTTCCGGCAGTTCTTTCAAGCGCCCCCGGGAGTAAATTGCCACTTCCATGCTGTCCCAGACGGTGATGCCCTTCACGGTCTCCACCGCCTGGGCATCGACCCGGACCGGGCGGAAGGCCACACCGAACAGATAGCCCCCACCAAACCACACCGGCGTGCTGGTCTATAACTCGAAGCCGACATTGCCGAAGATGATGGCCGGATTCCAGGCGGTGGCCAAACCGATGACGACGCTTTCCCAGGTCATGTCGCCCAGCATCCCGGCCGCCAGCCACTGCCAGCGGACTTTGCCGTAGTCCTGGACGATGCCGGTGACCAGAAGGTCTGCTCCAAGCCGCGTGCGTAGGCGGCCAAGGTGCTCCGGCGCAATCGTCGCTGTGGTCGTGATTCCCAGTTCGTCCAATGCCCGATCCGTTTCTTCCGACTGGATTAGCTCAAACGCCTGCTTGCTTGCCAGCCGCTCGTACATGAGCCGCCGCGCATCTTCCCGGACTACTTTCACCGCTTGCGCGATTAACTGGGGTTCCTCTTCAGGCTTCAATTCTCCATTCACACTTTGGATGGACGACAAACTCGTGATCTCAATGCCCATGTCGAACGGCAGCACCGCCACTCTTGGCCGTTCAGCCGGCGGTGGATCCGGCCTGACGTCGGACTTGAACCACCCGCAGGCTGACAAGCTGAGGCCCGCTCCCAGGATGATGACACACACGCTCGCGCGGAACAGGGCTCCAGTGTCCATAAGACCACTCCCATTCAAGCTCAAAGGAAACGAAGGCAGAAGTGAACGGGTTTCAGACGTGAAGGCCGCCTCAGATGCGAAGCGGCGGGAGGACACCTGCGGAGATGGGTCGTAACGTGCGGTGAGAGGGAGCGACGACTAACTGAGATACGATGAGGACCGACGGGAGAGCCACAAGACCGCCAGCCGATCCCGCAAACCCAATGCCATGGCTCGCCGTCTTCACATCTGGCACATGATCACCAATGCTGGGCAACGTCGCGTTTTCGGCCGGATTTTCGAGGTTCTGATGGGGAAGTGAGGATTCAGCAGCCGCTGCTTCAAAAGGTTCGAAGACCAGGTCCTCCACGACATCCGCCGAGGCAGTCGCAGCGAGGAGGATCGCTAGCCAGGAGAGGACAGGTAAGAGGCTACCCCTGTGCAGATATCTCATCGAGTCGTTCCCGGGAAAAGCCTAGTCCGGACTGATCACGGCGCTCGTCAAGAAAACTGTACCCGAAGAAGGCAACCAACGCAATCCTTTCCGCGGAATCCGCGCAACTTGGCCCCGCCTCACTAATTTCAGATTATCTAGGTCTTATCGGGGGCTGGTCCACGCCTGAGCCTGCTTGACCTTCGTGATACACAGTCGTACTGTACCTTGTCTCACGGTAAGGGAAGAGTGTTCACCAAGGAGGATACCATGTGTACGATTTCCATAAAGAGAGGATTGGTCGTCTCCGCATTGGCTGCGGCGGCGTTACTCGTGCTGCCGCTGAGTCAACCCTCACTGCACGCCGCCGAAGGGAAAACCAAGGTCAAGGTTCTCTACCACGTCGACGGCAAGGACCCTGAGGTGGCGAAGTACGCCCTGGCGCTCATCAACAAGCACATCGATGCGGAGGGAGGCCCGGAGAACATCGATGTCGAGCTGGTCGTCCATGGCCCGGCGCTCGAGCTCTTCGAGAACGACAAGATGGACCCGGAGATGAAAAAGCGGTTCGAGCAGATCGTGGAGAAGGGTGTTCACGCGGAAATGTGCCAGGTCTCAATGAAGCTGTACAACAAGACGCTGGACAATCTCGTGAAGGGGTTCGTCGCCACGCTGCATCCCGTCGCGGTGAAGCGGATCGCGGACCTCCAGCAGCAGGGCTACATCTATATTAAGCCGTAACCGGGGAAGTCGGCGATGCGTCAGGTTCGGACAGGTCTGCTCATGCTGGCACTCGCCTGGCTCTGCCTGATGGGGCCGAGAGGCGTCGCCGGAGAGGTCGTGGTCTCGGGTGCACCGGCACCAACCTTTGAGCTGGTGACCTTCTCCGGCGAGGCCTATAGCAAGGACTCGCTGAAAGGCCGGCCGACGCTGCTGGTCTTCTGGGCCTCCTGGTGTCCGGTCTGTCAGAAGGAACTGCCGGTTCTGGGGCGATTCTATTCCAAGGACAAGCCGGCTCAGCTCCGTGTGATCTCGATCGGCTTCTCGGACCTGCGCGGCAATATCGAGCGATATGTCAAGGTACACCCCGACACGTTCGTCTTCCCGACCGCTTTCGACATCGACAACGACGTAGCGCAGGCCTTCAAGGTCACCGCTACGCCAACCATCGTCCTGTTGGACGCGCACGGGAACATCGTGCTGGTCCATCGTGGGGCTGGAGTGCTCCAGAATCCGCAGTTCCGGGAGTTCCTCGCGACGATGAAGGGATGACCCGCTGGTCAGGATAGTGGAATCAGCTCGACGTAGCCGGAGCCGGGTCGTGCGAGCGGATTCCTAGATCGCGTGTCGCACGCTTGATTCGTGTCGAGAGGCCCTGATCACCGCTCCGGATGGCGAGTGGCCGCCACCGCTTCAGCGATGGCCAGCAGGCTCTTCCGCTCCGCATCGTTCAGCGCCAGCAAGAGGTGGGTCTCTGCGGCGTGCATGAGCCTCAAGCTGAGAAACGGCTCTTCCTGCCGCTTCTCCTGGTTTTCCCACACGCCGTCGATCACCTGCACCTTATCGAAGTCGCTCACCGACACCACATCATAGCGGAAATATTGATCGCCGATCACCATGTCATAGAGCACGTGCCCTTTCGTGAGCACGACCGCGTTGAAGCGGCCCTGGTCCTCATAGCCCTCCGGGAGGAATTTGTTGATGTGCAACAAGGCCGCCTTCCGATCTCCCAATGCGGCTTGGACCTTCACCTTGAGGGCCGGGTAATCTATCTGCAAGGCGCGTTCGTCGGGACCCGTGGCCCTCGCCGCAGCCTCCCGTAGCTTCTCGTAGACTTCCACCGCCGTCATCAGACCCGCCATGTCTGTGTCTCCTTTTCCGATTGTTGCTGCGGCCGGCTCGACGCTAGTGCCGTTCCAACTTGTTTGTCCGAAAGAGTGCGAGCACCGTCCATCTGCAGCACCTCCTCGGCGCAGAAGTTGGAACGGCACTAGCCCAGGGGCGCCGTCCCGGCTTGCCGCCTGGCTTTCACCGCCCGGGCTACCCCCAGCAGCGCCAACCCGGCCCAGGCGAATTCGAGCAGCACGAACCCCACTTGCCGTTCGACGACGGCCACCACGCCCAGCAGGAGCGACCCGATGACGTTCAGAGCGAGGTAGCCCGCATCAAGTTCCCGCCAGATGCCGCTCTGAATCAGGCCATAGGCCGCCAGGACCATGCAGGCGCCGATCACTGAAATCGTCTGAATCACCATGCGTCCATCCTTTTGCGACTTGTCTACAAGACTCACCGGGTCCGGAGCGTCCGCTACCGTACCCGTTGGAGGCCTTCCATTGCAAGACCTCGGTCCTTCCGTGCCTGAACGGTGTGGGCGAACCGGACGTGCCCGGCCTCATCGATGAGGTCGAGCGTCAAGGTGCGGCCATGGACTGTCACTTTGCCGAAATTCATGAACCCGCCATCGCTGAAAAGCGTCGCCGGATGAAGGGTCGGGTCCGGGAAGACTGGTTTGCCCGGTCCAGCGGACAAGGGCCCGGCAATGAACTCATGAAAGTCCGGAGACCCATCAGCATCTGGATCATAGGCGTTCACCTGGGCGAAGTGGACATCCGTCGCCAGAAAGACGACGTTGCGAATTCGCAACCGTAGGATAGTATCCACGATGGCGCGCAGCTCGGTCTGGAACCCGGTGCCGTCCGGACCCCGCGCCCAACTGTCGTTTCCCGGCACGAGGGCGGATCCCGCCTTGGGCACGGACAACGGGACGCTGGTCGCAATGACCTTCCAGGTTGCGGTGGATCGAGAGAGTTCCTCCCTCAGCCACTCTCGCTGAGCCGCGCCCAACATCGTCTTGTCCGGGCCATCCGGGTCGGCGTTGCGGCTCCGATACTGTCGGGTATCCAGGATAAACAGCTCGAGATCGGCGCCCCAGCGAAACTTCCGGTAGAGGCGGTGCGGATCTTCTGGCGGCGTCCCGATCGGCCAGTACTCGAGCAGCGCCTGGCGGCCGACCGGCATCAAGGGCTCGAACGGACCGGAAAAGTTGTTCCGGACTTCATGGTCATCCCACATTGCGTAGAATGGCACCTCAGCCAAGAACTCTCGAAGGGACTGATCCCCTCGCTGGTAGCGGTGCTTAGCCCGGTACTCCTCCAACGTTGAAGCCAGAAAGTTGCCACCGGGGGCATTCGGCGGAGAGGGACAGCGGTCATCGCTGTAAATCAGATCGCCCAATAGCAGCGCAAAATGCGGCGCTGCCTGGCGCATGCGGTCGAAAATGACGTACCCGCTCGGCTCCTGGCGGCATCGCTGTTGTCCGCCGAGATCTCCACTCCAGATGAAGGTGACCGCCTCGGTCGCCTCCGGTGAGGGAACCGTCCGAAACCGACCCGATGCGGCTTCCCGGGCGACAGTCTGAAAGTCGGCGTCGTTGGCGTCAGCCGCGAGCACCCGGTAGCGATAAGCCGTCGCCGGCTTGAGTCCGGCCAGTCGCACGGTCGTCGTGAAATCGCGCTCGCTGCTTGTGGTCACGAGAACTGATCGGCCGGTCCAGGAAACAGGCCCGGACGTTGAAGCCGCAGAGAAGGCGTCACCGATGGGCGCCCATTCGACTTGCGCTCTCGCAGGACCCTCAGTGCGAAACCAGACGAGCGCCGACTCACTGGTCACCTCACCCGTCGCGACACCCTGTGCGAGCGCAGGGTGCTCGGCGAAGGGACTGGAAGGGGGAAGTCCGGGTTTGGAGGACGGGGTGCACTGGGACAGGGTGATGAGCCACGCAACCCCGGCCAGACCCGGTAAGATGGTCTTCTTGAGGGCGGACACCGCCCAGACATACCGGAACGGAAGGCAAGCCGTCAAGCGGCGCACTCTTTTTCGCAATGAGGGGTCCAGCGCAACCCACATCCCCCATTGCATTCCACAAGCCTGGTCCGGCATAGTGCAGGCAACATTCAGTTTTGTGGAGGATTGGAATGAGTGGCGAGCAGTGTCTGATCGAAGGATGTAAGAACCCGGTCTACACGCCGGCCGGAACCGGTTCGCTCTGCAAAGACCACTTCCTGAATTTCCTGACGTGGCGACGGCGCAAGGGCGCGGGGATGTTTTCGAAGTACGCCGGCATGACCATGAACGAGCGAGACACCGTCATGGCCGAGTGG
>JAHRHE010000161.1 GCA_020027965.1 Nitrospirota bacterium | reverse complement strand
AGATTGGACGGCTCCAGCTTCGCGATGGTACGGAACACCGCCAGGGCGTCCCGCGTCCTGCCTTCCTTCATGTAGAGTTTGCTCAGAATGAGGTAGTCCGACACCGCGCTGCTGGTGAGCCCACGCGAGGCGTTGAGATCGGCCAGCCGCTGGTAGGCTTCGAAGCGCAGGGGATCGAGCTTGATGATTTTCTTGTAGACGGCGATCGCCTTGAGCTCGGCGCCTTCGGCGCAGAAGCCCTTTGCGGCGGCCAGGTACGCTTCGATCGCCTCCGCTACCGCGTGGCGTTTCACCTGAAGATCGCCGATGGTGTTCTGGACAGTCCCGTCTGGTGACGATGTCCCCGTCAATTTTTTGAATTCCGCGATCGCCTTCTCGAGCTGTCCGCGGGAGGCTAGGAGATTGGCGTGCTCCAGGATGGCTTTCTTGTCGACCGGCAAGGCCGAACCTCCATCACAGGGAAAGAAGCGTCAAGCTATCAGCTTTATGCGGTCGAGTCAAGAAGGTGGGCCCGATCAGGAAGAGTCTGGAATGGTGCTCGGGGTGAGGCGACTCCACAGCCCGGGGAGATGGTCCTCGAGGAGCGCCCCACGGGGGTCGTGCGGGTCATCCGCCGCCCCCGTGGTGAAGGCGCGACTGCGACCTACGACTTCAAGACGTTGGCGGCCTGTGGTCCCTTGGCCCCCTGCACGATATCGAATTCGACGTTCTCTCCTTCCTTCAGTGTTTTGAAGCCTTCGCCCTGCAGCGCGGAGTAATGCACGAAGACGTCTTCACCGCTCTCCAGTCGAATGAATCCGAACCCTTTCCGGTCATTGAACCACTTCACCGTGCCCTTGCTTCTCACACCCTCCTCCTTTCCTGAACCGTCTGGCCATCCCCACCGTCGAGGCCGCCCGGCCGCTTCGGAGCTGATCAACGACCAGACACACAAAAAAATACCGCAGAGGGCTTCGCCCCCTGCGGCACTGAAAAACGGGTAAAATCTCCCATGTTCATACCACCGAAATTCGGGGTCAGCATTTAGCACAGGCCTCCGCAATTTGTCAAGTCCATCGTTCGCCGTTCAGTCGTCAGACGCACGTGCTGTTCCCAACGCACGGTCCTGAACCGCTCCACAGTTTACAACCCGCGGCAAGTCCGCTATTATGCAACCGTCTGGCTCCCGGGCGTACACGAGGCCCTGTTGCGCAAAATCCTGGATCGATACATCTTCACGGAGCTCCTCCCCCCCTTTTTCATCAGCCTGGCCGCCCTGTGCTTCGTCATGCTGACCAAGGAGTTACTCCGGCTGGTTGAACTCCTGGTCTCAAAGGGGGTCGGGCTGATGGCCGTGCTCAAGGTGTTCGCACACCTGCTACCCTCGTTCCTCGTGCTCACGCTACCGATCGCCGGCATCATCGCCTCGATCTCTGCGTTCAGCCGACTATCCTACGACAAGGAGCTGCTCGCCATGCGGGCTGCTGGCCTCAGCCTCCTGCGCCTGGCCAGGCCCGTGATGATTTACTCCTGTCTGATCTTCTCGCTGACGCTGCTGTTGTCCCAGTGGGGCCAGCCGTGGACCAGCGTGTCGCTGAAGAAGCTGGCCCTGAGTCTTCTTCGGGAACAATTGACGCTGGCACTCGATCGGGGCACGTTTAACGAACCGGTTCCGCGGATGGTGATCTATGTCGCCGACAGCCGGGACGGCGACCCGACTCCGGGTATCTTCATCTCCGATGAACGCAACCCGGATGAGGCCCGTATCATTGCGGCCGCTCAATACGCGGTGCGCCACGATGCGGCCAACAACCAGGTCTGGATCCAGCTCTTCGAAGGCACGATTCACACCAAGCCTCCCGATGCCGAGCAGTATCAACTAGCGTCGTTCTCGACCTATAACTTGGCGATCCCCCTCCAGCAAACCCAGTATTCGCAGGTCGAGGAGCGCCAGTCACGGCAGGCCGTCATCGAGCAACTGAACCGTTCCAATTGGGAGGATACGGGGGCCTTGCGACGGCTGATGGAGTACGATAAAGATCTGGCCTTCCCCACCGCCGCGCTGGTGTTCGGCATGCTGGGGGTGCCCGTGGGCATCGTGTCGAAGCGGTCCGGACGGGTCGGCGGGTTCGCGGTCGGGGTTATGATTATCATTGTGTACTATGTCCTGAACGTGCTGTGCGAGTTTTTCGTCACGACGCGGTTCCTAACGCCGTTTGTGGGGGCCTGGCTGCCCAATACCGTCTTCCTCACGGTCACGGTCGTGCTGTTCTACCGCGTCAACCGACAGTAGCCCGATGAATCTCCTGTTCCGGTATATTTTCGGCGAGTACGTCAAGGTCTTTGCGATGTGCTTCGCCGGCCTCATGACGGTCTACCTCGTGGTGGATTTCTTTGAAAAGATCCGCAAGTTCGTGCGGCATGATGTCGAACTGCTCACGATTCTCTGGTACTTCCTGCTCCGGACTCCGGGCATCTCATTTCAGATCGCTCCGCTGGCGATTCTGATGGCGACGCTCCTCACCCTCGGCCTGTTCTCCCGCACTCACGAGATTACCGCCATGCGAAGCTGCGGAATCAGCCTGTACAGAATCGCGGCCCCGTTTCTGACCTTCGCACTTGCGGTCGGGCTCGCACTGTTCGGGCTCAGCGCGGTGGTCTCCCCAGTCGCCACGGCCCATGCGGATTACGTCAAGACCGTCATGATCGAGAAAAAACCCGCGTCCGCTGCGTTCAAGGGGGACCGCCAGTGGGTCCAGATCGGAAACCGGTCCCTGATGAACATCGCGGTCGTGGAGCCCGACGGCAACACCCTGCGCGGAATCAGCCTCTATCGTCTTGGCTCTGATTTCGGCCTGGCCGAGATCATCGAGGCTTCCGAGGCGCGCTACACGCCGGCAGGCTGGATCTTGGTGGAGGGCGTGCAGCGCAAATTTCTCCCTGCAAGGGGTCCCGTCAAGGAGGAGTTCAAGAACAGGCCGATTGCGCTCTCCCAGACGCCCAAGGATTTCAGCACGTTAATCTCCGCCGAATCGGAAGAGATGACACTGTCGGACATGCGCTCCTATGCCAAACGATTGCGCAAGGACGGGTACAGCGTCGCCAGGGTGATGACCGACTATTACGCGCGGGTGGCGTTTCCGTTCGTCAGCATCGTAATGGTGGTCGTCGGCATTGCGCTCAGCCTCAGGCGAAGCGGTGTCCGCGGCAGCGGGATGGCGGTCGGCATCGGACAGGCTCTCGCGATCGGGTTCCTATACTGGACGACCCACTCGGTGGCCGTCGCGGTAGGACGAGCGGGCAACGCCGACCTCCCCCCGCTCCTGGCGGGATGGATGGCCAATCTTGTGTTTCTCTCGTTAGGCTGCTACCTGTTCCTGAAGGTTCGACAGTAATCCCTCGACCCGTTGGACCGAGTCAAGTTGACTGCGTGGAAGGCTTCAGGTAAAAGAAAGCGTTTCCGATGGCTCCTTCAAAGACAAGCGTCCGGACGGTGGTCTGATGAACACGCGGGTCGTCATCACAGGTCTCGGCATCGTGTCCCCGATCGGGATCGGGATCGGTCAGTTCTGGAAGGCGGCGCTCGAGGGTCACTCCGGCATCTCGGCCATCCGCGCCTTCGGTGACCTTCCGCTCGAGGCCTATCGGTGCCGGGTGGCCGGGCAGGTGGCTGACTTCAACCCAGCGCAGTATCTGGACCCAGTCCAGGCCGAGCGCATCGACCGCTACGCTCAATTTGCCCTCGTGGCGACCAAAGAAGCCTTGGCCGACGCCGGTCTGCTGATGGAGCAGGAGAACCCGCATCGGGTCGGGGTGATCGTTGGCGCCGGTATGGGCGGCATGGTGATGGGTGAACGGGAAATTACCCAGCTCTATCGGTCTCAGAAGCCAAACCGAGTCCATCCCAATTTCATTCCGACGATCACGCTGAATTCCGCATCCGGCATCGTGGCCATGGCGCATGGAGCCAAGGGCCCCAATCTGACCATCTCCACCGCCTGCTCATCGAGCGCGCATGCCGTCGGACAGGCGCTTACCTGCATCCGCACCGGACAGGCCGATGTCGTCATTACGGCAGGGGCGGATGCCAGCATCACCCCCCTGGTGTTCGCCGGCTTCTGTTCGTTACGGGCCTTGTCGACGGGGTTCAACGATGAGCCGGAACGGGCCTCGCGGCCTTTCGATCGTGCCCGGGACGGCTTTGTCATGGGCGAGGGCGCAGGCGCGCTGATTCTGGAATCCCTGCCCCACGCAAGGAAACGGAAGGCTCGCATCTACGGAGAAGTGGCCGGCTATGCCGCGACGAGCGAGGCCTATCATATGGTGATCCCCCGTGAGGACGGCGCTGAAGTGGCCACGACCATGTCGCTCGCGCTCCGCGACGCCGGGGTGGCGCCCAGGCAGGTGGATTACATCAATGCCCATGCCACATCCACCCAGATCGGCGATGCGGTGGAAGTCAAAGCCATCCGTCAGGTGTTCAAGGACCGGGCCGATCGCATCATGGTCAATGCCACGAAATCCATGGTCGGACATACGCTGGGAGCGGCTGGGGCGATCGGTTCGATTGCCTGCGCGCTGGGCCTCGAAACCGGACAGGTCCACCCCACGATCAATTACGATGATCCTGATCCCGCCTGCACGCTCCGTGGGATCTCGGCGCAGGCTCAGCAGCGGACGATCCGGATCGCCCTGCTGAATGCATTCGGGTTCGGCAGCAATAATGCGGCGGTGGTGTTCAAGAAGTTCGTCCGGTAAGTTCGTGCGGCCAGGCGAGTTGGGTGACGGATCACACGGAGCTCACGAACCCAATTGCTTCACCACCCAACGTTGATCGGAGCGCGAATGACTACTGAGTCGAAGATCGCCACACGCATCCTGACCGCCCTCGCGGAGTATCTGAAGCGGGACGTCACGACCATCGGCCTGGAACACTCCCTCCGCGACGACCTTGGTCTGGACTCCATGGCCACGATCGAACTCTTGTTCAGGATCGAGGAAGCCTTCGATCTCCAGATTCCCGACGAAGATCTCCAGGGGCTCGTCACCGTTGCCGACGTGGTCGCCTATGTGGAAGGTCGACTGAAGCCCTCCACTCCGAGCCGGACAGCCAAGCAGCCCGCGAAACGAGCGCCTGCCAGAAAAAAGGGATAGCACTGGCATGTCCCCACATCAGGCCCCCCGTGCCTTCCGTCTGGTGGAAATTAGCCGCGCCGTGGCTGGCACGCTCGTCGGAGGGGGTGACGCACTCATCACCGGAGTCTCGAGTCTGGACGAGGCAGGGGCAGGCGATCTGGCCTACATCGCCTCGGACCGATTCGTCGCGGCCGCGCGGCGCTCAGGGGCGGCGGCGTTTGTCGTCGGCCAGCCAGACCCGGAACTCCTGCGTCCCCAGATCGTGGTCCCTCACCCGGCCTACGCTTTTGCACGCGCGGTGCAGCAGTTCTTTACCGAGCCTTATCGGCCGCGCGGCATCGCGGCGCAGGTGATCCAGGGGGCCGAGGTGCAGATCGGGCCGGATCCCTCCATCTGGCCGCAGGTGACTCTGGGC
>JAHRHE010000066.1 GCA_020027965.1 Nitrospirota bacterium | reverse complement strand
GCGTGGTGGATGATCGACATGGAGCGGCTCAATCGCGACATTGCCGCCGGCCGGTTGCGCGACCTGTCCCGAGATGTGCCGAAAGGGCTGGCCGAAGCCCGACAGCGCCTCATCGCCCTTTTGGACGACGTGGAACGACGGCTCGGGGCCAATCCCAACACGACTATCCTGGGCGGGTTTTCCCAAGGCGCCATGCTGTCCTGTGACGTGGCCCTTCGCACCGAGCGGCCTCTCGCCGCACTCGTCTTGATGTCCGGTACCCTACTCGCGAAAGAGGAGTGGGTGCCGCTCATGCCCAGACGCAAGGGGCTCCGGGTCTTGCAGAGTCATGGCAGCGCGGATCCGTTACTGCCATTCTCTCTGGCCGAGCAATTGCGCGAACTCCTGTCCCAGGCCGGGCTCGCCGTGGAATGGGTGAGCTTCCGGGGCGGGCATGAAATTCCCGAGATCGTCATGAAGCGGCTCGGGGCTTTTATCAGACAGGTGGTCGCGTGCCCATGAGCGTGGTCAGACCATCTAGCCGGAGGGATTCGGCAAGAGGCATCCCATGATCGTCATGATCCACAGGGGCTGCAATGGCCCCGCCGTTGAGACCGACACCCTCATCGCCGAGACCTGCACGATCCCGGCGGACAGGTTCCCGATGACGTGCTTCACGTGCCTGGAGGAAATTTGGGATGAATCTGAAGTGCGGTTTTCGGAAGAGATCCGGATGTGAGCCCAAGCATGCGGCGCGTCAGGAGTAACCCGGCAGCCCAACCAACCGATAGCGGCCGATCAGGCCTGTGGCGAGCTGCAAGCCGGAAGCCTCTCGGGAGCGGTGAGGTGTTGACTCCGAGCGAGCGTCAGGAACACAATGGCGCCGCAGTTCACACACCTGAAGACGGGCGCTTCGTCCAGCAGGTCAGAAACCCAATCCTGCACCATCAACCCTTGGCACCTTCGGCATTCCATGGTGTGCCTCCCCCAGGTTTCGGGCCCCGCAGGAGCCCTGCCGATGTGAGGGCAGGGTAGCACTGAGAGATGAGAGCCATGTTAAGCGTAGATTAAAAGTCTCTCATGAACCTCCGCGTCAGAGGCTTTCAAGTCGTCCTCTCCGGCCCGACTGTGCAGGAGGTTCTCCGACTACTAGCATCCTCCGGATTACCTACCTGCACCATGATGGACCCAGGTGGGAGCTTGTAAGCGATTGTTCAGCCACCCTTCTATCGTCCCATCGGCGGCACGACTCCCACGTGCACCTCGAAGCGGCCGCGGCCGAGGTCCTGGATATACCGCGTCAACGTTTCGTAGATGACCGGGAAGGCCAGGTTCTCCCAGGGAATCTGCTCGTGGCTGAAAAGCTGCACGTCGGCGCTCTCATGCCCGACCCCGAACTCGGGGCTGCGCAGACGACCGCGAAAGATCACGTACACCTGGCTGACATGCGGGAGGCTGAAGACGGCGTAGAGGGAGGAGATCTCCACGAGGGCTTGCGCCTCCTCCAACGTTTCCCGCGCCGCGGCCTGTTCGGTCGTCTCCCCTTGCTCCATAAACCCGGCGGGGAATGTCCACAACCCGACTCGCGGCTCGATCGCCCGGCGGCACAAGAGAATCCGGCCCTCCCATTCAGGGATACATCCCGCGACGATCTTGGGATTCTGGTAATGAATCGTCTGGCAGGCCTCACAGACGAAACGGGGCAAGGTCTCCCCTGGAGGAACCTTCAGCGCCACCGGTGCCCCGCACTGGCTGCAGAAGTTCATGGGCAGCCCCTCACTTCACCACCTCCTCCAGAGACGGAAGCTGGCCTTCCACAGCCTGGACCGGGGTATCCCACTGCGTGATCCAGAAGACCACGGCGGCGACGAGCGTGATCAACCCCCCGGCTGCGACCGTGAGCGGCGCGCCGAAGTAGGTCGCCCCGGTGCCGGCCAGCAGGCTGCCGAAAATCGTCGACCCCAGCGAGACCGTCGCGTACAGACTCGCCACGCGCCCACGAAGTGCTTCAGGGGCTTGTGATTGCAGCAGCGTGTTGCCTCCGGCAATCGTGCTGACCATCCCGAACCCGACCGCAACCAGGGCCGCCAGGGAGACCCATGAAGTGGCGCTGGCGGCCAAGACCAGCAGTCCGCCTCCAAAGAGTCCCGCGGCCGTGGCAATGGAGGGAACCAGTCCCACGACGGTGCCTCGCCGGGCCAACCGCAGGGCGGCGCTCAGGGCGCCGATGCCGGTCGCTCCCATCAAGAGGCCCAGGCCGTCGGGGCCGGTGTGGAGCACCTCGCCGGCAAAGACCGGGAGCAACGTCGAGAACGGCATTGACGCCACGCCCAGCACCGTCACCAGTACGAGCAGAGCAAGGACATGCCGAGTGCGCCGGACATACGCCAGGCCTTCGGTGAGGAGCCCCATCGCGCTCGGCTGTTCGCTCCGCGCCGTCTGTTTGACCTGCATCGCCATCAAACAGCCCAGGACAACAAGGAAGCTCAGTGCATTGACCAGAAAGCAAGCGCCTTCTCCGGCGAAGCCGACCAGCAGGCCCGCCAGGGTCGGGCCGATGAGCCGGGACGCGTTGAAGATGGACGAATTGAGCCCGATGGCCGAGGGGATGTCCGGCCGCGGGACCAGGTCCATCACGAAGGCTTGTCGAACCGGCACATCCAGCGCGCTGATGAAGCCCAGCAACAGGGCCAGCCCCAGGACCCATCGGACCGTGACGGTGCCGCTCAGGGTCAGGGCGGCGAGGGTACCGGCTTGCGCCAGCAGGAGGGATTGTGTGACCAACAGGAGCCGGTGGCGCGGCCAGCGGTCCGCCACGAGGCCGCCCGCCAGCCCGAACAAGAGGATGGGCGCGCGGCTGAGGAATTCCACCAAGCCGAGCAGAAACGGGGAGCCGGTGAGCCGGTAGACCAGCCAGGCCTGCGCCATCGTCTGCATCCAGGTCCCGCACAGAGAGATCCCATGGCCGGTGAAGAAGAGTGCGAAGTTGCGGTGCGCCAGGGCCCGCCAGGGCGAAGTGTCCTGGGCTGGTGGGATGACGGGCGGCAGGGCGTCAGGTCTCCAAAAATTCTCTGAGGGCCTTCTCCGACGGTCTGGCGAACGTCGAGGCCCGGCTGGTGATCGTGCCATTGAGCCGATGCAGCGTGACCGCCATCTCGGTCATCTTCGCCAGGACCGCGATGCCATTCAGCACGACGGCGTCGCCGACAGTGAAATGCTTCAACCGCGAGAACAGCAGTGCGGGGAGGCCGCCGGCCGGGATGATGACTTCCGCCCCGCCGTCCACGAGCGGTTGAACCTGTTGGCGAAATTGTTGGAGTACTCTGTCAAACACCGCCGCGTCGCTGAAGGCTCGCACGAGTTCGCTCGGGTTGGTGGTGATGGCCTTCACACCCACGATGCGTTCTCGCAGCCCGTATCGCAGGACCTGCTCTTCGTGCATCGGAATAAAAATCGGATTGATGGTCACGAGGGCGATTTTTTGTCCTAACGTGCAGGCATGCAGCATACTGGCTTCGCCCAGGGCCAACACCGGGATCTCCACCGTCGCCCTCGATTCGTAGAGACCGCCATCCTGAAAATGCCCGATGGCGAACGCATCATAGCCCTGTTGTTGAGCGGTGACGGCGTTGCGGAGCACCTGCGCCGCACAGCGGAACTCCGTGATGCGATGGAGTTCGAGATCGGGAGGCGAGATACCGTGGACGTCGTACGTAGTGTCCCGAAAGCGCAGGGCGTCCAGGGCCTCTCTCAAGCCGCGAAAGTACTCCGCCTGCTGTTCGGGGTCGACAAAGCTTTGATACCAGATTTTCACCGGCGCAGAGACGTCTTTCATCGTCTGCGACCCTCACTGGGAATTGGAGTGGGTCCTTAGTCTAGACAAAAGGCCGCGGCGTGTCCACCGAGTGCAGGGAAGCCCACAGGCACGGCTGGGCCGGCGACCGGGCCACGTGAGCGACATGAGGTTGTGATTCATGACGGACTTTGCTACCGTGGAGTTCGAGCGCAAGGGCCGCGACGTGAGGAGTGCATGAGCGCAAACGATAAACAGGTCATCTTTTCCCTTATCGGCGTAGGGCGGGTCTACCCGCCGAAGAAGCACGTGCTGAAAGACATCTATTTGTCCTTCTATTACGGGGCCAAGATCGGAGTCCTGGGTCTAAACGCCTCCGGCAAGAGCACCTTGTTGCGGATCATTGCGGGCCTGGACAAGGACTACCTGGGCGAGATCACTATGTCCAAGGGCTATACCGTCGGTCTGCTGGAACAGGAGCCGGAGCTCGATCAGACCAAGACCGTCAAGGAAGTGGTCGAGGAAGGCCGTCAGGACCTGATCGCGCTGTTGCGCGAGTACGAGGCCGTGAGCAACCAGCTGGGCGGAACCATTTCGCCCGATGAAATGGAAAAGCTGCTCGGGAAGCAGAGCCAGGTGCAGGAGAAGATCGAGGCCGTCAATGGATGGGAGCTGGAGAACCAACTTGAAGTGGCCATGGACGCGCTGCGCTGCCCGCCCCCGGAGACGAAGGTCGAGGTCTTGTCGGGCGGAGAAAAACGCCGGGTGGCGCTCTGCCGCCTTCTGATCCAGGAACCGGACATTCTATTGTTGGATGAGCCGACGAACCACCTGGATGCCGAGTCGGTCCAGTGGCTGGAGCAGCATCTGCAGGAATACCAGGGCACCGTCATCGCCGTGACCCACGATCGGTATTTCCTGGACAACGTGGCCGGCTGGATTCTGGAGCTGGACCGCGGCCAAGGCATTCCGTTTCAAGGGAACTATTCGTCGTGGCTGGAGCAGAAGCAGGCGCGCCTTGAGCAGGAAGAGAAGGCGGAGTCCAAGCGCCGGAAGACGCTGGAGCGGGAGCTGGAGTGGATCCACATGTCGCCGAAGGGCCGCCATGCCAAAGGCCAGGCCCGCGTCACCCGCTACGAAGAGCTGCTCTCCCGAGAACAGGAGAAGCAGAGCGGCGACTTGGAAATCTACATTCCGCCGGGGCCGCGCCTCGGTGAGATCGTCGTCCAGGGCAAGGAGCTCACCAAGGCGTACGGCGAGAAGCTGCTGTTTGAAAAGCTCACGCTTGACCTGCCCCGCGGCGGGATCGTGGGGGTCATCGGGCCGAACGGCGCAGGAAAGACGACCCTGTTCAGAATGATCGTCGGGAAGGAAAAGCCGGACGCGGGCGCCATCAAAGTCGGCGAGACGGTCAGGATCGGTTACGTGGACCAGGATCGGACGCTGGACGGCAACCAGACGGTCTGGGAAGTGATCTCGGGCGGGAAGGACACGGTCACGCTCGGCAAGGTCGAAGTCAATTCACGGGCCTACTGCGGCAAGTTCAACTTCGGCGGCACCGAGCAGCAGAAAAAGGTGAAGGACCTCTCCGGCGGCGAGCGCAACCGCCTGCACCTGGCGCGGATGCTCAAGGAGGGGGCGAACCTGCTCCTGCTGGACGAGCCGACGAACGACCTGGACGTGAACACCTTGCGGGCCCTCGAAGAGGGACTCGAGCGCTTCGGGGGCTGCGCCGTGGTGAGCAGCCATGACCGCTGGTTCCTCGACCGCATCGCCACCCACATCCTCGCGTTCGAGGGCGACAGCAAGGTGGTCTGGTTTGAAGGCAACTACAGCGAGTACGAGGCCGATCGCAAGAAGCGCCTGGGAAAAGAAGCCGACCGCCCCCACCGGATCCGCTACCGAAAGCTAACCCGGAGCTAGGCTGTCGGGCGGGGCAGCATAGGTTCCAGAAACCTCTTCAGTCTGGATTTGTAGTGGGATGCCCAAGGGGACGGAGGGTGGAGCTCCAGCCCGGTCGCTCCACCACTCGCGCCACCAAGGTTTTCACTCCAAATGCCTGGCCGCGATCCACGCTCCATCGCGGCATCGGATCACCGAATTACGCACGCGCTGGAGCCAGCGCGGATTCGAGCTCGGCGCAGGCATCGGCATCGCCACGGGCTACGCGACGTTGGGCGTGATCGGCTTTGAGGGGCGCACGGACTACGCCGCGATCGGCTCGGTCGTGAATCTCGCCGCTCGCCTCTGCGGAGAAGCGCAACATGGGCAAATCCTCGTCTCGGGTCGGGCCCTGCAACTCATTGAGGGTTTCGTGCGCACCGAAGCAGTCGGCAATCTGGCGCTCAAGGGCTTTCACCGACCAGCGGCGGCCTACAACGTCATCGGGCTGAGTGGGTGAGATGCCGAGAACGAAGCCGTGCGCGCTGCGGCCGAGACACGGATCGCAGCGGGATTTGTGGAGGGGAGCAGATCCGGCCATGGGGCCGGCATTCATTTCGCAGGATTTCTTGCCAACTCAATCCCATTTGCTACTATGGTCGGTGAACGGTCGAGCAGGCGGCGCGCAAGTCATGTCCGGCGAGCGGAGGAGACCATGGTGAAGTGCGTAGGATTCCGTGTCGTTCTGGTCCTGGTTGCGTTGGCTGTTCCAACGGGGAGTGAGGCCGGGGTCCAGGCGTCAACCGATCCGGGGGCGGGTGCGCAACGCATCGCAGCGAAGCCCTATTCACGTTTCTGCAAGCCCGGTGACGTGGTCGGGACCTGGCATCTCGTCAAGTGGACCTCGGACTATCAATTCAAGGATCCCAATGCGCCCTATTTGCTTCCCTATCAAGTGTTTCAGTTTTCTTCGGACAAGATCATGAAATCCGCGCACTCGCCGAAGCCGTTTGAGAAGGAGCCGGCGAAGATCTTCAAAACCATGCCGGCCCTCGTCACCTACGCGTTCGATCGCGACGGGATGCTCACCATCAAAGCGAAAGGCGCTGCCGGTGGCTCGGAGACCTGGCATTGCGTGGCTATCACCGAGGAGCGAGCGGACGAGAAGCGACACGCCACGTTCAAGAAGGGTGATCTCGTGATGACGCTGGTCGGACCCAACGGCCAGGCGCTCTATGCTCGCCAGATGAGAAGGTAGCGGGAAGCGGTTCTCCGGCCCTCCTTATTCCTCCTGTGCCTGCCTATCCACCTTGGATTTCAGTCCCTGCGCGCGCTCAATGAAGTCATCGAGTGTCGCGCTCTTGACCATCTTGAACGCAAGCGGCTTGAGTTGGGCCGGGTAACGGAGGTCATCGGAAAATTCCGAGGTGTACACGTAGCTCGTCAACCCGCTGAGGGACACGATCAGGGCGGCCACCACACAGGCAATCGCCGCGAGCGACTTCGGGCTGTGCAGCACGCACAAGCGCAGGTGCCCGTAGAGGAGTAATCCCAGGATGATGGTGACCCCCGTATACTGCAACAGAGCCCCTGAGAGCGAGGCTGAGAAGGCGAAGGAGTAGTAGGCGTGGACCGTGCCGAGGAGATACAAACTGGTCGTCGCGAGGCCGGCGATCACGCCGTGCGCAAAATAGGACGAGTGATGGGCGTAGAGCCTGCTTGCCAGGGCCCAGAGGCCCGCCCACCCCGACAGCGCGGCGACAACCAGCAAAGCAGGGAGCAGCAACGTCACCAGCCTGACGCGGGTGTAGGTCGCACCGTACCCCTCCAGCACGATCACCACCGCGGTCAAGGCCATCATGCCGGCAAAGATCCAGGCGCTGTTCAGGAACGGTCTCGATGTATGGGGGCCGGACTGATCAATGACCGTGGATGCGACGGCATGCGCGGGCGTACAGATTCGAAGGCAGGTGCGACCGATACGAAGAAGGGTCTCGTGGCCAAGCGCGGCCTGCTCGACCCTCTTGAGGGAAGGGTACAGGAACACCCCGTTCTCACTCTGCAGGTCAACGGCACTGAATTCGCCGCGTTCATCCCGATTGAGAGACAGGTGCTGCGGGGAGATATAGGGATCGTCCAGGATGACGTCATTCTGGTAACTGCGGCCGATCGTGACGGGGAGGCGCTCATGTCGGGTGCGTTCCCGCACGCGACCGGCTGGATCCAGGATTTCAATGACGATCATTTCGCCCATGCGATGCTTCCCAGGTATTGGCGGGCGAAGCGGGTGGCGTTCTCAAAGCTGACACCGCCCAGCGTGAGGGTCGTCAGGACCCCCTGGCTGTTGTCGTTGAGCGTGGCGGCTTTGAGCACCGCGTCGTACAGGCCCGGTAGTTTTTTGTACGCGCGCAGGCACAGGACCGCCTTGAAGGTCAGGTCGTTCTGCGTCACGAAATCGGTCATGCAGTTGAATTTCCCCACATCTTCTTTGTCCGCGCGTGGAGCGTAGGCATCCTGCGCGAAGAATTCCTGGTACAACGCGAAAAACCGAAAACGATCGAGCACGTCACTCGTCACGAGCTCATGACTGAAATTGAGCGTGCCTGACAGTTGCGAGCGCGAAATATACAGGTAGTTTTGCGCCGAGCAATCCCATGAGGTGGTCTGATAGAGCTTGTCCTTCTTGTGTTCGGAATCCCCCCAGCATTTCAGAAACGGGGCGATTTTCCCCGGCAGCCGGTACCGGCCCAGCACGGTAGTGGTCAGCGGACGGGCCAGCAGTTTTTCCATGTACCGGTTCTGATTCGCCATGAGCTGGACCCGTAATCGCTCCAATGCCGGCGCGTCGGCCTTGTGATCGGGCAGCAGCGTGTTGTCCAGGAGTTGTCTCACAAACTTAGCGGGTACGAGAAAGCTGACCTGATTGCCAGCCGAAGCCACGTTCACTCCCACCACTCGGCCGTCGGAAGTGAGGGCCGGCCCACCGCTCATCCCGGCGTTGATGGACCCGGTGAAGTGAATTCTCTCATGGAGGGAATCTGCCAGAAGCCCGCTATACGTTCCTTCCACGATCGTAAAGCCGAGGTCGAGCGGAGTTCCCAGTGAGAATACTCTCACGCCTTGCCCGAGCGGCTGCGTGTGAAGCTCGAGATACGGATGCTTCGGCGAGTTCGTCTGGACGATGGCCAGGTCGTGGACGGCATCAAAACTGAGCAAGGTGAACGGTCCGGTGGTTCCGTCATGATGCACGATCTCGGCTCGATAGTGCGTGGGCTTGTGCACCAGGTCTGACACGACGTGATAACTGGTCACGATGTGCCCCGCCTCACTCACCAGAAACCCGGAGCCGATGAGCGCTCTGGCGCCGGATGAGGCTTCCAGCACGCGGATCTGAACGATGCGGTTCTTGTACCGTTCAAAGATCGCGTTGGTGTCGCCGCCGGCCGCCAGGGCGCTGGTGCACAGCGACGCGAGCCCGATGGCGACCAGAACAGGCTTGGAGCAGAAGGGAGTGTGCCTTGGCATCATCAGGGTTCCTCCAGAGTAGCGGTGCTCCCAGCTACCATGGTTGGACAGGGTAGTGCGCGACAGAGCCCTGCAGCCTAAGTGTAGCAGGTCCTCCCGTTTCCGCGGGCCGCCTGCCTGCGCGGAACTTCTTGAAAATTCACATGTTGACCATGATGTTCTAGTCCTGATTGTGGCCTTCGATGATCAACGAAGAAGGCAGACCGCAGGGTTGCCAGCCACAGGGGGTGGTGCTACCCTGTGTCTCGTTCATTGCGTCTGCACGGATTGGTGCCGGGTTACGGAGGTTCTTAGGTGATCAGGGTGGTGGCCAGCCTTGTCCTCGTCGCCGGACTGTCCGGGTGCGGGCTTGCCTACACCATCGTCAATTCAGAGAGCAAGCTGGACCGTCTCTCTGGTTCTATGACGAAGGCCCAAGTGATCAAAGAGATCGGTGAACCCGATAGGGTGCTCCGTGATGATGGGCGGGTGGTGGTCTGGGAATACCGCGT
Organism: Nitrospirota bacterium; assembly: GCA_020027965.1. Taxonomy (GTDB): domain Bacteria; phylum Nitrospirota; class Nitrospiria; order Nitrospirales; family Nitrospiraceae; genus JAHRHE01. The sequence goes on along the minus strand of JAHRHE010000066.1, from coordinate 6,511 downwards.
AAACACGCGCAGACAATGGCTCTATGAGCTCTCCTTGTGTCCGGTGTCGATCCTGCTGGGTGGCTGCATTTTCTACCCCTTCACCAACTGGGTGGCCGAGCATCAGCGTGAGCATCCGGTGCACCTGATTCTGATCAATGATGAGCTCTGCGTGTGGGGCACGCCGCTGGCGCTGATGCAGAAGCGCAAGGGCTGCATCGAGGGAGGCCTGAGCGCCGGGAGTGATGGGATGTTGACCGGTCAGACCAGGGAGCTGTACCCGGTCACCACCGGTTATGGGCCGATCACGAGCGCGACCGTCGACCAGTTCCAACCGATGGTGGTGCTGCCCTTCGCGGATGCGCTCGGCGCGCCGGGCTCAGGCGCGAGGCTCTCCGCGATCGTGACGGCCCTGCTGCTGGACCTGGACGTGAGCCTCGTCGAGCGCGCGCGACTCGAGCAGGTCCTGGATGAGCAGGTCGTGCGGTTGAAGCATTCAGATGACGCTGATGCGCTGCGTGTCGGGAAAATTGCGGGTGCGAAGGCCATCGTTCTGGGGGAGATCCAGCAGTGGGAGAAGGATGGCCGGGACAAAGCGGCGAAGGTCGCGTTGGCGTTTCGCATCATCGATGTGGAGACCGGTCAGTTGCTGTTCGGCGGGGAAGGGCACTCGAACGACCCGATCACGGGGACGCCGGAGACCCTGGCCAGGCTCATCGCCCATCGGATCCTGACCAAGTTCGGCGTGCGGGCGGGGCTGCTCGGTACGGGCCGGATCGGCGTGAAATGGGACGCAGGTGAGAGGTTCGGTTCGCGTGTCTATATTGTCCAGGAGATCACGGTCGGTTCGCCAGCCCACAAAGCCGGGCTCAAGTTCGGCGACATCATCCTTTCCTGCAACGGCGTCACGATCGCGTCCGCGCAGACGGAGCGGCAAGCCAAACGGGCCTGCAACGTCGACGCCGGCCAGACACTCTCACTGGACGTCCTGCGGGACAATCAGCGGCTCCTGCTTCAGCTACTCGCGGACCAGCGACCGGGACTCTGACACCAGTGTCCATTCCTCCTCTGACAATTGTGCTGACCGGGTGGCTGGCGGCGGCTCTCCTGATGGTCGGGCTCTGGCTGGTGCAGACGCGCCGCCGGAACGCCGCGATTCTCGACGTGGGTTGGTGCCTCAGTTTCGGCCTCGTGGCCATCGGGTACGCGCTGGCCGTTCAGGGACTGCCGGCGCGCCGCTTCCTGGTGGCGGTCCTGGCAGCGACCTGGGGATTCCGCCTCGCGCTGCACCTCTTCTTCGATCGTGTTCATGAGAAGCCGGAGGACGGACGGTATCAGACCCTGCGCCGGCAGTGGGGAGACCGCGCGCCACTCTACTTTTTTCTGTTGTTTCAGGTCGAGGCCCTAGCCATCCCCATCCTGTCCCTCCCTCTGTTGGTGCTCATGCAGAACCCACGCCCGACGTTCAGCCTGTGGGAGCTCGCGGGGGTGTTGGTGTGGTTGGCGGCGGTTGGCGGCGAGTGGGCCGCGGATCGGCAACTCGCCCGTTTCCGGGCCGATCCGCTCAACCGTGGGCGGACCTGCCGAAACGGATTGTGGCGGTACTCCCGGCATCCCAATTACTTCTTCGAAGGGCTCCACTGGTGGGCGTACGTCCTGATGGGTGTCGGTGTGCCCTCTGGCTGGGTGACCCTGCTCGGGCCCCTGCTGATGACCGTCGCCCTTCTGAAAATCAGCGGCCTGCCCCTCGCGGAAGCCCAGGCCCTCGCCAATCGAGGCGAGGACTACCGGGACTACCAGCGCACCACCAGCGCCGTCATCCCATGGTTCCCAAAACAGGCGGGACGGTAGGGACTCCGTCGATGATTCATGAACGGGCGGTCTCCCCGTGAAGGGTGATCCCTGGGGGAAACCCGAGGAAGAGAGATCCTGGACGATTGGCCACAAAACTCGGGATGTCCCGAGAGGGGGACGAGCAAGCTCAGCAAATTCTTGGGGAACGAGGCCTCTTGGGCTATACTTGAGCGGTGGCAGCATGGATGCAGGTTCCTGCTCGCGGCGCCGCAGTCGACGGCCTGGAGCCCCGAGGGCATGCCATGAATCCCATCACGACGGACCAGAGGAGCAGCCACTGATCGCCCCCTTGGACTCTCTGCGACACTGAACCTGCTGAACGGCCTGCTCGCAATCCGGAGTGCTCCCATCGAGCTCACCGGAGCGGAGCCTGCCCACCCGAAGCGCTGGTCATGATTAAAGTTCTTCTCGTAGAAGACAATATCGTTGACGCCAATCTGGCTAAGGGCATGCTGGCCGAGGCCGGGCCAAGTGAGGTCCAAGTGACCCATGTCGATCGGTTGAGCGGGGCGCTTCGGTGCCTGGCCCAAGAACAGTACGACGCGATCCTGCTCAACCTGTCCCTGCTGGATACGCACGGCCTGGAGACCTTCACACAGATCCAGGCCGCGATCCCTCGCGTGCCGATTGTGTTCACGAGCCGGAGGGGGGACCCCTCGCTCGCGCTGACGGCCATCCGGCACGGCGCGCAGGACTACCTGAGCAAGGATCTGTGGAGCGGCGGCATGCTGCTCCGTTCCATTCGCTTTGCGATCGAGCGTAAGCGCGGAGAGCAAGGCCTGAGCTACTTGGCCCAGTACGATCAGGTCACCGACCTGGCGAACCGCGCCCTGTTCCGGGATCGTGTCGTGCAGGCGTTAGCACGGGCCAAGCGTAAGCAGCAGGGGGTCGGGCTCATGGTTCTTGCTCTGGATGGGTTCAAGACGATCACGGACAGCCTGGGACAGGGCAAGAGCGACGCCCTGCTCCGAGCGGTCGCCGAACGTATCAAGGGGTGTTTGCGGGAGGTTGATACGGCTGGCCGACTGGAGCGGGACGAATTTACGGTCTTGCTCGAAGGCGTTAACGGCGAGCGCGCTGTCACTATCGTCGCGCAGAGAATCCTCGAGGCGATCGCGAGACCGGTCGAGCTGGAGGGCTCCAGCGCTACAGTGACGGCCAGCATCGGCCTCACCCTCTATCCCCTCGACGACCACCCTGCCGATGATCTCCTGAAACACGCCGCCAAGGCCATGCACAAGGCCGAGGAGCAGGAAGGGAATCGCTACCAGGTCTATCTCGCAGACCAGGACTCCTCCTCTGAGGGCCACTCCGCACTTCCTTCTTCCCCCTCGCCCGAGGTGAAGACCTGATCAGGCCTCACCGCGTTGGAATCAGGAAGGGAATGAAGACCGCCTTGCACGCCATCCTGGTGATAGCTGTCTCGGCCGGTGTGCTGTCTCTGGTCATCCTGGGTCTGGCCATGGTGCTGAGCGCGCCGTCTCAAGGGAAGAGATTGGCGCGAAGCCTGGGCGTCCCTCACCCCGTCGTCTTCGCACACAGGGGCGCGTCCTACCTGGCGCCGGAAGAAACGCGTCCGGCCTTCCTGCTGGCCCGCGAGCTCGGCGCCGACTATCTCGAACTGGACCTTCAGCGCACCAAGGACGGGGTCTTGATCGGGGTACACGATCATGACCTCCGTCGCACTACCAATGTCGCGGACGTGTTTCCCGCTCGAGCCGAGGATCTCGTGGGCACGTTTACCTTCGCGGAGCTTCAGAATCTCGATGCGGGATCCTGGTTCAACGCCCAGTTCCCGGCGCGCGCGCGTGAGTCCTTTCGCGATCTCAAAATCCTCCGCCTCGAGGATGTGATGGAAATCGCGGAGAGCGACTCGCCGAAACCCGGCCTCTGCATCGAAACCAAGGCCGCGAATCGTTTTCCCGGCATCGAACAGCAGCTCGTCGACACGCTCGCCGCCCGAGGGTGGATCCGGCGGGGTGGGTCTGCTGGAGGCCCGGTTAGGGTCATTTTCGAGTCCTTTGACCCCGACAGCCTTGCTCGACTCAAGGAGCTGGCTCCACAGGTTCCGAGGGTACTGCTTGTCGATGAGGTCCTCATGAAAACGAACGGGTGGGAGGGTATCCTGACCAAGGCGAGTCAGGTGGCAGCGGGGATCGGAACCTGGGGCTATCGCTGGTCACGAGATCGCGAGTGGTCCGTCAAGGACGCGCCGAAACGGTACCTCATCACGTGGCCGTGGTATACCGGCCAAGGGCATCGGGCCGGCCTGCTCGTGTATCCCTGGACCATTGACTACCGCTGGGAGTTGTGGATGGTCTCTCTCGCCGGGGCCGATGGCGTGTTCACCAACCGGCCGGACCTGGCCCTGCGGTTCTACGGCCGGGCCGATCGGATCGATCCTGAAGCTCTGTGGCAACGGGTCGGCTACTGAAGCTCACCGGCTGCCCGCGCGTCCGGCTCTACTCTGGGGCGCCTTCCTAGGTATCCTGCCGCTTCTTCCCGGGTCACGTCCTTCGATCTTCTTGCGTGTGGCGGTCTCCGCGCGCGACGCGGCCGGGTTCTTCAGGACGATGGGGTCCTCAATGAGCTCGGGCCCGGTGGCCTTGGGATCTTGTGGATGACACCGCGAGCCTTCCGTCCAGTCCCGCGCGATTCGGCGAATGCCGATCGGGTAGATCGTGAGGTCTCCGTTGGCCGCGATCTTCAACCGCAGAAAGTGCTTCCAGTCCCCAATCCTGAGCGAGGAAAAGGCCTCGTTCGAATGGCGTCCGAACACATTGAGCGACACCAACAGATAGACCCCCATAATGAAGGAGCCGACCAGCCAGCCGCTTCCAAAGATGAGCCCTCCGGACAAGAGGAGTTGAGGGATAGATCGAAACGGCCACTCCCATACCGAGACCGTCAAATAGACAGCTCCCCAGCCGATAAAGAAGGTGGCCAGCAGATGCGCCAGGCCATGGAGAGGCCCGGCCACCCAGCGGTACCGCTTAGAATGGGTGTCGGTGAACAGCACGAAGCCCACAAGCGTGCCCGAGACCCAGAAGACCGCGAACGGAGCGTTCAGGATGGCTGCCACGGTCGTGGTGATGGCCGGAACGATTTGGCTCAGCCCGAGGTGGCCGATCTCCGCCATGACCGACCAGGCGGTCAGCAGATACAGCACGGCCGGCACGATGCCGAATTTCCAGTTGCGGATGGGAAACAGCAGATTGCGCCAGCAGAGTCTTCGCGACATCGATTCGTCCGGCCAGCTCGTCATGAGACGAAACACTCTGGTGGATCCGTTATGCTTCTCAACGAGCTCCCTGACGTCCTGCCCGTGGGTCGGATGCAAGAAGGCCCCGCCTCCGCCGGCTGTGATCTTCTGGATCCTTGCCGCGCCATCGGTCGCTTCATGGCGCCGGTAATGGTGGAGGTCCCCCGCGAGAAAGATCGCCACGCGTTTCTTCAGGACTTCCCTCTCCAGAAAAGTGAGATTGCGTTCAGTGCAGTCCGGATCGAGATCCTGGTACACTTTCGAGTAGATCCAGTGCGGTTCGGCGTTGCAGAGAATCACGCGGTCTCCGTCCTTCATCTCCTTCGCCACATCCTGGAAATATTGCACCTGTGGGCCGTCAATATCCGATCCCAGTTGCACGTCCGTCCCGAGCAGCCACCAGCCGGAGGGCAGTTTCAAGGCGAAATAGCTGCGGGTTTGTCGAGTCGGGCACCCCGCCACCCGCTCCCGTGAGATGAACCGCCGGGTGAACGACACCAGACCGTCGTACCAATCGTGGTTGCCCGGGATGGCGAACAGGTGGGAAACGTCTTGACCGGCCGCCCGAAAGGCGGACTCGTACGGGTTGACCAGGCGCTGTTTATATTGCCTCTGGCTCGGGGTTGGATACACCTGATCGCCACCAAAGATCAGGAGACTTCCCCGCTCGGTGTTGAGTGAGTCCCCTTTCGAAGACGTGAGCGTCAGTCTCGGTCTGGCCAGATGGTACGCCACGCAGTAAGTCGAATCCCAGCCGTCGCCCAGGTCGGCAACATAATCAATCCAGAGTTCTTGTCTCGGCCGAGCGGGGTCCGCCACGAAAGAGCCTCGGGTATCTTTTAAATGGCAGGTGTAGTCATAGTATTGTTCATCGGACGAACCGGCGGAGAGCGCCTCGAGGAGGCGATGGTCGGCATGCTGTCCGAAAATCGTCGAAATGAGGACCTCGGCCGCCGTTTGCATGAGCTGGGCCGGATCGTACCAGCCGGTCATCGGCGATCGCTGAACCGGCTGACCAAGCATGGGGTCGGCGCTCGCCTGAGATGTCGGCGTCACGGTGGTTTCGGATGTCGTCATTACCTCGAGGTCCTCCCGCTGAAGTTATGGCCGTCTGAGGGTTGTGTCAGTCAGTCCATGAGAGCCGCCGTCCGTTCCGCCAGCGCGGCGATAGTCTTCGACGGATTGAGCCCGATGGCCTCCGGAATGATTGCACCGTCCGCCACATAGAGATGGCGGTATCCAAACACTTCCCCGCGGTGGTTGACCACGCCGTTTTCGGGCGTCGTGCCCATATTGCACCCCCCCAAGGGATGCGGCGTCACGAGATTCTTGAACAGCTTCCAGGAAGGCGGGACCCAGGGTCTCCCTCCGGTGGCTTCGGAGAGGCGCTTGTGCATCGTCACCATCGCAGTGATC
>JAHRHE010000065.1 GCA_020027965.1 Nitrospirota bacterium | reverse complement strand
GCAGCGACGCGAAGGGGAGTGCCGAGCTGGCGCAGAGCCAATTTTTCCGCGGCGCCTGCTGGATTGGTCCGATTTCCGAAGTCACCGTCGAGCGGACCGTCGCGTGACCCTCCTGTAACCGGGTGCCACCAAGGTGTCTTCAGCGTTCCTGCACAAGATCCTGGGCAAACGGGAGTGGAGGGTCGGCGACAAACTCATCCTGCTGACCGTGCCCCTCATCGCGGCCGTCTCCTTGCTCGCGGCCTTCCTCGAACATGCGCGAACCACCGCCACGCATCAGGACATGCTGGCCGACCGGGCGAAGGGCCTCGCCCACCAGATCATGGCGGACCGCCAATACTACGCCTCCGTCGTGGTCCCGCGCGTGAAGGACCTCGGGGGCTCCCTGGGCCCGGATTACAAAGAGGTGCACGGCCGGTTCCCGTTGCCGGCCACCTTTGTGCGCGAGGTGTCGGAATCCACCGGCAGGCTGCCCAACGGCTACACGGTGAATCTCATCAGTCCCTGGCCGATCAATAAGGACAAGGGACTGAAAGATGGATTCCACCAGGAGGGCTTTGCCCGGTTCGCGGAGCGTCCCAGCGAGCAGTTCATCCGCACCGATACGATCGAAGGGCGGGCCGTCATGCGGGTCCTCACGGCCGATCTCGCGTCAGCCCAGTCCTGTGTGACCTGCCACAACGCCCATCCTCAGAGCCCGAAGCAGGACTTCAAGCTGAACGACGTGATGGGGGGCCTGGAGATCGTCATCCCCATGGAGAAGTACGTGACGGCGCGCGAGCAGAACCTGGCCATCACGGTCGCCGGCGGGCTCGGCATGTGCCTGCTGGTCCTCGTCATCGTGGGGGTTGGAACGCGCCGGACGATCACGCGACCGCTCGGCAGCCTGGCGGGCAAAATGGAGTCGTTCGTCGGCAACGCGGGAGGGAGACGCCCCCAGGCGGCGGCCGTTCCGGCCGGCGATGAGGTCGTGCACATTACGGCGTCGTTCGAACGGATGCAGCGGGTCATCGTGGCCCAGCAAGGTGAGCTCAGGGATGCCAACCAGTTTCTGGAGCAACGGGTGGTGGAGCGCACGGACGAGCTCCGTCGGACCATGGAGGAAAAGGAGCGGATCGGCAGCGAACTGCGGATCGCCAGCGACATCCAGCGGTCCATCCTGCCGCGGACCTTCCCGCCATTTCCCGAACGAGACGATTTTGAGCTCTTTGCCGAGACGATTCCCGCCCGCGAAATGGGCGGCGACTTTTACGATTTCTTTCTCCTCGATCAGGAGCGGTTGGGTCTGGTGATCGCCGACGTGTCGGGCAAGGGCGTCCCGGCGGCGATCTTCATGGCGGTGAGTCGAACCATGCTCAAGGCGACTGCCATCCAGACGGCGTCCCCTGGCGAGTGTTTGCGGCGGGTCAATAATTTGCTGTGTCCGGACAACGACTCGGCGATGTTCGTGACCGTGTTCTACGGCATCCTGAATACGCGGACCGGCGAAGTGGAATATGCCAACGCCGGCCATAACGTGCCGTATGTCCTGACCGGCCAGGGCGTCGCCCTGCTGGAGAGCGGAGGCGGCATGGCGCTGGGGGTGATCGAGAAGAACGACTATGCCGTGAAGCGCATCCGTCTCCGCCCCGGCGACGGGTTGTTCCTCTACACCGACGGGGTGACCGAGGCGATGGATCAGCAGGGGCGTCTCTTTTCCAATGAGCGGCTGGAGGGGCTCCTGCGAGGCGCCCGGCAGACGACTCCGACCGAGCTCATTCGCGATACGGTCTCGGCGGTCCGAAGTTTCGCGGTGCGGGTCACTCATGGCATTCTGGAACATGCCCCAACTCTCGAGGAAGCGGCTCACACAGTGGCTGCCGCTCCTGATCCTGATTCCCTTGTGGGCCGGGAGTTTCGTGGTGGCCCACTTCGCCGAGCGCGCGTTGATCGAGGACATCCACGAGCGTCTCGCGGTGACGTTGCACGCCTACCAACAGCATCTGCAGACAGTCCTGGATGGCCAGGAACGGAATCTCACTCTGTTTGCGGCCGGCGCGATCCGGAACCGAGTGCGCGGTACGGCAGGCGCGACGGTTCCTCGGCTTGGATGGGACTATCTTTCCAGGTACGTGCCTGAAGCGATGGGATGCCTCGCCTTTGACCTCACGGGGCGGCCGGTGGCGCATACGGGCGCTGCCGGCCAGCCTCCGCCGTTCGCGGTGCGGGAGACGGTCCCGGTGGACCTCACCGAGCCCCGGGTCACCGATCCGACGACCGACCCAACGGATCCCTCCGGCCGCTCGACCTACGACATCTTCTTTCCCTTGATTGCGTCTGAGGAGAACGCATACGGGGCATTGGTGGGGACCCTGGTGTGCCGCGTGACGAATATTCTCTCCCAGACGCTCACCGAACCCCGCCGAGAATTAGGAGAGACCGGGGAGGTGTATCTGGTTTCCGTCAAGACGGGCCTCATGCTCACCGGCTCGCGGTTCCTTCCCAACGTCATCGGCCGTGTCAAGGTAGACACGGTGGGCGTGCATCAGGCCCTCGAGGCGGGAGAAGGCCGGGCGCTGTATGCCGACTATCGAGGGATTCCGGTGATGGGGGTCTCTCTCGCGCTCCCTCAATATGGCTGGGTCTTGTTGGCTGAAATGGACAAGGCCGAGGCCTTGGCTCCGGTCGGGCGTCTGCGACTGATGCTGGGAGGCAGCGTCGCCTTGGTGTCCCTTGCGGCGGGCCTGGTCGGGTGGTGGTACGGACGGCAGGTGGAAGAGCGCGAACGGATTGAAACCGAATTGGGGATCGCCAGCGAGATTCAACGGTCCATCCTGCCGCGCATCTTCCCGCCCTTCCCGAATCGAGATGAGTTCGAGCTCTATGCCGAGACGATCCCGGCCCGCGAAATGGGCGGCGATTTTTACGATTTCTTTCTCCTCGATCAGGAGCGGTTGAGCCTGGTCATCGCCGACGTGTCGGGCAAGGGCGTCCCGGCGGCGGTCTTCATGGCCGTGACCTGCACCATCCTCAGGGCGACCGCGCTGCAGGCCGCCTCACCCGGCGAGTGTTTGTACCGGGTCAATAACTTGCTGTGTCCTGAGAACGACTCGGCAATGTTCGTCACCGTCTTCTATGGGATTCTCAACACGCGTACGGGTGACCTGGAGTACAGCAACGCCGGACATAACCTGCCCTATGTCCTGTCGAGCCTGGGTGGCGTGACCATGCTGGCCAACCCGGGTGGGACGGCGCTGGGGGTGATTCCGGACACGCCCTACCGGCTCAAGCGGATTCGGTTGCGCCCCGGAGACGGCCTCTTTCTCTATACGGACGGCGTCACCGAAGCCATGGACAGCAAGGGAACCCTCTTCACCGATGAGCGCTTGCGACAGCTGCTCGTGAAGATCCAGGGGAACACGCCGTTGGAACTCGTCCGCGACACAGTGGCGGAAGTGCGCACCCATGCCGCCGGCGAGCCGCAGGCGGACGACATTACCCTCCTGGCCCTACGGTACTTGCAGGGGAGCAAGGGAGCGCGGCGCTCATGACGGCACCCCGCACGCTCACCCTCCACAACCGGCTGTCAGAACTGGAGCGATTGGCTCAAGAGGTGACCGCCTTCGGACAGGCACAACGGCTGCCGGAACCGGTCAGCCAGGCGCTCAACCTGGCCCTGGACGAGATCGTGACCAATATCATTTCGTACGGGTATGACGATCAGGCCGATCACCAAATCTCCCTGCGTCTGTCCCTGCAGGCCGGTGAGGTGACCGTCGAGGTCGAAGATGACGCGCGGCCCTTTAATCCCCTGGAAGCGCCCCCTCCGGATCTGACCGCGCCGCTGGAGGAGCGGTCGGAGGGCGGGCTGGGCATCCATCTGGCCCGGACGGTCATGGACGGCCTGGAGTATCGCCGCCAGAACGGAAAAAATTATCTGGTGATGCGGAAGCGGGTCTCCGGCTGAAGGCTTTCGCGTTCGCTGAACCATCGGGAGGCGGAATGGACATCGCGGAACAGAAGAAGGGCTCCGTGGTGGTGGTGGCGCTGAAAGGCCGGCTGGATGCCGCCACCTCCGGGAAATTGGAGGAGGCCTTGCTCGGTTTGATCGAACGGGGAGAAAGGAAGCTCGCCCTGAGTTTCCATCAGGTGGACTACATCAGCAGCGCCGGCCTGCGGGTGCTCCTGGTGGCGGCCAAGCGCCTGAAGCCTCTGAACGGCAAGATCGCCCTCTACTCGTTGAAACCTCAAGTCCGGGAGGTGTTTGAGATCGCAGGGTTCACCACGATCTTCCCGATCTCCGCGGCTGAAGACGATGCGCTGAGAAGCTTTCAGAAATCTTGAGTATCCCCATTTCCCGCCCTTGTCTTCCCATTCAGGCTCCGATATTATGGCCGACTATGAAGCGCGTCACGAGAGCCAGTAAGTCGAAAACGACCCGGAAGAGGAAGGGGTCTTCCATCCGCCCCACGACTGAAATGGAAAAGAAGATCACGCGGTCCTTTGCCGATCAGGTTGCAGCCTTCATCGAACGCTATCGCCCTGCCTTGCAAGCCCTTGCCAAACAGTGATCCACCTTACGCCCGAGCAGGTCCTCTTCCTACACGATCGGCTCGTTGAAGAAACGGGAGGGGAGCACGGAGTTCGGGATCTCGGCGGCCTAGAGTCCGCTCTGGCGCGTCCGCATGCCGCGTTCGGCCGTACGGAATTCTATCCGGACGTGACGACGAAAGCCGCCGCTCTCATGGATGGCATCATCCGAAACCATCCGCTCGTCGACGGGAACAAGCGGACCGGGATCGCAACGGCCGCCTTGTTTCTTCGGGTGAACGGCTATCGGTTGACGGCAAGCAACGCGGAGCTCGAAGCTTTCACGCTCCGTGTCACGACCACAAAACCAGACCTCGCCGAAATGTTCGGGTGGTTCCGCGCGAATTCGACACTGACCCGGCGTCGCTGATTCTTGCGTCGAGGAGATCTGCCATGCCCGTGAGTAAGCCCTATCAGCCGGACTAGATCAGGTCACTGCGACAACCGCGGCCGGCGTGCCGTAAAAAAGGTTCCTGACCTTTTCGACCGCTCGCGCTTCAGGCTACGGACTTCCAGGTGAGCGCCAGCCGCTTACCACTTGCCGCACAGTCGCGCAGGTAGAGGTTAATCAGCGTCTGGTAAGGGATCCCGCACTCCTTTGAGATGGCCTGAAAGTACTTGATCGTGCGGTCATCCAGCCGGATGGTCACCTGGCGCTTCAGCCGGCTCGCATAGGGATTGCGACGGCCCTTCGAGAAGTCATACTCTTTTCTCATGTCTGCCACCTTCTGTTGTAGAGATCCCGTTCCTTCCGGGTCGCCTTCCGGGCTGAGATGATCCGGATGACCCCGCGCTCCTCCCGATAGCAGTGGACGACGACGAGCGTGCGCAACCTCGCTCTCAGCCCGAGGAGGACAAACCGGTCCTCATTTTCTGAGTGGTCCGGATCATCGACCAGCAATGCATGCTCGTCTGAGAATACTGTCTCGGCCTCGGCGAAGGACACCCTGTGCTTGCGACGGTTCTGAGCCTCCTTGCTGGCGTTTCATTCGAACCGGAGGTCAGACATGCTTACATCGTAACTACAACGTAGGCGCAGGTCAAGTCCCCGTTGCTGCGCGTCTACCGATGAAACGGCTTCTGGCCCGTTTTCGTCCTCTTCCTCGGTGGAGTTCCAGCGCAGACAAGGCAATCGAATTGGCTGTTGTGGAATGGGGGACGAAGATGAGAGAATTGCCTCCTTCGCCGGGATTCACGTGAAGTCACTGGCGGGGCGAACGCCTCAGTTAAGAAAGGAGGCCTTCATGCCGAGAGCCGTCTGGAACGGAATCACCGTGGCCGATAGCAACGAAGGGCAGGTGGTCGAAGGCAATTATTATTTCCCGCCGCAGTCGCTCAAACGAGAACACTTCCAACCAAGCACGACGCATACGACGTGCCCGTGGAAAGGAGAGGCGAGCTATTACGACATTGTGGTGGACGGCAAGGTGAACAAGGACGCGGCCTGGTATTATCCTTTACCCAAGGAGGCTGCCGGACACATTGCTGGCTACGTGGCCTTCTGGAAAGGAGTACAAGTCGATGATCGCTAAGACGGCCGGCTCTACTGATGTCAGACAAGCGCTCACCCGAGCTCGTGCGCGCACGGACGCCTTGTTCGGCCTCGTTCGGCCTGACGCCTTCCATGACCGGCCGGTTCCCGAGCGCCACCGGATCATTTTCTACTTCGGTCATCTCGAGGCGTTCGACTGGAATCTCCTGAGCCAACCGGTAGGGGTTCCGTCGTTCCATCCGGAATTCGACCGGCTCTTCGCATTCGGGATTGATCCGGAAGCGGGGCAGTTGCCACAGGACCAGCGCTCGGATTGGCCGGAGAGCGCAGAGGTGCGTCAGTATAATGCGCGTGTTCGGCAGGCGATCGATGAGGTCTCGAACCATCTCTCGCCGGAGCTGCTCTCGGTCGCGCTCGAGCACCGGTTGATGCACGCTGAGACCTTTGCCTATCTGCTCCATCAGCTGCCGACCACGCACAAGACTATTCCACCGGTCGTGCAGCTTCCACCCGGTCCGCCGCCGCGTCCCGCGGTCGTTGAAATTCAGGGCGGCATGGCCACGTTAGGCCGGCCGCGCGAGCATCGCAACGGTGACTATCAATTTGGATGGGACAACGAGTTTGACGGCCATGAGGTCTTCGTCCCGGCGTTTGCCGTGAGCAAGTACAAGGTCACCAACGGAGAGTACCTGGAATTCGTTCGCGCCGGAGCCAAGCCTCCGCACTTCTGGGCATGGCGCGACGGCCGGTGGTACTGGCGAGCCATGTCGGGGGAGGTGCCGTTGCCGCTGACCTGGCCTGTCTATGTGACCCATGAGGAGGCGAGTGCCTTTGCAGCCTGGGCCGGAAAAAGATTGCCCACCGAAGCGGAATTTCATCGGGCGGCATACGGAACGCCGGGCGGTGAGGAAGAACAAGCCTATCCATGGGGCGATGACCTACCGGATCCTCGGCGGGGAAACTTCAACGACCAGCGATGGGATCCCATTCCGGTGACTGCCACGGCGCTCGGCGACAGCGCGTTCGGAGTGTCCCAACTGATCGGCAACGGGTGGGAGTGGACTTCGACGGTCTTCCGGCCTTTTCCAGGATTTCAGCCCTTCCCATTCTATCTGGGATATTCCGCCCGCTTCTTTGACGGCAACCACTATGTGCTCAAAGGAGGGTCCTCGCGGACAGACGCCGGTCTGCTGCGCCGGTCCTTCCGCAACTGGTTTCGGCCCGACTATCCGTACGTCTATGCGGGCTTTCGGTGCGTGGAGAACTAACATGATGCTCTCACAGACCATACAGACCGACGCCATCCGGGACTTCGCCGTGGCAGTGAGTGACGGTCTGAGGAAGGTCGGCCAGCGCGAACTGCCTTCGGTGTACCTGTACGACGAGCTGGGCACGGCGTTATTTGAAGCGATCACCCTCTTACCCGAGTACGGGCTGACGCGTGCCGAGGAGCGCCTCCTCCGCCGCCGTGCCGGAGACATGCTCGACTCTCTTCCGCCTCCGGTGGCAGTGGTGGAGCTCGGGAGCGGCAGCGGTCGCAAGACCCGGTGGATATTGGAAGCGCTCGCGGTTCGAGAGCCCATCGCCTATTTCCCCATCGACATTTCGGCGTCGGCCCTGGTGAAGTGCCACCAAGAACTGGGAAGCCTCGGCGCGATCAGCATCGTCGGGCTGGAGAAATCCTACCTGGAAGGGCTGCAAGAAGCAGCGGCGCGCCGGCGGCCGGATCAGACTCTCCTGGTCTTGTTCCTGGGGAGCACTATCGGCAATTTTGATCCGCCGGCCGCGGAGAAGTTCTTGAGCGATCTCCGCCGGCACTTGAAGCCCGGCGACGCCCTTCTGCTGGGGGCCGACCTGGAGAAATCGGTGGGTGACATGCTGCTGGCGTATGATGACCCGGCCGGAGTCACCGCCGCGTTCAACCTCAATCTACTCGCCCGGATCAACCGTGAACTCGGTGGAAACTTTGTCCTGCGAAACTTCGAACATCACGTCCGCTATCAGACCACGGACCGTCGGATCGAGATGCATCTGCGCTCGAAACGGACCCACACCGTGTCGATTCGCGCCGCGGAGTTCGCCTGTACCTTGAAGGAAGGGGAGACGATCTGGACGGAAGCCTGCCACAAGTTCCGCGTCGAGGAGATTCCTGGCCTCGCGCGACGGACGGGATTCAGGTGCGAAGCGCAATGGATCGATCCCGAATGGACGTTTGCGGAGAACCTGCTGATCGTCAGCTAACGAAGCAGCCCGGCGTCCCGCAAGAACTGCCCCGCCACCTCCCGCACCGGACGATGCTCGCCGTCCACCTGATAGTTCAACCGGCGCATGGTGCGGTCGGTGATCCGTGCGCTCAATTCAGCGAGGGCCTGCCTGAAGAGCGGGTTATCCTTCACGACCTCGCTCCGCACGACCAGGGCACAGTCGTAAGGCGGGAAATAGCGCTTGTCATCCCGAAGCACGACTACGTCCAGGATCGACAACGGGCCGTCGGTGGCATTGGCGGCGATCATGGTGACCTGTCGCTGTTCGAGTGCCTTGTACAGCAATCCAAGGTCCATCGTTTTCGGAGATCCCTTCAGCGGAAGACGGTAGGTCGCTAATAAGCCGGCCAGTCCGTCTGAGCGCTGCTGGAATTCGTACCCTACACCGAGGATCCAGCCCGGAGCGTGCCGGGCCGCCTCGCTCAAGGCGGCAATCTTGCTTGTGCGAGCATCCTCTCCATGGATCACCATCGCGAAGGTATTATTGAAGCCCAATGGCTCCATCCATTCCACGCCGAACCGCTTTTGGTAGGCTTCGCGGACAGTGGCCATCGACGCAGCCGGATCATGGGCAGGCGATAATTTCAAGACGGTCGTCAGCGCGGTGCCTGTGTACTCGGGATAGAGATCGATCTCGCCGTTCACCAAGGCCTGGTGGGCCAACAGCGTCCCGCCCAGATTCAGTTTGCGAGCAACGGTTCGGCCCAGCCAATGTTCGAGATGCTGCGCCACGATCTCGCCCAGGATCACCTGTTCGGTGAAGTTCTTCGAGCCGACCGTGATCGGGCGTTCCCTGGTGCAGCCGACGCCCCAGCTCACCCACAAGCCGACGATCACACAGGCGACAATTTGTGTTCGATCCATTCCAGTCCTCGATCGGCCGCCAATGCCATCAAGGCGGCCGGTACCGCACCGGCCAACAGCAACGTCGTATCGACGGAGGCGAGGCCGCGGAAGATGAACACCCCGAGACCGCCGCCGCCAATGACCGCAGCAATCGTTGCCGTCCCGATCGTGGTGACGGTCGCGATCCGCAGGCCGGCCAGAATCGTCCTGGTTGCCAGCGGAAGTTCGACCTCCCAAAGAAGCTGCCGTCCCGTCATCCCCATGGCGATCGCCGACTCTCGCACGGCGGGGTCCACATGGAGAATGCCGGTGAGCGTATTTCGCAGAATCGGCAGGAGGGCGTACAGCACGAGCGCGATAATCGCCGTGTGCTTGCCAATCCCGCCGAGAAACGGGAGAGGAATGAGAAACCCGAAGACCGCCAGACTCGGCACGGTTTGCACGATATTCGCAAACCCGAGTACCCACCGTTGAAGGAAGGTGCGCCGCGTGAGCAGGATGCCCGCTGGAATGGCCAGCGCCGCGGCAATCGCCATGGAGAGCATGACCAGGAACAGGTGTTCCAGCGTCAAATCAAGGATTTCACGCCCCAGGTCTAACGACATCAGATCGTCTCCCTCCAGTTCTCCGCGAGGCACGCGTGAAACGCCTGCACCTCCTGGTCGCGGGCCTTGAGAAACTCGGCGCGTCCACCCAGAAAGACCATCCGGCCGTGATGAAGCACCCCGATGCGGGTGCCGAGCAACAACGCTTCCCGGACATCATGCGTGACGAGCAGCGCCGTCTTGTTGAGCCCCTGGCGCAGGTCGAGGAACTGCTGCTGCAGTTCCACACGGGTCACCGGATCAAGCGCACCGAAGGGTTCGTCCAACAGCAACAACGGCGGATCCGCGGCGAGCGCGCGAGCGACACCCACCCGCTGACGTTGACCGCCGGAAAGCTCGCGGGGGTAGCGCGTGGCGAACTGCGCAGGTGGTAGCCCGACCTGAGTCAGCAACTGCTGCACGCGGGCGTCGATGTCACGGGGCGGCCAACCTTCCAGACGAGGAACCAGTCCGACATTGGCGGCCACCGTGAAATGCGGAAACAGGCCCGCGTCCTGAATCACGTACCCGATCCGACGCCTCAGCCGGATCAAGTCCCAGGCCGGCGTCGCAGTCCCCTCGATCAAGACGTCACCGGCGCTTGGCAGGAGCAAGCCATTCACCATTTTCAAGGCGGTGGTCTTACCCGAGCCGCTCCGACCCAGCAGCACCAGGGTTTCTCCGGCTTCGACGTCGAAACTGAGATTGTGAAGGATATCTTTCTGACCGATGCGGGCCGATACCTGTCGGAAGGAGACCAGAGGACTCATGGCAGCGGGGTGCGGCTTACGCTTCCATCAAGAGCTCATCCGCGTAGCACCATCGCCAGCTCTCTCCGGGTTCAAAGGATCGGACGATGGGATGCGAGGTCTTGTGATAATGCTTGGTGGCATGCTTGTTCTTCGATGAGTCGCAGCAGCCGACATGCCCGCAGGTCAGGCACAGGCGCAGGTGCACCCAGCGGTCCCCGATCGCGAGACACTCCTCGCAGCCCTTCGCACCCGGGGTTACGGGTCGGATCTGGCTCAGATGAGCGCATGTCTTGGCCATGGGTTGTCTCCTTCGCGTCCGACCAAGCGGTGACCGCTCGGCAGCCCTTCAACTGGAGGCCAAGAATTCGTGGACGAACTGCACCGCCATCGATCCTTCCCCCACCGCAGAGGCCACGCGCTTGGTGGAGCCCAGCCGCACATCCCCCGCGGCGAAAATGCCCGGGCGACTCGTCTCCAGCAGGAATGGCTGGCGGTGGAGCGGCCACTCGGTCGACTCCGTGGCCTGGAGCCCGGTCTTCACAAATCCGTTGCGATCAACCTGGATCGCTTTCGGCAACCAGGTAGTGTGCGGCACCGCGCCGATAAAGATGAAGACGGCCAGGCAGTCGACGCTCTCCGAACGGCCTGTGTGGTGGCATGCCAGCTCGACCCCCTCGAGCGACTTGTCACCGTACATCTTGCTGATCTCCGTCTGGCGCCGCACTTCGATGTTGGCCGTCTGCTCGATGCGCCGCGTCAAGTAGTGCGACATGTGCTTGCCCAGATCGTCGCCACGGATAAGCAACAGCACCTTGCCGGCGCGCTCCGAGAGGTAGACCGCAGCCTGACCGGCGGAATTGCCGGCGCCGACAACCACGACCGGAGCGCCATGGTACAACTGGGCTTCCACTGCGGTGGCCGCGTAATGGACACTTGAGCCCTCCAGGCGCTCGCAGCCCTCCACGGTGAGCTTTCGGTAGGACGCGCCCGTGGAGACGAGGACGCATTTGGTCGAGACTTCCTCGCCGCTCTCGAGGCGGAGCACGTGATACCCGTTGTCACTGTCCAGGCGGACCACGTCCGCCGGTGTCGACAACGTGGCGCCGAACTTCTGCGCCTGGAGCACCGCCCGATTGGCCAGGTCGCTGCCGGACAGACCCATCGGAAAGCCCATGTAGTTCTCGATCCTGGAGCTGGTCCCCGCCTGTCCGCCGGGGCCGATCTTATCCAGGATCAGAGTCTTCAAGCCCTCCGAGGCCCCGTAGACCGCCGCGGCCAGCCCCGCCGGTCCCGCGCCGACGATCGTGAGATCGTACACCGCCCCTTCGAGCGGTTTTCGAATGCCGACACAGTCGGCCAACTGGGCATTGGACGGATTGCGCACCATCTTATCGTTGCTGCACGCGACGATCGGCGTTTCATCTGCGGTGATCTTGAACTGCGTGAGCAGCGTCTCGACCTGAGGGTCGCTCTCCAGATCGATCCAGGTAAAGGGGACCTTGTTCTTGGCGAGAAACTCGCGAATCCGGTGCGTGTCTCGACAATAGCGTGAGCCCACCACACGCAATCCCGTGAGGCCGGATTCTTCGAGCAACTTCCTGCGCATCAGAAAGGCCCTGAGCAGCACATCGCTCACTCGTGGCATCTCATTCAGGATTCGCCGGAGATCGGCGGCTGAAATCTCGTAGGCCTCGCAGGGAGTCCGGGCGATACCGCTGACGAGGGCCGGTCTTCCTGTCAGCATATCCACGTCGCCGGTGAACCCCCTGGCTTCGTGGACCGTGACGAGCCGGTCGTGCCCCGAGGAGCGCTCGATGATTTCAACTTCCCCGCTCTTGATAACAAAGAATTTAAAGTCGCGTTCGCCGGCGGCAAAGAGCGTCTCTCCGGGCTGAAACGTCTTCAGCGTCGCGAACTTGTCCAAAGACGCAATCTGGTCATCGTCGAGCTTGGGAAATGCGATGGGGTTCTGACTGAGAGGCATGGCTGAACTCCTCTTTCGTTGACCCGGTGTGGTGCTGGTGGCTCACACGCTTCTGTCTTCGTGGGCAGGATGGAGGCCGGACTCGAATGGCCGGCTCCCAATACTAGTACCACGTTTGAGGTGAGTTCTGCACCTTGTGGGCAGCCGCCCAATCCCGGGCCATCGAGACGGAGAGTTTACAACAGTGAGAAGGGGCTCACGGAGATGATTCTCAGGGAACAACGGGGCGGGAGGCGACGGGCTCTTACCGCGGGTACGGGTTATGGCGGTTCAGTACAGAAGGGCCGGGCCCAGACCCTCACGCAAAGGAGCAGCGCGCGGGGCTCAGAATCGGTAGCCGATCTCGATGATATGCATGTCCACGCCAAGGCTGCTCGGACCGTAGATACCGGCGTCGGAGAAATGCTGGAACCGGTACCCGGCATGAAAGCCGGTAAACAGGTTGAAACCGATGCCGCCCGTGCCGACAATCTGCACCGGGCCACCGAAGTCCTGCACGCCGAATTTGTAATTGCTGAAGTATCCGGGGCCAACCCCCACGTCAATGGACACTCCACCGTTCCGGCTGGTCACCGCGAGGCCTGGCACGAGGGTGGCCATCAGGCTGGTTGTTCCCGCCGCGGTGAGTTGCCCTGCGCTGGCGATCAGTCTCGTTTCGAGACCCCAGTCGCCGGACCTGTGCCACCATCCCCAGGGGAGCCTGAAGACCGCAGCGACGTCGTACATCTGAAAGTTTTCCTTCTGCTCCTCACCTAATGGAGAATTGCCCCCGAAGCCGACTCGGGGGCCTATCCCGAGCAAGGCCATCGGTTTCGCTGGCTCCTCACCGACTGGAGAAACGCCGGCGACGCCGACTCGAGGACCTGCCCCGACCACGGCCATGGGCTCTGCCCAACTGGGAGCGGAGGCCATGAGGGTGAGCCCGAGGCTCATGATCAGGCCACAAGTGAGGGAACGTGGGATGGGGCCCATGCATGGACCTTGCTGCTGGAGCCCACGCGTGCTGGCGAGCTACGGATCGGAGAGCCGTAGCCCCGAGGGGCCGTGAGGACCAAACTGCCCGACTGCTGGAGTCTGCATCGGGCGTGCAGGAGCGGTTCGAGGACTTGCTTCCGTGTACAATTATGAGCATAGACCATGCCAGCTCGATGAGCTTGGCGACGTCAAGGGATTCCGTTGTAGGGCCTTGCCTTAAGCGCATAAGGATTGGGTTAGGAACTTTCTCACATTCAATCTCGCTCAGATTGACGCCAAAAAATTGTCGCTCCTAGCCTTGCGCGATTTATGCGACCACGCCTTCGGATTCGCAAGCCAAACCATGCCTCCCAACCGCTTTTTCCCGTCCTCTTGCACAAACGTTCAAGAATGTGTATGATTTATCGAATCGTACACATCACAAAGGAGGCCGCCCGTGCGGACGAACATTGTCATTGAGAACCGGCTTATCCAGCAGGCCATGCGGGCGACGGGTCTTCAAACCAAGCGGGCTGTGGTCGAGGCCGGGTTGAGAATGTTGATCCAGGTGAAAGCTCAGACGGGCATCCGACGCCTCCGAGGCAAAGTGGCCTGGAAAGGCAATCTTGACGAGATGCGTGCCGGCCGGGTTCAGCACGCATCGTGATCATCGTGGATACAACGGTCTGGGTGGACTATCTGCGAGGGGCGAGTACCGCTCAGACAGACTGGCTCGAGCCGGAGCTGGAGCGCCAGCGTTTGGGCATCACGGACCTCATCCTCTGTGAAGTCCTCCAGGGGATCAGAGAGGAACCGCTTTTCGAGAGAGTACGCCAGGAATTGCTGAAACTCGAAGTGTTTGCAACTGGCGGCGTGGCCTTGGCAGTTGCGGCAGCCGAACATTATCGCCGGTTGCGAGCTGACGGCTATACGGTCCGGCGAACGATCGATTGCCTGATCGCCACGTTTTGTCTGCAGCACGGGCACGCTCTGCTTCACAACGACCGCGATTTTGATCCTTTTGAGCAGGTGTTGAGTCTCACGGTCATCCATCCCTGAGCGCTCCGCGATTCGTACGACAACACTTTCGTATTGGCAGGCCAAACCATGCCTCCCAATCCCTTTCTTTCACCTTCGAGGTAAAATGGAGACCCTTGCATGATTAAACAACGGAGGTGGTTATGACGAAGAGCGTGATGCTGACCATAGGGATGCTGGCGACATTGTTGGGAATGCCCCTCATCTCATTGGCAGGGGGGACCATCACTGGAAAGGTGACGTATAGCGGCAAGTCGGAGGAGAAGGAGTTTCTCTTCTCGAAGTTCCCGAATCCAAAGTTCTGCGCCAAGAACCCGCGCAAGGAGTTGGTGAAGGGCGACAAGCGGATATTGCCGACCATTCGGGTTGGAACCGATGGCGGGCTTCAGGCTGCCGTTGTGGCTGTGAGGGACATCGAGGACAAGACCTTCATGGACGGATTTAAGGGCACCGACCATATCGCCGAATTCTGCGAGTGGCTCTCGTTTACCGGCGTGGTGGTCAAGCAGAAGAACTTCCGTGTTGAGAACCACGATGCCGATCCTGATGACCCAGGACCGAAAGGTGATTTTCCTGGTAAGAAGGGCGTGTTGCACAACCCCCACTCGTTCGAACAGTTGGGGCCCAGCTCCACGACTGTCTTTAACATTGCTCTCGCAGAGAAGGGTTCGAAGCTCGACAAGCCGGTGGTGTTGCGCAAGGACAAGCAGGGCTCGATGTTCCGGCTGCAGTGCGATCAGCATGAGTTCATGCAGTCGTTCTTCCTCCCGGTCACGAATCCACACTACGCCGTCGTGAAGGATGACGGGACGTTCGAGATTAGGGATGTCCCAGCCGGCAAGCACAAGATCATGGCCTGGCATCCGTTCGCAGGTAAAGTGGAAGCCGAAGTGGATGTGCCTGAGGGTGGCACGGTACCCGCGAACTTGTCTGTCATCAAAAAGTAACGGCCACAGGCTCCGCAGGGTAGGTCAACGAGTATTGCCTTATCGCGGAGCGAGGCGGGATCATGGCGCCCATTGGGCTGCGAAGGGCAGGTGGACGCGGAATGCCCCGCGCGCGGCAGATTTTCAATTGTCACAGTCAAGACTTGACACCATCCGGGTCCGCCACCGTATGATCGAGTTCGAGCAGGCGTCAATGAAGAATCCATCGTTCCTCAAGACGACGGTGCAGAAATTCCAGGCCCGGCGCGTGCTAGAGATCGGCACATTCGACGGCACCAGCGCGCTGGCGATGGCGGAGATGCTGCCGGAGGACGGCACGGTCCTGACCTGCGAGATCGACGCCGGCCTGGCCACCCTCGCCCGGAAGCGCCTGGGGCGGAGCCCGCACGGCCGGAAGGTCGAGGTGGTCGTGGGGCCGGCCATGGAGACGCTGCGCGACTTGACGGGCCCGTTCGACCTGATTTTCGTCGACGCGGACACGCGAAACTACGTGCACTACTACCGCCGCGCGTTGGAGTTGCTGGCCCCGACCGGGGTGGTGCTCATGGACAACACCCAAGGCATGGCCTTGGGGCCTGTTGACCCGACCAAGGACCCTGCGATCGCCGCGATCCAGGAACTGGCCCGCCTCATCCAGTCTGACACCCGGATCAGCGCGCAGTTGATGGGCGTCCGCGACGGCGTCCTCGTCGTGACCTGGGCGGCCCAGGCCTCGCGGACTACTCCCTCATAGAACCAGCGCCCGCACGGTCCATTCGTGGCCTCACCGCTTCACGATTCGTCCGACAACGCGTTCGGAATCGCAGGCCAAACCATGCCGCCAGCTCCCTTTCTTCCCCCTCACGACTAATGGATTGCGCACACGTGAAGGCTAGGCTAAGATGACCGCGTGCCGGAGATCTCACGGTTCTTGGGCATCGTCATTGCGATGTTCTACCGGGACCACGCGCCGGCACACTTCCACGCGTTCTACGGGGAGTTCGAGATTACGGTCCAGATCGACTCTGGGGTGGTGACAGGCGAGTTCCCCAGACGGGCCATGGCCCACGTTCTGGAATGGCATTCGCTGCACAAGGCGGAACTGTTGGCGGATTGGGATTTGGCTCGAGACCGGAGGCCGCTGAAGAAGATCTCTCCACTGGAGTAACTATCGTGATCCCGCGGGTGGTCGAAGCAAGATACGTCAGAGACTACATCCTGCACCTCCGGTTCAGCGATGGGCGAGAGGGTGAGGTGAACCTCGAGCCTGAGTTGCAGGGGGAGATCTTCAAGCCCCTCAGAGACCCCGCCTATTTCAAACAGGTTCTGGTCCACCCGGAATTTCATACGCTTACCTGGCCCAACGGGGCGGATTTCGCACCGGAGTTCCTGTACGATCTCATCAAGATTCCTGCGTAATGCGTTCCGTCACTCGCCTTGCAAAGATCCAACGTCCGAGGGCCAGGGAGGGAACGCGTGCCATGCGGCAACCCGGTGTCACAGCGCTCCTCCTGTCCATACCCCTAGCTGCCCAGGCTGCGCTTCTCGGTCGTGAGGGATGAAACGGGTCCTGGAACCTTTCACTCTTGAGTAATGTAAAATGTGAAAATCAGATAATGTGCTGCTGTTGCTGCCAAAAGGGGAAACCATGGGGAAGACCATCTCGGCTACAGAGGCCGCCCGTAACTTTTCGGACCTGCTCAACAAGGTGGGTTTCCGCGGCGAGCGCTACACGATCGCCAGAGGGGGGAAGGCCATTGCTCACCTCACGCCCGCGACCTCTCCAGTTACGCGGACGCTTGGTGAACTTCCCGACCTGCTCAAGAAGTTGCCCTCGCTCGGAAAGGATGCAAAATCATTCGTTCGTGACGTGGCCCGAGGAATTCGCAAGGGGCCGGGGCTGCCCCGGGGAGACGTGTGGCCGTGATCCTCGAGACACAAGCTAACCTTTCGGCGGCCCAGCGGCCGCATGGCGAATTCCTGGTCTAGCCGCTCCGCGATCCGTACGACAACGCTTTCGAATTCGCAGGCCAACCAATGATTCTCGACCCCTTTCTTGCGTCCGCCCGGGTCCTTTTCTCGAGCCCCACCCCATGAGGTGGCGGTTACGACACGCAGCGATCGCGGCAGCTGCAGCAGTCCTCCTCCTCTCCACGACGGGACCGGCAGGGGGCCAGAACGAAGCGGCCTGCCCGCCCACCCCGGCGCAGACGGAAGGGCCGTTTTACCCCGTCCATCAGCAAGACGACAAAGACAACGACCTCACGATGCTGAAGGGACACCCCAAGCGGGCGACCGGTCCAATCATCTATATCATCGGCCAGGTGCGGGACCTCCAGTGCCGTCCGGTCGTCGGCGCACAGGTGGAAATCTGGCAGGCCGCGGCCAGCGGCCGCTACCACCATCCGGACGACGGAAACACGAGCGCGGCCCACGATCCCGACTTTCAGCATTGGGGAGTCACCATCAGCGATCAGGAGGGTCGCTATCAATTCAAGACGGTCAAGCCGTCCCCCTACCCGGCGGGTCTCTTCTGGACGAGGCCGTCCCATATCCACTTCAAGGTCCATCGCAAAGGCGTCCCTACGCTGACCACGCAGATGTACTTCGCTGGCGACC
>JAHRHE010000160.1 GCA_020027965.1 Nitrospirota bacterium | reverse complement strand
CCGGACTCCGTCTCTCCCAGCGGTCGCAGATCGTCAAACCCCACCCACACGCCCACGGCCAAGTTGGGGGTAAACCCGATAAACCACGCATCCGTGAAATCATTCGTGGTGCCGGTCTTGCCTGCGATCGGCCTGCCGATGGACTTGGCCATCTGGCCTGTCCCCCGCTGGATGACATCCTCCAGCATATTGGTGATCAGATAGGTCGTCTCCTTCGAAACGACAGACCGGGGCTCAAACTTGGCTTGCTCCAGCATCGTGCCGGCGGTGTCCTGGACCAACGCCAGCGCATAGGGCTCGAGCCGGAGGCCCTGGTTGGCAAACACGCCATAGGCGGAGGTCAGCTCGAGAAGCGAGACACTGGAGGAGCCCAGGGCCAGCGACAAATCATTGCTGAGCGGGCTGGCGATCCCCAAAGTCTTGGCGAACTCAATCACGTTCCGAACGCCCACTTTCTCAAGCAAGCGAACGGTGGCCAAGTTGCGTGAATGAATGAGGGCCTCCCGAAGGCTGACGACGCCGTGGGATCGCTTGTCATAGTTTTCAGGTTTCCAGATCTTCTCGGGATCGTCCTGTTCATAGACGACCGGGGCATCCACCACCAAGCTCGCCGGGCTCAACCCTTCATTCATCGCCGTCGCATAGATCATCGGCTTGAACGCCGACCCGGGCTGCCGGTGGGCAAGGACCGCCCGATTGTACTCGCTGCGGGCAAAATCATATCCGCCCACCATGGCCCTGATGGAGCCGGTGCGCGGATCGATGGCGATGAGTCCACCCTCCACGATCGGAGTCTGCTCAAGCTGGAATCGCACGACATCACGATCGACTTTCTTGACCCCGACTTCAATGACATCGCCGGGTTTCAGGAGCTGTTTGGGAGATTGCACCGTGGTAAAGTCCTTGGTCGGATCCTTCCCATGTAGGCGCCGGCGAGCCCAGGCCATATCATCAAAGGCCAGGCGGCCGGTTATGGAACCGGCCACCACCACGACATGGTCCCTGGCGACTTTCGTGACCACGCCCTGCATCAGATCGCCTTCCTGTACGGGCCGGGACGGCGCCGTCGGCGCCGGACTGACCGTCAGGGTCGTGAGATCCTGCGTGCCGATTGGACCGCGCCAACCCTGGCGTTTGTCTAATTGGTTGAGCCCTGCGTGAACGGCTTGCTCCGCGGCCTTTTGCAGATCCACATTGAGCGTCGTGAATATTTCGAGCCCCCCTTTGTAGACCATGGTCTCGCCATATTTGACCATGAGCTGCTGCCGGATATACTCCATGAAATACGGAGCAATTTGATCAGAGCTGATATGGCGGAAGGCTAACGGCTGGGCCGCTGCCTCCTGGCGTTCCTCCGCGGTGATGAATGTCGCTTCCTCCATCCGCAGCAGGACGTGTTCCTGGCGTTTCTTCGCCCGCTCCAAGTACTTGAACGGGGAGTAGTTGTTCGGGGACTTGGGAAGTCCGGCCAGAAACCCGGACTCCGCCAGATTGAGCTGTGCGAGGTCCTTACCGAAGTAGGTCTGTGCGGCCGCGACGACCCCATAGGCGCCCTGGCCGAAGTAAATCTGGTTGAGATACATTTCAAGGATTTGCTCCTTGGTCAGGATCAGTTCGATCTTGTAGGCCAGGATCAGTTCCTTGAATTTCCTCAGGAAGGTCCGTTCCGGAGTGAGGAAGAGAGACCGGGCGAGTTGCTGCGTGATCGTGCTCGCTCCCTCCACCCTGCCGCCGCGTCGCAGATTGGTCCAGATCGCCCTCAGAATCCCAATGTAGTCCATGCCCGGGTGCTCGAAGAACCGCGCGTCCTCCACCGCGATGACCGCCTGAACCAGTGGTTGCGGGACCTCGGAGAGCGGGGTCAGGATCCGCCGCTCCACATAAAACTGGCCGATGACCTGGCGCTCGTCCGAATACACCCTGCTGACGAGACTGGGCTTGTGCTCCTGCAGCGCATCGAGCGCCGGCAGATCGCTGGCCACGTACCACAATGCCCCCGCGGCGCTCACGCCCCCGAGGACGACCAGGCTCACGAGCGTCACGAGCAGGATGCGCCACCACGGCCAGGCCGCCAGCACCCAATAGACTGAGCGGAATTGAACTTTAAATCGCTCTTTGAACGACAATGACATGGAGACAACCACTCACGACACGCAGGCAGAAGCGCGCTCTCGGATACCATACAATGCACCCTCCCAAAACTCAAGCAAGGTCAGGGCATGAATCCCTTCCCCTGCTCCGGCTCCACCGGCTTGTGTTCTCGCAGGCGATCGGATATACTGCAGATCGACGCCGTGGTTCGGTTGCGCGGCGTCTTTTTTTGTGCTCACTCCGGTCACTACCCCATGAATGCTCAGACAGGTGCCGATCAGGCGAGTCCCCGCCTTGCACCCGCTCACCGCAAGGATATCCGGAACATTGCCATTGTTGCTCACGTCGACCACGGAAAGACGACGCTCGTGGACGCGCTGCTGCGTCAAACCCACGCTCACCGGAAGATCAATGAGATGGGGGAGCGCATCCTGGACTCCATGGACCAGGAACGGGAACGGGGAATCACGATCAGGGCGAAGAACGCCAGCGTGACGTACAAGGGGGTCAAGATCAACCTCGTGGACACGCCGGGCCACGCCGACTTCGGCGGCGAGGTGGAACGGACCCTCAGAATGGTCGACGGAGTTCTGTTGCTGATCGACGCCAAGGAAGGCCCGATGCCGCAGACCACCTTCGTCCTGCGCAAGGCGTTGGCGCTGGGCCATCGCGCCATCGTGGTCATCAACAAGATCGATCGCGCCGATGCGGTGGTGGACGAGGTGCTCAACCGCACCTTCGACCTCTTCGTCCACCTAGGGGCATCCAACGCCCAGCTCGATTTTCCCATCGTGTACACCTCGGCCATCAAAGGGACCGCCACGCTGGACCTGAACAAGCCAGGCACCGAGATCGTCCCTCTGCTGGAGACGATCCTGGAGCAGAGTCCGGCCCCCCTCATCAACGCCGAGGCCCCGCTCCAGATGCTCGTCCTGGCGCTGGCGCATGACCTCTACAAGGGCAAGATGGGCATCGGCAAGATCCAATCCGGATCGATCGTCAGGCGCCAGGCCGTGACGCAGATCAGACGCGACGGAAGCCCAGTCTCCGGGAAGGTGACGGATCTGGCCGTGTTTTCCGGCCTGGATCGGGTCGAAGTAGAGAAGGCCGAGGCCGGTGAGATCGTCGCGGTGGCGGGGTTGCCCGACATCGGGATCGGAGAAACGATCGCCGACTCCGATCATCCGGTCGCACTGCCGCCGGTGGCCATCGATGAGCCGACTGTGCAGATGACGTTCGGCGTGAACACGAGCCCGTTCGCAGGTCGGGAGGGCAAATTCCTGACGTCACGCCACCTCCGGGACCGCCTCTACAAGGAACTGGAGACCAACGTGTCGCTCCGCGTAGAGAACACCGACAGCCCGGACCGTTTTCTGGTGGCCGGCCGCGGGGAACTGCACCTAGGGGTCCTGATCGAGCAGATGCGGCGGGAGGGGTACGAGTTGCAGGTGTCGCAGCCGGAGGTCATCCTCCGCACGGAGAACGGCGTGGTCTTGGAACCGTACGAGGAGCTGACCATCCAGGTGCCCGCGGACTACCAGGGCACGGTGATTGAGGAGGTCGGCCGACGCCGCGGCGAGCTGCGCCACATGAAGGTGGCCCACACAGCAGGCACTGCCACCGACACCCATCTGGAGTTCCACATTCCGACGCGCGGCGTGATCGGCCTAAGGAGCGAGCTGCTCACCAAGACGCGCGGCACCGTGATCCTGAACCACATCTTTCAGCGCTATGAGCCGGTCGGGGAACGCCCTCCCAGCCTTGCTGCGCACGGGTGTCTGGTCGCGTGGGAGGACGGGACGAGCAATGCCTACGGGCTCTACCTGATCCAAGAACGGGGCAGCCTGTTTATCGGACCAGGGGTGGAAGTCTACCAGGGCATGGTCGTTGGGCAGAACAGCCGGGATGAGGACCTCGATGTCAATGTCTGCAAGACCAAGCATCTGACCAACATGCGCGCCTCCGGCTCCGATGAGGCGCTCACGCTGACGCCTCCCCAGCAGATGACCTTGGAGTTGGCGCTCGAATATCTCGGTCCCGATGAGCTGGTAGAAGTGACGCCCGCCAGCCTCCGGATCCGTAAGCGCTTGCTCCATCCGGAAGACCGCCGCAAGGCTCGGAAAGACCGCCGGACCTGAGCGCCCACTTGCAAAGCCGGTCCCAATTATGGTACTGTAACGTTGTGCGATGTCGGACAGGGATCCGGCGACGTCGCGCTCGTGTGATACCGGACCCGTAGCGATAGAGGCCCTGAGATTAGGAATTGTGATCGGAGCGACCGTTCGGCGCGACTGACTTGACGCACCTACCGCGATCCGCCTCCCTCTCGTTCCCTGAATCCCAAGCCCTGTCAGAATTGTAAGGAGGTACCGTGAGTACCAAGTTGTATGTGGGGAGCCTTCCCTACTCCACGACCGACGCGCAGTTGACCGACCTGTTCTCGCAGCATGGCGCTGTGACGTCCGCGAGAGTGATCGCGGACAAGTTCACCGGCCAGTCGCGAGGATTTGGGTTCGTCGAAATGGCGACCAGCGAGGAAGCCCAGCGGGCCATCGAGGCCCTGAACGGCACCAAGCTGGAGCAGCGCACGCTCGTGGTGAACGAGGCGAAGCCCCAGGAAAAGCGCGAACGGTCCGGCGCACGGTGGTAACACCGTAGCCGGTTGACCGGTCAGCAACGGGGGCCGTCCCATGTGGGGCGGCCCCCGTTTTCTTTTCACCCGTGACGGCCGAAGTGGTATCCTCTCGCCACAGACCCTGATTGAGGCACGATGAAAATTCGGCACAAGCTCCCCAAACCTCCTCGGTCCGGTCGCCCGCGGTACGTCGTCGGCTATTCGTCGGCCCCGCCGTCACTCCCCGAGTTGAAGGCATGGTTCGACGGGCACTATGGCGGACCGCTCACGCTGCGGGAAGACCACCGCGCCTCCGTCATCGTCGTGACGCACGGACCCTGGAGCGCCGTGCTCAGGATTCCCGCGTCCCTCCCCGACATCGAGGAATGGAGAGAACGACTGGGGTGGCGGCACGACGGCATGGCCGTGCTGGCTCCGACAACGGCGTCCCCGCGCGAGGCCTTCGATGTGGTGCTGCACACGGCCCGTCTGGCGCGAGGGTTGACGCTGTTGACCCAGGGCACGGCATACGATGTCGCCACGCAGGAGTACCTCAACCCTTCCGACTGGCAGGACCGCCAGCTTGACCACTTCATCCCGGGTGATCACATCCTGGTCGAACACGCCCCGGCACCCGATCCCAAGCTGGACTGGTTCCACACGCGAGGCCTCGAGAAGTTCGGCCTCGACGAGCTGGAGACCTTCAGGCCGGTAGGACTCCCGATTCAGCCCGCGCGCGAATGCCTGGCGGACATCGCGAGCGAAATCCTCCACCGCGGCCAATCACCCAAAGTCGGCGCCACCCTCGCCATGCCGGGCCTTGGCCTGTCGGTCTGCATCGTCGGTCACAGGACCGGGACGCACCCTCAACATCTTCACATTCTTCGGGAAATCACGTGGCATGAAGG
>JAHRHE010000262.1 GCA_020027965.1 Nitrospirota bacterium | reverse complement strand
TGAAGAAGGGGATTGCCGGCGGCATCGTTGGGGTCAGTCTCGTCGGCGCGGCGAAAGCGCTCGGCTTCCCGCCGGTGTTTCAGGTGATGTTCTTCACGTACGCCGTGCTGGGTACCGCAGTCTTCGTGTTGCTGGACGCGCCGCCCGTGAGGCCCCTCAGCGGGGCGAGCGCCTTGGTGGCGCTCCTGGTGTTCTACGTGGTGATCTCCGCGTTGTACATCGGCGGCGCATCGTTGTTGCCCCAATATGATCCTGAAGATGAAAAAGGGAAGATCGAGCAGCTCCTGAAGGGAAGGCGCGAGAAGGCGGAGCAGGGGCCGGCCCATCTGGATGAGCTCATCAAGCAAGCGCAAGCGCTCGAGGGAAAGGTGCAATCCTTGACAGCCCGGCTGGCACGCGTGGCTCCGTCCCCCGCGTCCGAACCTGCTGCCGTCGCGGAGCCACCGAAGCCCTCGAGCGGCCTCAGTCTTGTGGCGCGCGGCATGGAGGTCTATGAGCTGCACGAGTGCTACAACTGCCACAAGATCGGCGGGAAAGGAAGCGTCAAGAAGCGAGGACCGGTCCTGGACAATGTCGGCAACCTGCTGACCATTGACGACATCAAGAAAAAGATCTTTGACCCGACCTACCTGTACGCGGAGGGGTTCGAGAAAGAGCACAAGAAAGGCGTCATGCCGGATAAGTACAGGGAACTGATGACCGAGGAGGAGCTCAATGCGCTCGCAGCCTACCTCAGCACGCTCAAAAACCCGGAGGTAGAGACCCCGAAGCCCGTGTTCGTCAAGACCAAGGTGGAGCACGGCTTCATTGTCTACGGCTATGTCCGGGATCGGAGCGGGAAGCCCCTCGCGAACGTGGAGGTGCAGGCCAAGCCGTCGAAAGAGCATGCCCACCCCGTCAGCACCAAGACCAATCAGGAAGGGTACTACGAAATCTTCCTGCACCTCCACAACGACGACAGCGGCACCCGCATCACGGTCTCGGCCAACGGGGTGCAGAAGGACATCGTGGCGAACTACGATCCGAACGACAAGGTGACCAAGCGGCAGGCGTCGGTGGACCTCGTCGTCACCTCATAGGGAGCAAATGGCACATGGCGTATGGCTGATGGTCAATGAAACAGCTCGGTTAGGACGTATTCATCAGCCATCAACCATCGGCCATTAACCATTCGGTTTTGCATGAAGGGTTTATTGATACGCTTCGTCGTCACCGGGGTCGCCGTGCTTCTGGCCAGCGCGATCGTCGTCGGCATCGAAGTGCAGAGCATTGAGGCCGGCCTCGCCGCCGTGATTGTGCTCGCGCTGCTCAACGCCTTGGTCAGGCCCATTCTGTATTTTCTCTCCCTTCTTGATCAGCGTGGTGAGCAGCATCTTGAACCTGTGGGTTTCCGAGGAGGGTCACGTGGAGGTCGTCGTCCATCGGCGAAAGCCGCCTCGTATCGTGAACTCCGACTAGTGCCGTTCCACTGTTTGCACCGCGGTTGCAAAGAGCCACATGTCGTGTCGTCGCGCGCGAGGCGCGACGCACACCCACCGGACTGACGCCAAGATTCCGCTTTCGATTGAAATGACCCGACCGCGTTGCTACAATGCCCACGATCACCGGCTGCAGAGCAACTCCGCACTGCCAAACAGACCACCCTGCAGAGAACGCTGACCTCGACCCTGAACGAGTTGGGCTTCGAGCAGGCGCTGGTGGGGATCTTCGATCGTGAAGACGGCCCGCTGGCCGCCCAGGGGGCCCGCGGGTTCGCGCCACGCGAGGTCCAGGCCATTCTCCGGACCCTCTCCCTGCAGAGAGTGGCCGAATCGGGCCCGCAGGCCGAGTCCGAGGACGGCGACGGGCTCCGGTCCTTGCGTGTGCGCATGATCACGCCTTCCGCCAGGTCCTTGCTGGCGGTGCCGCTCCGGCATCAGCAGCGCACCTACGGCGTCCTGGTGATCGGGCGGAAGGAAAGCACCGCCTACTCCAAGAAAGAAAAGTCCATCCTGGAGGCGGCCAGCGACACGATCACCAGCGCGCTGGAGACCGCCTCGCTGTTCCAGAGCTCCTTGATCCTGAGCCGGCCGGCTGTGGTGCAGGAGCCCGTTTCACCGACCAAGTCCAAGGGGCCCGAGCCCTTGGCACCTCCGCCTTCCTATGCCACCCCTGCGATGGAGGAGCGGTGCGTCGCCCTGTTGAACGAGACGATGGCAACCGTACCGTTTGATCGGGCGTGGGTCTGTCTCTACGATCCGATCGCCGGCGCGGTAGAGGTGATCGGCCTTGCGGGGGAGCACCGGGGTGACCCGAAAAAGGACTTGAAGGCGGGCCAGCGACTGGGGCTTGAGGCCTCGGCGTCCGGATGGGCGGTCCGCCATCGGAAGCCTCGCGTGGATCACGATCTCGCCTCCACCCAGGGCCGTTTTCAGGACCACAAGCATCTGTACAAGGATCGATATCAGTCCGCCCTGGTGGTGCCCTTCTTTGTCCGAGGCCAGGTCGGAGGCACGGTCACCTTAGCCTCCAAGGCGGCCATGCAGTATACGCTGTCCGACGCGCGGGCCTTGGAACCCTTGATCGTCAAGCTGACGGAGGCGATGCAGCAGTCAGAGGCGGCGCCGGCGGCGAGAACGGAGACCGGAGAGCCGGGCGCGGTGCTGAGCGCGGCGCCGCCACCGGGGCCTTCCGAACCGTTGATCCGAAAGCAGGAGCGACAGGCGGCCCTCGGCGAGTTCAGTGCCTTCCTCGCTACCGAAGTGCGCGAGCCGCTGGCCTCTATCCGAGCGCAACTCGAGGAGGTGACCGCCGAGGGCATCCTCGAATTCGACCCGCAGACCCGGGTCGAGAACGCCATGCGGGACCTGATCCGCGTCGAAGCGATCCTGAACGAAATTCTGGACTTCGCCAAACCACTGGAGTTGAACCGGCGTACTTGCCGGATTACGGACGTCATCGAGCACGCGCTGACGCTCATCGCCACCGAGTTGGAGATGAACCGGATCCGGGTCACAAAGGACTACGGCGCCAATCTCAGCCCGGTGCGGTGCGACGACGCCAAGATGCAGCAGGTGTTCCTCAGCATTTTCAAGAACTCGCTTGAAGCGATGACTCCGGGAGGGAACCTGCACATCGAGGTCGCCCAGCCGAAACCGGCCCGGGGCCAGCTGCCGGTGGTCCAAGTCACGATCAAGAACGATGGCTCTCCGATCCCGACCGAGCACGTCGGCAAGGTGTTCGAACCCTTCTTCACCACCAAGCGCGCCGGCACCGGCCTGGGACTCGCAACAGTCAAGAAGATTGTGGAGGAACACCAGGGGCAGATCTCCATCGCGAGCGGACCCGGCCAGGGGACCGCGGTGATCATCCGCCTGCCGGCTTCCCATCCTCGCGGCGCCCCGTACCGGCGCCGCGGCAGAGGCCGACGGCCGCACCGCGGTCGGTGATCACCCCGGTCAACGGCCTCGTGCCTCCAGCCCCGCCACGGTAATGTCAAGACTTCTGTGCAAATTCCCGAAGCGGTGCTTCGTGCCACGACTCATTGAGATGATGAATCACCGCATAGATGATCCGATCCAGACTG
>JAHRHE010000159.1 GCA_020027965.1 Nitrospirota bacterium | reverse complement strand
GCAGCATCCCGCCGGTAAACCACCCCCAAGGGGCCAGCTTCCAAATCCGGTCCTGCAGTCCCGCGAGCAGGCCGATCACGCCACAGAGAAACCCGATGCTCGCGAGGATCCGCGCCATGAGTCCACGTGTGGTCCCTAGGTGCATGACATACCTCCTGTGCGTAGCTGAGCGCTAGGATTCGAACCTTGCCGCTACTTATGTTTGGCGATAATTCAGTCCGTGCTCTTTTCATCCTCCTGGGGAGAGACACCTCCACCCGTCAACCCTACCATATTTACCCTTCGGCAGCATCCCCTTCCGTTCCTGTTCTGACCACGACGCTACTGCACAACGGTGACGGCGAGGCTAGGCCGTCAATGCTGCAACTGGCAAGAGCTCACGATGGTTTTAATTGATACAGGGATAAAGCTATACTCGCGCAACCTTAAAAGAGGGGGTGCGCGATGGAGAGCCTATCTTCTCTCACATTTGGTGAGCGTTTCGCTGATTTGGGTTTGTTCACGCTGCACGCCTTGGTCTTCATGCTCGCCGGTGGTGCGGCGATGACGCTAATCGATGGTGGGGAGAGGCTTTTCCTTAGAGGCCGGGTAAGTAAACGTCAATATTTAATGGCTCTGGGTGCAACCTTCTTTTTAGGGATGTTTCTTCAGTGGGAATACGCCTATAGAAATTTACAAACAGTGCAGACGCAAAATCAATCACTATCCACTACCATGGGCACCCTTCAGACTGACTTACAAACCAAGGATAAAAAGATAGAGACTCTAGAGCGTCAGTTAACAGAAACCGGAAAAGACACAAGGAAGACGGTGCATGCTCTACAGGAAAAGGTACAAGAAAAAGATAGCCAGCTAGTGTCTCTCCAGAATCGTCTTAGCGAGAAGGCAAAGAAGGCAGCAATTAGGAACCAGTTGGCTCAGCTGCGTGCGGAAGGTAATCGCATCGTTGATAAAACTTTATCGAACCTTAAATCTCCGCCCCCTGTTGATGAAAGAAAACAATGGTTCACCAACACACTCCAATATCTACAACAGAATATGGATGCTGACCATGTGGAAGAATTTAAGAATCCTCCAACGTCGGCTATGCATTTCATGGGAGTGCCAGCACGCCATGATTTATTTGCTGTTGACGTTGAAGCGAGAGTGAAAGTACTACAAAAGTTTACCGATGAATTGCGTGAAAAGAACTAAGACGCAATCAATTTCTGGATTTCAGATTTTGTGAGTCAAGCAGTTTAACTAGTCTATCACTGAACAAATACGGATTCTCCCGATTGTTAAACCGCCATTCCGATTCATCTCCGGGAACTGCCCGCAAGAAGAAGGGGCAGATCTTGAGTGTGACAAGTGCGGAGCCTCCCCTGCCGGTGGCACGGCTCGGCCGTTCCGACTCTCGTTGGCGGACGGCGTCTCTCACGTCACCGCGCAGGGCCACGAGCGCCAGGCGATCGTGCGGGACGTCGACACCCTGGCCGCGGTGGTGGGACCTCTATCGGGTGCACTGCCACGCCTGGGTCTTGATGGATACTCACTAGCATCGGCTCCTGGAGACCCCGTCCCCGCATCTCTGCCCGGCCCTCCGGTACCTCAACGGCGTCGACACCCAGGCCTGCAATCGGCGGCATCGCCGCGTCGGGCATCTCTTTCAAGGGCGGTTCACAGCGATTGCGGTTGAGAAGGAATCCTATCTCTTGGAACTGTGCCGGTATGTGCGGCAGGTGGCGCCCTATGGGCTGCGGCGGTGGGCGGGGGAGGCGTTGCGGCGATTGCGCGGCGGATGGGGGTCAGCGACCGTGCGGTCAGCCGGCGCGTGAGCGCCGTGGCGCGGCGGCAGGGGGGGGCTCGCGTCCGCGAGCGGCTTGCCAGCCTGTCAGATGGCCAGGGCAAGACCTGACCCCTCTCTTTCTCCTTTTACTGACTAGGGCCCTTTTCCAGGGGCTTGAGAAACTGGCGTAGTCTCAACTGCAAGGTTGTTTTGCGGAGGGCTGCACGGTTGATCGAGGGGCAAGAAGCGCTTCTGGTAGTCCAGGAGAAGTTTCTCAACCCTGCCTGATTGCTTCTTCAGGTCCTCATACTTCAGCCTTCCGGCCTCTTCGAACACAGTATTGATATCCAGGATCTGGCGCGCGGAATTCTTCAGAAACGTGTCTCGACAGTAATATTGCTCAGAGCGTCCCCCTACGAAGAGCGCTCGTGCACCGCCACAAAGATTTCGGGCTTGCAACTCATGTTTCTCCCCGAGACGCTGTAATGCAGTCAGTGTATCGGGCGCGACCCTCAGCTCCCATAGGTATGGCTGGACCAGATCCCAGTGAATATAGGTGTGATTGAAGGTGCGGACGTATTCCTCACACGAAGGAAGTGTCACAAGTTCACCGGTCCTGGAGTCGAACGCAATAATAGGCAAAGACCCACACCCAAAGAGGAGAGCGCAGACGAGCAGACATCCTATGAGCCTCACAACACGCATTCGGGTACCGGGGGGTTGGTATAGGGACGTTGGAGGGTAGGCCATCCGTGGGGGAGGAGTCAAGGTTAACGCAAAGGTGTCAGTCTAATTCCGTCCCGGCTATAGGTTTCCTGGGGTCGGACGGAAATGTGGTCAAGTAGCAGGTTGGCTCTGGCCTGAGTCTCTCCGCTAGGGACGAGATTCGTTGGCAGGGCCGTTGATTTTCGCGGCTTCACTGGCGAGTGCATCGACTTTGTTCGAAGCAGCTAGCACCGTCTTATGGGCAAAGGCACGGAGGAGGTCGGCCAGTTGATCTTCGGTGGGGGCGAACGCGATGGTGCTGCCAATCTGGGTGAGTCGAGTCCCCGAATAGTCCTGGAGCCGTTGCGCCACGATGTGTTTCGCTTGGCACTGTTTCGAGAAGACAAGATCTGCGAGTTGTTCCCACTGCATTGAGACAATAGTCAGATTACCCGCCAGCCCAGTCCTAGCCCTGTCCCTAGTCTGGACTTGCAGCACATTGAGCAGGAGGACAAACGCATCCGTGGAGCCCGCTTTGACCATGTAGCCCTTGGCCCGCAGAATTCGGGACAGGGAGATCTCCACTTCTTTCGATGCGTTGTCCTTGCCCCCGTTTAGTATCGAGACCGTTTGTGCAAAGGTGGAGGGAGCGGGCACCGTAAGGATGACGATGAGGACGATCAGATGCATGACCCTCTCTCAGCTTCGAGGTAGACCTCCTCTGTCGCAAACTCCACTGGGGCTTCGGCCATCCCCAATAAGGGTGCCTCTTGCAGGCAGCGGTTCTGCTCGAGCAAGGGATCGACCACATGGCCGCAGTTCATGCACCGCCACCCCTTCATCCACATCAGCCCTCCGGTCCCTTGGAGATCGAGGAAATGGTCGGCAACCATCAAGCCCTGACAACGCCTGCATTCCATGGTCGGCCTCCTCTCTGCGGTTCATGATAGCTCACCATAGGATTACCTGTTTCAGAGGAGCGCGGTCATCACCAAATACGCTGATGAGCCTACGTGAACGAGTGATCCTGAGACAATTCATCAAAAGCGGGGACAGACTACCCGAAGGAGGCACTTACCGCGGAGAGGTAGGGTGCGAGGATTGCTCTGTGAGGTGTCCCAACGGCTCAGGCTCTTCAGGGGTGACGAGTTCTTTGGGGTCGAGTGGCTCAGCCATGGGTGGTAATTCCCTTGGTGGGGGATGAGCCTATCACACTTTACTCAAGGGAGGCGAGATGAGTGATTATCCACTTGTGAGCTTCGGCACCTCAACCTTGGCCTACGAAGGCTGATAGGGCCTCGTCTATCACAAGAGTGCGCCTTGAAGTTCATCGGGGCATCTGTTATCCTTTGCCCGCGTTTTTTTTTGGCATCAGTAGATGCTGCGGGGAGGAACACCGATGGCTGCGCTGAAGCGCGCGTTGATTAGCGTCTCGGACAAGACAGGGGTCGTGGACATGGCCAGGGGCTTAGCGGCCCTGGGCGCGGAAATCCTCTCCACCGGCGGCACTGCCAAGACGCTGCGGGACGCCGGCCTCGCCGTTACTGATGTCGCTGCCTACACCGGCTCACCGGAAATTCTCGACGGCCGAGTCAAGACCCTGCACCCGAAAATCCACGGGGGGCTCCTGGGTCGCCGCAGCAACCCGAAACACGTCGCCGAGATGCAGCACCATGCCATCAGCCCCATTGATGTCGTGGTGGTGAACCTTTATCCCTTCGAAGCAACGATTTCCACACCTGACTGCGCCTTCGAAGACGCGATCGAGAACATTGACATCGGCGGTCCCTCGATGTTGCGGTCCGCCGCGAAAAATCACGCTGACGTGCTGGTGGTCGTGGATCCCGCCGACTACGCGCGGGTGTTGGACGCGCTGAAATCTGACACCGTGACTCCGGCTCTCCGGCAGGAGCTAGCCGCGAAGGTGTTTCAGCACACGGCTCGCTATGACAGCCTGATCGCCAGCTATCTCGCGCAGCAGGGGCAGGGGACGAGCTCTACGCGATTTCCGGCGGTCCTCTCGCTCCTGTACGAACGTGGTGAAATTCTTCGATATGGCGAGAACCCGCATCAGCAGGGGGCCTTCTACCGCGACCCGACCTCCCGCGAGCCTTCCGTATCCCGGGCCAAGACCTTGCACGGGAAGGCGATGTCCTACAACAACTATCTGGATGCGAATTCCGCATTGGAGCTGGTCAAGGAGTTTGATGAGCCGGTGGCGGTCATCGTCAAGCACAATAACCCCTGCGGCGTCGCCCTCGGCGCCAACCCTGTCGAGGCCTACGTGCGAGCCCGCGAGACCGATCCGGTCTCTGCGTTCGGAGGTGTGATCGCGTTGAATCGGCCGGTGGACATGGCCACGGCCAAGGCGATCACCTCGACCTTTGTCGAGGTGGTGGTCGCGCCCGGCTACACTGAGGACGCCTTGGCCGAGCTCGAGCGAAAAAAAGATCTTCGGCTGTTAGACGTCGGCCCGCTTTCTGGTACCACCCGCGAGGGGCTGGACCTGAAAAAACTGGTGGGCGGCCTGATCGTACAGGATCGGGACCTGGGTGCGCTCGGCGACCTTCGTACCCTTCCGGTGCCGACTCGACGCCGTCCCACCGATGACGAGTATGCAGCCTGCGCCTTTGCCTGGACGGTGTGCAAGCACGTGAAGTCCAACGCCATCGTGTATGCTAGGGCTGGCCAGACGGTCGGCATCGGCGCTGGGCAGATGAGTCGGGTGGATTCGGTGAAGCTGGCGGGCATGAAAGCGGTGCTGCCGGTCAAGGGATGCGTGATGGCTTCGGACGCCTTCTTTCCGTTCAGGGACGGCGTGGATGCGGCGGCGCAGGCCGGCATTACCGCTGTCATTCAGCCTGGGGGCTCCATTCGCGACCAGGAGATCGTCAAAGCGGCCGATGAGCATCAGATGGCGATGATCCTCACTGGCATGCGGCATTTCCGTCACTAGGCAGGATGCTGACAAAGGCCCCCAACTTCGTTCTTATCATTCCTTGCGCTTGGAGACCTTTATCGGCAGCGGAGGGCGTGAACATGCTCTCGTGTGGAAGCTTGCGCAGAGTCCTCGCGTCTCCGCGCTGTTTTGCGCGCCAGGGAACGCCGGCATCGAATCCGAGGCGCGCTGCGTGCCTATCGCCACCGAGGACATTCCCAAGCTCAAGGCCTTTGCGGTCTCAGAAGGCATTGACCTCACGGTGGTGGGACCGGAGGGGTCGCTGGCACTGGGCGTCGCCGACGAGTTTCGAAAGGCCAAGCTGAAACTTTTCGGCCCGACGCGCGGGGCGGCTGAGATCGAGTCCAGCAAGATCTTCGCCAAGGATCTGATGACCCGTCATCAGATTCCGACCGCGTCGGCCCGAAGCTTCGATCGCGTGGAGCCCGCGCTTGACTATCTCGCGCACCATCCGTTGCCGGTGGTGGTGAAAGCTGAAGGATTGGCACAGGGCAAGGGCGTCGTGGTGGCCACGACCCACGAGCAGGCCCGTGAGGCTGCCACCGATATGCTGGAGAGGCAGCGTTTCGGCCGGGCTGGCCAGCGTGT
>JAHRHE010000158.1 GCA_020027965.1 Nitrospirota bacterium | reverse complement strand
CCGCTGATCACATCGGATGGACAGGCGTTGGGCACCCTGTGCGTGATCGACCATGTCCCGCGCCAGTTGACGCCGGAGCAGGTGGGGACGTTGCGGGCCCTGGGTCGTCAGGTCGTCGCCCAACTGGAGCTTCGCCGCAGCCGGGCCGAGCTGGCGGTGACGACCACCACAAGCCAGGCGGCGCTGGAAGCGCTGAGGGCCAGCGAGGAGTTCAAGACGAGACTCATCGAAGGCAGCCGCGACTGCATCAAAGTGCTGGATCTCGACGGGCGACTGCTCTCCATGAATGCCGGAGGAATGGCGCTCTTGGAGATTTGTGACCTCGGGCCGGTGCGAGGCTCCTCCTGGATCGAGTTCTGGCAGGGACAGGACAAAGACAATGCCCGCGCCGCGATTGCGACGGCGCTCAACGGCGGGACCGGCCACTTCGTGGGCTACTTCCCGACGACCCAGACGAAGACGCCGAAGTGGTGGGACGTGGTGGTGAATGCCATCCTGGATGAGCGTGGCGTACCGGACAAGTTGCTGGCCCTCTCGCGTGACGTGACCGACCTGAAGGAAGCCGAGGAAACCCTGCGCACCATTACCGCCGAGACTGCCTCCGCACGCTCCGCGGCACGCCCTGTGAGCACGTGATTGGCGGGCAAGTGTGCTCCTATCCGGAACGGGTGCAGTCGCTCTTTCCCCAAGACAAAGACCTGGTGACCCTGGCGGCCGAAGGGTATCTCGGCGTGCCGCTCCACGATTCCTCGGGAAACATTCTTGGGCACTTAGCCCTCATTCACGACAAGCCCTTGCATCCCAAGCCTCACGGGATCGCGATCGTGAAGATTTTCGCCGCGCGGGCGGGAGCCGAACTCGAGCGTATACGCGCCGACGAAGACGTCCGTCACCTGAATCAGGAGCTCGGGGCTCTGGCTGAGATCAACCGCGCTATCGGGCAACACCTGAACCGTGACGAATTATTCGGCGCCTTGGCCGCATGCCTCAAGACACTGGTGCCGGCCGAGCAGTTCGGCATCGAGCTGCCGATCGAAGGGGGAACAAAGCTACAGGGGCACATCCTGACCGTGCGTCGTGAGGGGACGGAACCGACCCAGCCGACGATCTTGCCGGCTTCGGGCACCGCGTGCGATTGGGTCATGCAGAACCGCCGGTGGGTGATCGCAGGTTCCCGGGAGGAGTTGCGCGAGCGGTTTCCGGTGACCTTCGACGTGATGTCGAGCATCGGCATGGAGTCGTTGTGCGCGCTGCCGCTGGTCAGCGGCGATCGTTCCCGCGCAGCGCTGTTTTTTATGGCGGCGGAAAAGGGGGCCTATGTGCATGTACGCCGCGGGCTGCTGGAGCAGGTTGCCGGCGCGGTGGCGGTGGCGGTGGACGATTGCCTCGCGCACGAGGAGTTACGGCGCCAGGCGAGCAAGGCGCTGGCCGAAAGCGAGGAGCGTTTCCGTGACTTGTTCGAGGAGGCTCCCATTGCATACGTGCATGAGGGCCTTGATACTCGTTTTATTCGGGCAAACCGCGCGGCGATGAGAAGCTTCGGAATCAAGCCGGAGGAAATCGCCGGAACCTACGGAAAGTCTTTCGTGCCCGACACACCTGACGCGCAACGCCGCTTGCGCGAGGCGTTGGAGTCCATCGGCCGCGGCACGGACACCAGTGGTGTCGTGCTCGAGCTGCGCCGCAAGGACAACGGCAAGCCGCTGTGGATTCAGTGGTGGTCGAGGCCCGACCCCAGCGGGACGTACACCCGCACGATGTTCGTGGACATCACCGACCGCGTGCTGATGGAGCAGGAGAAGGCACGGCTTGAGGCGCAGAACATCTATCTCCAGGAGGAAATTCAAACCGAGCATAACTTCGAAGAGATTATCGGTGCCTCCTCGGCAATCAAAAAGGTCTTCAAGGCCATCGAACAGGTTGCCGCCACCGATTCCACGGTGCTGTTGGTCGGCGAGACCGGGACCGGGAAGGAATTGATCGCTCGGGCCATCCACAATCTGAGCAAGCGGAAGGATCGCGTCCTGGTGAAAGTGAATTGCGCAGCGATCCCTGCCGGGCTGATTGAGAGTGAGCTGTTCGGCCATGAAAAGGGGGCGTTCACCGGCGCCCTGGCCCGCAAGATCGGCCGCTTCGAGCTGGCCGACGGCGCCACCATCTTTCTGGATGAGATCGGCGACCTGCCGTTGGAG
The DNA here is from genome assembly GCA_020027965.1 of Nitrospirota bacterium. Taxonomy (GTDB): domain Bacteria; phylum Nitrospirota; class Nitrospiria; order Nitrospirales; family Nitrospiraceae; genus JAHRHE01. The sequence goes on along the minus strand of JAHRHE010000158.1, from coordinate 4,675 downwards.
TTGCAAGCCAAGCTGCTACGAGTCCTGCAGGAAGGCGAGTGTGAGCGAGTCGGCAGTCCCAAGACCCTGACGGTCAACGTTCGGGTGATCGCGGCCACCAACCGGGACCTGGAGAAGACCGTCCAGCAAGGCGGATTTCGCCCGGACCTGTATTACCGGCTCAATGTGTTCCCAATCCAGCTCCCCGCACTTCGGGAGCGGAGGGAGGACATTCCTCTCTTGGTCAAGTATTTTGCCGGGAAGCACGGCGCGAAGCAGGGGAAGAAGATCGAGACTATTCCGCAGACCATCATGGAGGCGCTGCAGGGCTATTCCTGGCCGGGGAATGTTCGGGAACTCGAGAATGTGATCGAACGGGCGGTCATTCTGACCCCGGGATTGGTTCTGGAGCTGGGTGAATGGCTGCCGAACGCCGGCGCGGCTTCCGGGGCGACGGCCCCGACCACCCTGGAAGAGCTGGAACGTGTCCACATCCTTGAGACCTTAGCACGCACCGGTTGGCGCGTGAGCGGCGAGAAGGGCGCGGCGAAACTCCTCGGTCTGAAGCCGACTACCTTGGAGGCCAGGATGCAGAAGCTGGGTATCACCAGGAAGGCAAGAGGCACGGGGCTATAGGCGATAAGGAAAAAGCACTCAGGTCAACTAAGTCTTTGTCCCAACATTTCGTGACGCTCCCAAAATATTGGGACCGGATCCGGTTCCTCGTAGCAGCAGATTCCGACCTCCCCGCCCCCATTTCAATCCTTAACTTTCAATTTATCAATCAGATCGACTGATCTCCATCGGCCATCCTCTTGCTGGCACTGGCCTTGCGATATCTCCGCTCATCACGACACGCTTTACACAGAGAGGGAGAGGCACAGTGCTACGCATCACCAAGACTTCGGAGAACGGCTCGCCCGTCACGCTCAAGCTGGAAGGCAAGATTCACGCAGATTGGGTGTCCCTGCTTGAACAGGAGTGCCAGACGTTGGTGCGCGAGAAGAAGGATGTGCTCCTGGATTTCTCCCAGGTGACCTACCTGGACGCCGATGGCGTCGAGCTCGTCCGGGCGCTCCCCACCCGCCGCATCAGGATCATTCACGCTCCCGCGTTCATCCAGGAGCTGCTCGATAGATAGAGGAGGAAGGCCATGAGGCAGGTCGGCGTTTCAACACCAGACCAATTTGAAGCGTACGAGTTGGAGCTCTCCCGAAGGGCTCCGGTTCCGAAAACCGACTATCCGAACAAGGCCGGCATCGAGCCCCCGGGCCGCAGGCCAGCCGCCGAGGAACTTCTCTTGCTCGAGCGGCTCCGGAATGGCGATGAAGCAGCGTTCACGCTGCTGGTGGAACGGTATCATGCCTCCCTGATCCGGCTCGCGCAAGCCCACGTGTCCGATCGGTCGGTCGCTGAGGAGGTCGTCCAAGAGACCTGGATGGGGGTCCTGGAAGGGCTCGACCGCTTCGAAGGTCGCTCGTCGCTCAAGACCTGGATCTTCCGCATCGTCACGAATAAGGCCAAGACGCGCGGCGTCCGCGAGAGCCGCCACGTCTGCTTTTCCTCCACCGGCGCCTTGGATGAGGAGGCCGAGGAGCCAACCGTAGATCCCTCTCGATTCCGCACCTCCGGCCATTGGGCCGACTACTGGGCGTCCTACCCTCAGCCCTGGGATGAAGGGACGCCGGAGAAAATTGTGCTGACCAAAGAAGGCAGCGCGTATCTCGAGCAAGCGATCCAGGCGCTACCCTCGAATCTGCGACAGGTGTTGATCTTGCGTGACGTGGAAGGGTTGAGTTCGAAGGAAGTCTGCGCTATGCTTCAGCTCAGCGAAGCGAACCAGCGCGTCCTGCTCCACCGGGCTCGATCCAGGGTCCGGCGGGCGCTCGAACAGTACCTGGAAGAAGGGATTCGTCCGGCATGACCCGAGAAGACATCAAGACTTACGTCCTCGACTATCTGGCCGGCCGGATGACCTGCAAGGAATTCGTCGAGATCATCACCGATTATTTGGACGGGAGCCTGTCCCTTCTGAATCGGATTCGATTTCACTTGCACCTGGGGCTCTGCCTTGGCTGCCGCGTCTACCTCCGCCAGATGAAACACACAATCGAGACGCTGGGCCGATTACCCGACGAGCCGGTCCCCCCGGCGGTCCGGGAGCAACTCCTCCAGCGATTCCGGACCTGGAAGAACACCTAGACCGCCAACGAGCCGTTGGTCTATTTCCTGTCGCTCATGTCGGCCCTGGTCTGCGGGCGTGAGACGTCTCTAATCGACACCTGATAGTCACATCGGGCCGGATGGCTGAGCCGGAGCGTACCCTCGCGGCTCAGGCGATCGACGGCTGCGAATACCTGGTTCCAGGAATACGAAGGTAGGGCGCGGACCAGGTCGTCAAACGCGCATGGGCCCATTCGCACCAGGGCCTGGAAGATATCTCCCTCAATGTCACCCCCCTTTGCCATTCCGTTCTCTTCACACTCGCCGGCGCGACTCGTTATCCTTCACTCGTCAATCACCCCCACCCTCCCCTCGCTTGCCTGCCCCGAGCCACGTCGAAGGACCTGCCCCGAGCGTCGTCGAGGGGTCCCCTCCCCATCGCCCGTTGCTTTGACCCGTTGCAGTGAGGAGCAACGGGTACCCCGAGCACGGGCACCCGGGGGGAGGGTTAGGGAGGGGAAAATTCCCGGGATGAGAGAAGCCCGATGAAAAATGACGGACCTAGGCGCTGAGCTGCAGCGCAAGATCCCTTCGGACTCGGCGCCGCCTGGAACGGAGTCGTTTGATGACTCCTGAAACCACGGATCGCTGCCGGCGGCGGTTCTGGGCGACGCCCAGGTCAGTCACCTCCCCACAGTTCACACAGCGCCACACCCCTAACCAGAGGTGTCCGCTGTAATCATCCACATCAATGAAGGCGTCCGAGATCATCAACCCCTGACATCGCTTGCAGCCCATAGCCCACCTCCTTTTCCTCATAGTCATGCGGGAAGACCTGCTGTTACGAGGTCTGACGCGACCACAGCCACTGCGCGTATCGGACGCGCTGAGAGAACAGCGGCGCCGACTGTAACGCAACGCCGTCTGCCGAGACCAATCAGGTACTCACCGGCCGATCAGGCCGCCGATATCGATATGAACCGTTCACTTCGGAGCTGGGAGCCCTTTTGCAAAACCAACCCGGGTCCAGTGCCGCCGCCTCAGAAATCATCGTTGACGAGGCTGAGCCGCTCTGATACATGTAGCCATCTCTATCTATCCTCCCGATCGTGGGGTGCCGATGTCCAACGAGACCATCACCCAAACTGTCAGCGAGCGCTATGCTCGGGCAGCGGCCACGGGCGAGCAGATGTGCTGTCCCTCGGGCTACAACTTCGAGGACCTGCGTACCTTCATCCCCGAGGAGGTCTTGAAGATCTCCTACGGGTGCGGTACACCGGCCGGCCTTGAGACCGTCCGCGCGGGCGAGATCGTGCTGGACATCGGCTCGGGCGGTGGGATTGACTGCTTCGAGGCATCACGCCGGGTTGGCCCGACCGGACGGGTGATCGGCATCGACATGACCGATGAAATGCTGGCCATAGCCCGGCGCAACGCGCCCCTCGTCGCCGCGAACCTCGGACACCGGTCCTCCAACGTGGAGTTTCGCAAAAGCATCGCGGAGGCGATGCCGGTCGAGAATGGCAGCATCGATCTCATCATTTCGAACTGCGTCATCAACCTGGCCCCGGACAAGCTGAAGGTCTTCCGTGAGATGTACAGGGTGCTGCGGCCGGGTGGGCGGTTCACGATCTCGGACATCGTCTCGGACCAACGGGTCCCCAACTACCTTCTGCATGACACCGAGAAATGGGGGAACTGTCTCTCCGGGGCGTTGCAGGTCGCGGACTACCTGTCCTGCGCGGTTCAGGCCGGGTTTCTGGGCGTTCACCAGCTCAAGTTCATCCCCTGGCAAGTCATCGACGGCATCCACTTCTCCCGGAGGCGATCGAGCCCAACGGCATTCGGATTGCCACCCTGCGAGGTCCCTTCAGCCGGGTCGTGGACGAACTCGGACAGACCTACCATCGCGGGATCCCGCAGGCGGTCAGCGCGCGCACGGCCGAGGTTTTGAAGACCGCACCCTGTGAGCGGCTGTTCCTCTTGTCTGAGACACCGGTCTCGCTGACTCAGTCTGACCCGCGATGGCTCTCGATCCTGCCCAAGGAGGCGCTCTGTGTCTGGAAGGGAGACTTCGCCCTTCTAACCGGGCCGTTTTTGGAGGCGAGCGACGACGACCACCACCTTTTTCGCCGCGGGGAGCCTCTGGAAATTTGCTCGAAGACCCTCGCAGTCCTGGAAACAGGGGAGTACCGGGGGCGCTTCGCGATCATCAACCGGGCCGGCCAAGAGGTGAATGGGGCGGCGGTCACGTGCGATCCCGCAGGAAGTTGCTGCTGAACCGGTGATGGTCATGCCCAGGCCGATCCTGACACCACGCCAATGCTCGGAAGTGTTGCGCGCGCTGGGCGATGAGACACGCCTCAGAATCCTGGAATCCTTGCTCGTCGAGGAGAAGTGCGTCAGCGACATGGTGAAGGAGATTGGGAAGGCGCAGCCCCACGTGTCGCATCATTTGCGCATCCTTCGGGACGCCGGATTGGTTGAGGGTGTGCGCGAGGGCAAGCGGATCTGCTACCGGGTCTCACCGAGG
>JAHRHE010000064.1 GCA_020027965.1 Nitrospirota bacterium | reverse complement strand
GAGGGGAGCGAGGCCGCCGTCTGGCTGGCGCGAATCTATCTCCGACAAGGGGACGGAGAGGGGTTGCGTGCCCTGCAACAGTCTTTTCCTGACCTGACGCTGTCGGCAGAACAGCAGCAGGCCATCAAGATGTACTTCGGGACCTGGCTGGAGGATCAGGGGCTCGAGGATCAGGCGCTCAAGCTCTACCGGCAGGTGGTGCAGGCGCCCGAGCAAACGGGCCAGCGGGTGGAGGCCCTTTGGCGGACCGGTTGGATTCAGTACCGAACCGGACAGTTCCAGGAGGCCGCGAGCACCTTTCGGGAAGTGCTGAATGGCAAAGAGGACGGGCCAATGCGGCCCCAGGCGCAGTACTGGCTGGGTCGGGCGTTGGAACGGCGCCGGGATCCACAGGCCGAAGAGGAATTTGTCCAAGTTTGCCGACGGTATCCTCTGACGTATTATTGTCAGTGGGTCCGCTCCCATTCTGAGCTGCCTTCTCTGCTCCCGGTCTCGGCCGAGCCCATCGTGCAGAGCGCCGTTGCCGAGCCGGCTGAGCGGCGCACGGACCTGGGACGGGACGTGCATTATCGGAAAGCCCTCGAGCTGAAACTGCTCGGACTCAATGAAGACGCGGCCAGGGAATTGGCCGCGCTGACGGAGCGCGTGGTCCGGGACCGTGCTGCCCTGCTCGATCTGGCGACGCTGTTGAGCGAGGCGGGAGACTACTACCAGGCTCTGCGCGTGGTGAGGTTGCACTTCCGGGAGAGTATCGAGCGGGGAGGGGACGGGCTGCCTTCGGCCCTGTGGACGGCGGCCTATCCCACCGGATACCTTCCCACGATCCAGGGCTATGCGGGGCAGGGGCTAGATCCCTACCTCGTGGCGGCGATCATTCGGGAGGAAAGCCTCTATGATCCACGAGCGGTGTCACGAACCGGCGCGGTGGGGCTGATGCAGGTGATGCCGGTGACCGCCCAGGCGGTCTCGCGGCGACTCGGACTGCCGGAGGTGGGGCGCGAGGAGTTGTTCAATCAGGACACCAATATTCGCCTGGGAGTGGGGTATCTGGAGCAGCTGCTACGCCAGTTTTCCGGGAATGTGCTCCACGCGGTCGCGGCCTACAACGCAGGCCCGACGGCGGTCTCCTCCTGGATGGCGAAGTACGGTGGCAGGGACCCGGATGAATTCGTGGAACTCATTCCCTATCAGGAGACGCGCCAGTATGTCAAACGGGTGCTCCGCAGCTATCGCGAATACCACCGGCTCGGAGGAGGAGCGTGCGGGTCCCGTTCCCTTGACAAGGTGTGTTGAAGCTTCTATAGTTCGGCCCAAACCCGTGGAAGAATTGAACAGAATCGAGCCATTGGATCATTGCATCACTGAGGTTGGATGAGAAGTCCGCGGTGACGATTCCGATGCGGCTGTGTCTTGAAGCCTCTCTCCGATCAACAAATGGCCCAATCATTCAATGACTCAATGAATCAATTCTTCTGAGGGTGGAATGGCTCTGGAGCAGATGGAGGCGCTCGGGACGCGCGTCCGCGGCCTGGTGGAGCTGATACAGGAGCTCAAACGGACCAAAGCCACCCTCGAAAGGGACCTGCGCGCGGCGCGTGAGCGCCTCATTGTACAGGAAGAGCGGGTGCGTCGCTGGGAGCGGGAGCGGAACGAGATACGATTACGAATTGAGAAGGTCTTGGGCGAACTGGATCTCCTCGAGCACATCAAGGGATCGAAGGAGGTGGCGCTTGACTAAGACCGTGGAGATTGAAATCTATGGCCAGCGATATACCGTTCGGGGTGAGGCGGACGAAGAGCACGTGAAACGGATCGCGGCCTATGTTGATCAGCACATGCGAGGGTTGGCCGTCGGGATGAAGACGGCGACCCTGCCGAAGCTGGCGGTGCTGGCAGCCCTGAACATCACCCACCAATGGTTTGAGTCCGAGCAGCGGCGCCAGCAGGACGCGGCAGATGTCGAGCGGAAGGCCGTCGGCATGCTGGACTCCATCGAGGAGCAGCTGCAGACCTCGCGAACCAGGTAAAGAAGGGCTTGCAATAGCGTATCGTATTTGATACGGTACGGGCAGTTGTAGAATAGTGGGATGTCGCTAGCCGGGAGAAACCGGGACTCGGCGGTGAGTTGAGCGTGAAAGGGTGGAAGTGAAGGCTGGATCTGAGCGGATTTCCTGAACGTGACCAAGATACCGAGTTTTCTGAATAGGTTGGTTTCGCTGGGTTGGCGTGCTGGATGAGGTCATGGCCCGACGGTTGCTGAGACGAGACGGCTTGACCTTCCTTCGCGAGGGGTGTGTGGCACAGAGCCGAGGGGAACGTGGCCAGCCGGTTGTACGGCCCTCTGTCCAGGGCGGCAAACCGGTTTGGGTCTGCTCCCCATAGCAGCTCCGGCGCGAGGACGGCCCCGACCGACGACGATGGTTCACGTTCTGTAACGCTCCGCTTGTTTCCACCTTCAGCTCTTCCCCTCTGACCGTTCCGCGGATTGTCCGATTGTACGACGCTCGCTGACTGCTGTTCGTCCTCCCCGTTCTTCCTCTGCGCCATTCTGTGGCTTTCAAGACTAAAGGGGGTGAGTCCCATCCTTACGACCGTAGCCCTATATCTTATTGTGGGAATTCTGGGAGCAGGGCTGGGCATCGGCGCCAATAGGCTGCTTCGAAGAAAGGCATTGTTGGCGCAGGCGACCCAGGCCGAAGGACAGACGCGCCAGCTCACTGAGCGCGCGGAGCGGGAGGCCGAAAACCTGCTCAAGGAAGCCCGGCTCGAGGCCAAGGACTTGTTGCTTCAGGCCCGGGCGGAGCTGGAGCGGGAGCAGAAGGAGAAGGGCGGCGAGCTGAGCGCTTTGGAGAAGCGCCTGCTTCAGCGGGAGGAAAACCTGGAACGGAAAACAGGTGCGCTGGAGCGGCGCGAGAGTGAGACTCAGCGGCGCGAAACAGCGTTGGCGCAGCGCGATGAGGCGCTGGCGGCCAAGGAGACGGTCTGCGCGCAGGCAGTCAAGGAGCATCGGCAGGCGCTTGAACGTGTGGCCGGTCTGACCGTGGAGGAGGCCAAACGGCAGCTCCAGGCTGAAATCGAAAGCGAGGCGAGGCTGGAGGCCGCTGGCGTGGTCAAGCGGATCATCGATGAGGCCAAGGAGGGGGCTGAGCGGGAGGCTCGGGAGATCATCGCGCGGTCCATCCAGCGGGTGACCCGGGATTACGTGTCGGAGGCGACGATCTCGGTGGTGCCGATCCCGAACGACGGCATGAAGGGTCGCATCATCGGACGCGAGGGTCGCAATATCCGCGCGATCGAGGCCGCCACGGGAATTGATCTCATCATTGACGAGACGCCCGAAGCGGTGGTGATTTCGGGGTTCGATCCCTTGCGCCGCGAAATCGCCAAGATCTCGCTGGAGCGGTTGATGCAGGACGGCCGCATTCACCCGACGCGAATCGAGGAGATTGTCGAGAAGGTCAAGAGCGATCTGGACAAGTTGATGGTGGAGGAAGCCGAGAAAGTGATCTACGAGCTTGGGCTGTCTGATTTCCATCCCGAGATCGTGAAAACCCTCGGGCGACTCAAGTTCCGGACGAGCTATGGCCAGAACAACCTGTACCATGCGCGCGAGGCCGCCTTTATCTGCGGCATCATGGCGTCGGAATTGGGGCTGGATGTCAGGCTGGCGAAGCGCGGCGCGCTGTTGCATGACATCGGCAAGGCGGTGAGCCACGAGGAAGAGGGACCGCATGCCATGCTGGGCGCGGAGATCGCGAAGCGTTACGGTGAATCGACCAAGGTGGTGAATGCGATCGCAGCGCACCACGAGCAGGTGGAGGCGATCTGCCCGGAAACGGTCTTGGTGGCGTCGGCTGAGGCGCTCTCGGCTGCGCGCCCCGGTGCCAGACGGGAGGCCCTGGAGTCGTATGTGAAGCGGTTGGAGAAGCTGGAGTCGCTGGCGGTCGGGCTGCCGGGAGTTCAGAAGGCCTACGCCATCCAGGCAGGTCGCGAGATCAGGGTGATCGTCAGACAGGACGAGATGAACGACGCGGACTCTTCACGGATGTCACGTGATCTTGCCAAGAAGATCGAACAAGAACTGACCTATCCGGGGCAGATCAAAGTCACCGTGATCAGGGAAAGCCGGTTCGTGGATTATGCGAAGTAAGGCGCAGGGCTTTAGGCAGAACCCAGGACTGAGGTGTCAGGACTGAGGACTGAGAGGTGCACAAGCAGAAATCTTGCCGGCCCTCAGTCCTCAGCACTCGGCCCTCAGTCCTTAGTGAGCCCACAGCCTCGAGCCTGGATCGGTTGATCAATGAAGGTTCTTTTCATCGGCGACATCATGGGGGAGCCCGGGCGGCGGGCGATTGCGCGCACCCTGCACAAGGTGGTGGCCCAGCATGACGTGGATCTGGTCATTGGCAACGGCGAGAATGCGGCCGGTGGATTCGGGATCACACCCGAGCTGGCTTCCGAGCTGTTCGAGATGGGGTTAGCCGCGATCACGCTGGGCAACCACGCCTGGGACAGGAAAGAGATTCTGGATTACATTCGGAGGGAGCCTCGCTTGCTGCGTCCCGCGAACTACCCCGAAGGGACGCCGGGCAGCGGCAGCCTCGTGGTGGAAACACCGGGAGGAGAACGGGTCGCGGTCCTGCAGCTCATGGGGCGCGTCTATATGCCGACCCTGGACTGTCCATTTCAGGTGGCACGCCGGGAAGTCGGGCGGCTCAAGCAAGAGACTCGAGCCATCATCGTGGACATGCATGGGGAGGCCACGTCGGAGAAAATGGCGATGGGTCACTTCTTGGACGGGGACGTGTCCGCGGTGGTCGGGACGCACACCCACGTCCAGACCGCAGATGAGCAGATCCTGTCGAAAGGGACGGCGTACATTACCGACATCGGGATGACCGGGCCTGTGCATTCCGTGATCGGGATCAAGAAAGAGCTGGCCATCGAGAAGTTTGTCACCGGCATGCCGCGGCGCTTTGAAGTGGCCTCCGGCCCAGCGGTGCTGAGCGCGGTGCTGATCGAGCTGGATCCGACGGTCGGCAAAGCTGTCAGCATCCAGCGGTTCCGTATCCCGGATTAATCTGTGCCGGGAAAGCTTCGGGCGTTCTGGGGGTCTGCTTTCAATAGGCAGCGCCCAGCTTTCAGCCCACAGGACTGACGTGGTCGAGCATCGCCAGCGGATCCTCACCGTTTCAGAGCTGACCCTTCTCGTCCGGGACCGGCTTGAACAGAGCTTTCCGGACATCTGGGTCGAAGGCGAAGTCTCCAACCTCCGCACGCCCTCCTCCGGGCACCTGTATTTCACGTTGAAAGATCAGTCTAGCCAGATCCGGGCTGTCCTGTTCAAAACCGGAGTCCGGCGGCTCCAATTCGCGCTGCGGGAAGGGCTGCAGGTCATCGTACGAGGACAGCTCACGGTCTACGAGCCTCGCGGCGAATACCAGGTGGTCCTGGACTACCTGGAACCGAAAGGGATCGGCGCGCTTCAGCTCGCGTTCGAACAGTTGAAGGAGAAGCTGGCCGGGGAAGGGCTTTTCGATCCCGCCCGAAAGCGGCCGCTGCCGTTCCTCCCGCGCCGGGTGGGCGTCGTCACGTCACTGTCCGGGGCGGCAATCCGCGACATCCTCGCGGTGTTGGAGCGACGCTGTCCGATCCTCAGCGTGCTCATTTATCCGGTTCCCGTCCAGGGAGAGGGCGCCGCCCCGCTGATCGCCGAAGCGATCCGCGCGCTCGGTGCATCCGGCGAGGTGGACGTGATGATCGTCGGGCGAGGCGGGGGCTCACTGGAAGACCTGTGGTGCTTCAATGACGAGCGTGTCGTGCGCGCGGTCGCCTCGTCGCCGGTCCCGATTGTGTCGGCGGTCGGCCACGAGATCGATTTCACGCTGGTGGACTTTGCCGCGGATCACCGAGCCCCCACCCCTTCGGCCGCCGCTGAGGCGGTCGCGCCGGTGCTGGAGGATCTTGCCCGCGGCCTTCGGGGGCTGGGGATCCGCCGAGAGCGGGCCGCGCGGATGGCCGTCACCCTGGCCCGACAACGGCTGAACACGTGCCGCAAGACTCTCCCGACATTGATGCTGCGCCTGCAACGTCCTGTTCAGCGTCTGGACGAGTTCTCGAGTCGGCTCAGGGTCGCAGGGCAGGATTCCCTGACGCGCTTGCGGGATCGGGTCTCAGGCTGCCGCCATGATCTGACGACCCAAAGTCCGCTGGGTCGCGTCAAGAGAGGGCTGGTTCTGGTGCCACAGTTGTTCAAGCGGCTGGAGGAACGCATGCGAAGCAGCCAGATGGGCACGCGACAGGCCCTGGGGGCTCTGCTCTCGACGATGGACAGCCTGAGCCCGCTGGCGGTGCTGGCCAGAGGGTACAGCATCCTCCAGACCATTCCCGGTGGCCGGATCGTCCGGAGCGCCCGGGACGTTTCGGTCGGTGATGAAATCCGCGCCAGGCTGGCCAAAGGACAACTGGTGTGCGCGGTGCGTCGCGTCTTGCCCGATGCTTGACCTGATCGCATGCCAGGGTATAATAGCAACTTCTGCAGAGCCCCTTGCTTGAGACCGTGTGATGCTGCGGGTGGGAGATTCCGGTGGCGCCGCTGAAATTCGAAGACGCGATGGCCCGGCTCGAAACCATTGTCGCGGAGCTAGAGAAGGGGGATCTTCCGCTTGATGAATCGATGAAGATCTTCGAGGAAGGAATCCGGCTGTCGAAGACCTGTCTGAAGATGCTGGATGACGCCGAACGCCGAGTTGAGGTCCTGATTCAGGACACAGATGGGAAGAAACGGCTTCGTGCTTTCACCACCGATGACGACGAGGCCGATGAGTCTTCTCCATCCGCCTAGTGCTCCGCGATCTGTCTGTCTGCCACCTCGGTTTTTCCTCTCAAGACCGCATGATCTCGATCAGTCTCCCATGATCCAACGAGGACCGTCAGCTCGGGAACGCCTGGATCGGACGCTGGTCGCGCGCGGACTGGTCGAGAGTCGTGAGCAGGCGGCGCGGCTGATTCTTGCGGGGGCCGTCCGGGTGGACGGAGCCTTGGCCCATACCGTGGCGAAGCGCGTCCCCGTGGGCGCCAAGATCGAGCTGGCCCAGGGGTTGCCCTTCGTGAGCCGCAGCGGGGCAAAGCTGGCCGCCGCCCTCGATGCCTTCGCGGTCGATCCCGCCGGACTGGTGACCATGGATGTCGGCGCGTCCACCGGGGGGTTTACGGATTGTCTCCTCCAGCGCGGGGCGCGGCGCGTCTATGCTGTGGATGTCGGGTACGGGCAACTGGACTGGCGGCTCCGCCAGAATCCCAAGGTGGTCGTGCTGGAACGCCGGAACATCCGGTATCTGGAGCGCTCAGCTGTTCCTGATCCGATCGATCTGGCGGTGGTCGATGTGTCGTTTATCTCGCTGACGCTCGTCCTCCCCTGCACGGTCCCGTTCCTCCGGGACCGGGCGCGTATGATCGTGCTGGTCAAGCCTCAATTCGAGGTCGGTCGGGGGCAGGTGGGCCGCGGAGGGGTCGTGCGGGACGAAGGGCAGCGCCAGGCCGTCACCGAGAAGGTCATCGCCTGCGCGGCCCGTTTGGGGCTGATGTCGATCGGCGTGTTGGATTCGCCGGTGGTGGGGCAGAAGGGGAACCGTGAGGTCCTGCTCGGCCTGAGGCGGTGAGACGGCGAGGATGGTCGCTCGGCGATCCAGCGGTTGAGCCGGGCGGTGGGTAGCGGTGGGTAGAGGAAGGTGTGAGGTCGGGATGGCGCGTAGCGGGGGATGCACACTAGTGACCGGCGGCGCCGGATTTATCGGCTCGCATGTCGTCGAGGCGCTGGTCGCCCGCCAGGAGCGGGTCCTGTGCCTGGACAATTTCGATCAGTTCTATGATCCGGATATCAAGCGCGCCAACTTGCGGGCGGTGATGGGGCAGCCGAATTTCACGCTGGTCGAGGCCGATATCAGGGACGGCGAGCGTCTGGAAGCCCTGTGCGAGTCGCATCAGGTTGACCGAATCTTCCATGCCGCCGCCCGTGCCGGCGTGCGTCCGTCCCTCCTGGACCCCTTGTTGTACGAAGACGTCAACGTCCGTGGCACGATCATTCTGCTGGAGGTCGCCCGGCGACGGCCCCTCAAGACATTCGTGTTTGCGTCGTCCTCTTCGGTCTATGGCGGTCTCCAGACAGTCCCGTTTTCGGAGGCCGCTTCGCTGAGCCGCCCGATCTCTCCCTACGCAGCCACGAAGCTGGCTGGCGAGCTGCTCTGTTACACCTACCATCACCTCTACGGACTCCCGATCACCTGTCTGAGATTGTTCACCGTGTACGGTCCTCGGCAGAGGCCGGAGATGGCGATCCACCAGTTCGTCCGGCTCATCGAGGAGGGGCAGCCGGTGCCGCTGTTCGGGGATGGGACGGTGCGGCGGGATTTCACCTACATCGACGACATCGTCCAGGGAGTGATGGCGGCACTCGATCGGCCTTTCCCATTCGAGGTGTTCAACCTCGGCGAGTCCGACACCATCGAACTGACGGATCTTATCGGGGTGATCGAGCAGTGCGTGGGGAAGAAGGCCCGCATTCAGGCGTTGCCGGCGCAGCCGGGCGATATGCCGGTCACGTACGCGGACATCACCAAGGCAAAACGATCGCTGAATTACCGCCCGACCACGCCGGTCAAAGAAGGAGTCTGCCGGTTTGTCGACTGGTTCAGGGCCAGGCAGCGGGGGGAGATATGAAAATTCTCGTGACGGGCGGGGCCGGATTCATCGGGTCGCATCTCGTGGACCGGCTGATCCTCGAAGGGCATGAGGTCGCGGTCGTGGACAATCTCTCGACCGGCAAGCGCAGAAACCTGAACCGGGATGCGCGCTTTTACAAAATGGACATCCAGAGCTGGCGCCTGCCCCGCGTGTTCCGGAGGGAGCGGCCCTTGGTGCTGATGCATCTGGCGGCGCAGATGGACGTGCGACGCTCGGTCGAAGATCCGGTCTTCGACGCCCAGGTGAATATCCTCGGCACCCTGAACGTACTGGAGCAGGCGGTCCGACACGGGACGAGGAAAGTCGTGTTCGCCTCGTCGGGCGGGGCGATCTATGGGGAGCAAGACGCGTTTCCTGCGCCGGAGTCGCATCCGACCCGGCCCCTCTCGCCGTACGGGATCAGCAAACTGACTGGAGAGCAGTACCTGGCCTACTACCGGCGTATCAGCGGGATTCACTACGTCAGCCTACGGTACGGCAATGTTTACGGACCGCGACAGGACCCCGAGGGAGAAGCCGGCGTCGTGGCGATTTTTACTCAGAAGATGCTGAACGGTGAGCAGCCGGTCATCAACGGCAACGGCCGTCAGACGCGCGACTTCATCTATGTGGACGACGTGGTCGAGGCGAACCTGGCGGTCATGGGGAAGGAAGTGGAGGGAATCTACAACGTGGGGACCTCGGAGGAGACCTCGGTCAACGAGCTGTTTCGTCTTCTGGCGGAGCTGACCAAGTCCGGATGCAAAGAGCTCCACGGACCGGCCAAGAAGGGGGAGCAGGTGCGGAGCGTGATCGACACCCGTAAGCTTCGGCAGGAGTTGGGCTGGGACCCACGCATGTCATTGAGAGAGGGGCTCGCACGAACCGTCGAGTACTTCCGGGGCGAGAAGGCGTGAACCAGGGAGGGCGCAGGGCGCCCTCCGCGATCCATCCTGTTTGTTGTTGAATCAGCGATACCGCGGAATGGTTGGATCGATCTGGAGCGACCAGGCGTCAATGCCGCCGACGAGATTTTTCACGTTCGTGAAGCCCTGCTGGAGCAGGAAGCCGACCGCATCCGCGCTCCGCATGCCATGGTGGCAGTGAGCCACAATTTCAGCCGCTCGGTCCAGCTTGTCAAGAGATTGCGGCAGGGTGCCGAGCGGGATCAGGATGGAGCCCTCGATCTTTGCCATCGAATATTCCCAGGGCTCCCGAACATCCAGGAGCACGATCTTCTCGCCCTTGTCGAGACGGTCCTTCAGTTCACGAGGCGTCATCGTAAAGGCCATGGTGATGCCTCCCTCGACTACACGGCAGGGGTATCATAGGCTGCCGGTTCGGGGTCTGTCAACGAGCGTCTCGGGGAGTGCCGTCAAGCAAATGAGGCTGCAAAAGCGGCAGCGAGCCGGCAGCGGGTCAGCGAACGACTCAGTCTCGTACGAAATCAGGCCAACCACCTGGCCATGGCTCGGCTGTTCCCACCGCTGCTCGGGATGCCTCCAGGTTCCTTCGGGGAGCACTTCACTCTGAGAAGGTGAGCAGAACCGCAGGCTTCCAGAATGGCCGAGGGGACAGATTTTGTACGGAACAATGGCATTTAGGACACACTGCCATCGCTGGCGGTGACTGACCTCACCATTAACCACCCTTAACATTGGGCAGAAAATTCAATCACTTATGTATCGTTTGCACATAGAGCGATCCTCTAAGGCATGGATGTTGCTGGGTTTCTGCTCAAGGGGCCGCCTGGATGCTCCGATACAACAACTGCCAGGAGCAGCAGGGAGGCACCGAACCCCGCATTTTTGGAAGGGCGCTATACTAAAGATCGTGGGCCGGGCGGGGTTCGTGAGGTGAAGGGACCGGCGCAGGAGATCGTGGTCCTGGTCACGGCCTCATCGGAAGAGGAGGCCGCACGGATCGGTCGTGCACTGGTGGAAGCGGGTCTGGCAGCCTGTGCGAACGTCTTGCCCCGAGTCCGCTCCATTTTCCGTTGGGAAGGGAAGGTGTCGGAGGAACAGGAGTCGCTGATGGTCGTGAAGTCAAGGTCCGATCTGTTCGACGACGTGGCCCGGACCGTGAAGAGGCTGCATAGTTATCAGGTGCCTGAAATTATCGCCGTGCCGATTGCACATGGATCACCCGAGTACTTGGCGTGGATCCATGAGGTGACCCGTCAGCCGAAGTGATCTGGAATGGCCAGTCGCGGACTCAAAAAAGTATTGACCCGTCTAGGCTGTTTCAGTAAACTGAGGCTTCGTGGTTTTTCCAATCATAGCTGTTCATCCTTAGGGAGCTGCCTGTTATGAGCGAGTCAAAAGATGCCTTAACGATTGTCATCTTTCGAGGCCCCACGACCAGACCGCTGCGGATCGGCTTGTCACGGACCGCTGCTCGGAGGGCGACGATTGCAGGGATCTTCCTCATCCTGGCTGAATTGATCCTCCTCGGCCAATACGTGATGCGAACCGGGGAGGTCTGGGAGCTGCGGGGGTTCCGCCAGGAAGTGATCACGGCTCGTGAGCAAACGACCGCCTTCTCGGCCTCTCTCGAGGACCTCAAACGCCGGTTCCTGGCGATCAAGGAAGTGAACCAGCGACTGCGCGTCATGCTCGGGGTCGAAGCCTTGAAGCCGGAGGACTATTTTAACGGTCAGGGCGGTGAAGAGACCCCGCTTCCCGAGGGCTCGAGCCAGCCGGCAGCCGGAAGCGGCCAGGTAGAGAATAGCCCGCCGGCGCCGGAGAGCAACCTCCCTGAGAGCAAGCAGGGTGGTGAAAAGACTCTGGCTGAACGAGTCAAGCAGGAGATCTCCTGGCTGCAGCATGAGGTCACGTACCAGGAGCGCACGTCGGAAGAACTATTGGCGGCGGCGAACGTGCGGTCTCAGCGCTGGGCTTCCACCCCTTCGATCTGGCCGGTCAAGGGCTGGGTGACCTCGGGCTTCGGCCCGCGAATTTCGCCGTTTACCGGCCAGCTCGCCATGCATGATGGGCTGGATATCGGGACTGCGCCGAACAAGGAGATCCAGGCTCCGGCAGCGGGGCGGATCATCTCCGCCGGGTTTGATGCCGGGCTGGGGAATGTCGTGACCATCGACCATGGCAACGGAATCCAGAGCCAGTATGGCCACCTGGCCAAGGCTCTGGTCAGGGAGGGACAGAAGGTCAAGCGCGGAGACGTGATCGCGCTGGTGGGGAGCACGGGTCGCTCGACCGGTCCCCATCTCCACTACATGCTGAAGGTGAATAACCGCACGGTGAATCCTTCGCTCTATATTCTCAATTGAGGTCTTGGCTCGCCTCCGAGGTCCGGGACGCGTTCGATGCGTGACGGACCTTTTTTTTGTCTCAGACACGCCGGCGCCGGCCCCGTTGACCCACTCGGCTGTTTCCTGCTTGCCTCTCCACCCTCTGGGTGATTACGATACGCAACGACCCTCTTCCATCATTCATTCAGTGCTGAGCGTTCAACAAGGCCCCTTTCGCGCACCATGACGCGCGCCATGAGATCGATGGGGTCATCGGTGAGAGGGAGTGATCGATGAGCGATGCTAATCGTTCAGCCTCGGTGGCTCCGCGCCCCATCAGCCGGGTCGCAGAGGAGCTCGGGCTCTTGGAGAAAGAGATCATCCCCTACGGCCGGTTGAAGGCCAAGGTCTCACTGGCCGCCCTGGAGCGGCTGGCCGACCGGCCCCGGGGCCGGTATGTGTTGGTCACGGCCATCAATCCGACACCACTGGGCGAAGGAAAAACGACCACGGCCATCGGCTTGGCGATGGCGCTCTGTCGCAGTGGGCATCGCAGCGTCGTCACGCTCCGCCAGCCGTCGCTGGGCCCCATGTTCGGGATCAAGGGCGGCGGGACCGGTGGGGGCCAGGCGCAGGTGCTCCCGATGGAAGACGTGAACCTGCATCTGACGGGCGACGCACACGCGGTGGCGGCCAGCCATAATTTACTATCGGCCTTCGTGGATAATCACTTCTTCCACGGCAATGCATTGGAGCTGGATCCTGCCCGGGTGGTCTGGCCGCGCGCCATGGGCGTGAGTGACCGCGCCCTGAGGCAAGTCCGCGCTGAGGGGCCTCTGCAGCGGACACTCCAGTTCGTCATCACGGAGGCGTCCGAGGTGATGGCCATCCTGGCCCTGGCGTCTGGCCCAGCCGATCTTCGACTGCGCCTGGGCCGTATCCTGGTCGGGTTCGCGAGAGATGGTCGCCCGGTGAGGGCGGAGGAGCTGAAATGCGCCGGTGCCATGGCGGCGCTGCTGAAGGATGCGCTCTGCCCGAACCTGCTGCAGACCTCGGAGGGGACTCCGGCCCTGGTGCATACGGGGCCGTTCGGCAACATCGCACATGGCACCAGCTCGATTCTGGCCGATCAGATCGCGTTACGATGCGCGGAGTATGTGCTGACAGAGGCCGGGTTTGGAAGCGAGCTGGGCGCGGAGAAGTTCTTTCACATCAAATGCCGGGTCTCCGGCTTGCGCCCGGATGCTGCGGTGATCGTGGCCACGCTGCGGGCGCTGAAGCTGCACGGCGGAGGAGGGGCCCTGAAAGTGGGCGCGCCGCTCCCGGTGGGGCTCACGGGCCCGAACCGCGAGGCCCTCACCAAAGGCCTGGCCAATCTGGAGCACCACATTGCGAACGTGACGGCCTTCGGCGTGCCGGTCGTCGTGGCGATCAACGCGTTCCGGGACGACCCCAAGGAAGAGCTCCAGTATGTCCAGGAGCGGGCTTTGGCTGCCGGCGCCGTCGCGGCGGCGATCGCCACCGCTTGGACGGAGGGTGGAGCCGGCGCCCATGAACTGGCTCAGGCGGTCAGGTCGGCCTGCGCGCGGCCGTCAACCTACACGCCGCTCTACCAGGACTCCGCCTCGATCAAAGAAAAGATCGACACGATCGTACGGCGGGTCTACGGCGCCGCAGGGGTGGTCTATGACGCCCAGGCGGAGTCCCAGATCGAAACAGCCACTCGACTCGGGTTCGGGCAGGTCCCGATCTGCATGGCCAAGACCCCGCTCTCGCTCTCGCATGATCCGACGCTCAAGGGCCGGCCCTCCGGCTTCACGGTGCCGATCAAAGAGCTACGCATCCTGGCGGGGGCCGGCTTCCTGACGGCGGTCTGTTCGGGCATCCAGTTGATGCCGGGGCTCCCCAAGAGGCCGGTCGGTGAACGGATTGACCTGGATCCCGAGACGGGCCAGATCGTGGGACTCTCGTAAGGGCTGTGATGGGTGACGAGTGACATAGACACAGTGACGGGTCACGCGTGACGCGTCACGCGTCACGGAATCTACAGGAGTCACGCATCACGCGGCTTCGGTCAGCGTTGCTTGAGGAATCTGAAGAACTCTGAGTCGGGGGTCATTACGATCGTCGCGCCGCTCTTGAAGGTCTTCTTGTACGCCTCCATGGAGCGGGTGAACTCGAAAAATTTCGGGTCCTGGCGGTAGGCCGCCGCATAGATCTTGAACGCCTTGGCGTCTCCTTCGCCGCGCAGTTCCTCCGAGGTCTTGTAGGCCTCGGCCAGAAGAATCTCGCGATCCTTCTCAGCCTCGGAGCGGATCTTCTGCGCTTCCTCGGCTCCCTCCGCCCGGTACTGCTTGGCCTGGCGCTCGCGTTCGGCCTGCATCCGGGCGAACACGGCCTTCTCGTTCTGCTCGGGGAGGTCGGCCCGCTTAATGCGCACGTCTTCAATCTCGATGCCGTAGGCGGAGGCCTTCTCCTTCGAGCGTTGGGTCACCACCTTCATGATCTGCGAGCGCGTCTTCGAGACGATCTCGGACAGGTCATGGCGTCCCAACTCCACACGGAGCTCGGAATAGATGATGTCGTGCAGTCGCTGGAGCGCTCCTCGCTGACTCTGGAAGTTCTGGTACACTTTCAACGGATCGATGATGCGCCATTTGGCGAAGTTGTCGATCAGGATCGTCTTCTTATCCTGGGTGATCACGTCCTGGGCGGAGGAGTCGTAATCCAAGAGGCGCTTGTCGAAGTAGGTCACCTCCTGGATAAACGGCACCTTGACCTTGAGTCCCGGCTCGGTGATGTTGCGCACCGGCTTGCCGAGCTGCACCACGATGGCCGTCTGGGTGACATCCACAATGAAGAAGGGTGACGCGCCCAGGATGAAGAGAAGCACCACGATCGCGACCAGCGCGATCAAGAAATGTTGTTTCGTCATGGTCCCGGCCTCTTCTCTTCCGCCGCCTCAGGCGTCTTGGGCGGCTTGCTGAGCCGGTCCAGGGGCAGATAGGGCAACATCCGGTCGGCCGCCTTGCCATCGATGATCACTTTCTCGACGCCGGGCAGAATCTCCTCCAGCGTTTCGATGTAGATGCGCTTGCTGATGACCTCCCGGGCCTCCTGGTATTCCTTCAGGGTTTTTAGGAAGCGGTTCGCCTCGCCCTGAGCCCGGTTGAGCCTCGCCTGCGCGTACCCCTTGGCCTGGTTCACGATCTGCGCCGCCTCCCCCTTGGCCCTCGGAATGATATCGTTGCGGTAGCTCTGGGACTGGTTGATCAGCTTCTCGCGGTCCTCCTTGGCGCTGGCGACGTCCTTGAAGGCGGCGGCCACCGCTTCCGGAGGATCCACGTCCTGTAACTGAACCGCCGCGACCTGCACGCCGGCCTCGTATTGGTCAAGGATCCCCTGCAAGAGCGTTTGGGTGTCTTGCTGAATCTGCGCCTTCCCGGCCGTCAGGGCTTCGTCGATCTTGCTCTTCCCGATCACTTCGCGCATCGAAGCCTCGGCGGCTTTCTGGATCGTCTCCTCGATATCGGCCACCTGAAACAGGTAATTCTGCGCGACCTTGATCTTGTATTGGACGATGAACTCCACGGCGATGATATTCTCGTCCCCCGTCAACATGAGGGCTTCTTTCGGGAACATCTGTTGGCGGCCCTGCCGGTCGGTCCGGAACCCGACCTCGATGCGATGCAGCTTGGCGACCTTGGGTTGCAGGACGGTTTCGACGAAGGGGATTTTTATATGCGGGCCGGGCTCGACGGTGCGTACGACGGCGCCGAAACGCTTGACGACCCCTTCTTCGTCCGGGGCCACGATAAACAGGCTTTGCCAGGCCAGGATCAGAACCGCCAGCGCAAGGATCAGGGTGCGCGCGCCACGAGCCGGCATGACTTGGCGCAATCGGGCCTTGGCCTCGCGGAGGACTTCATCGATCGGATCGTTCTGGCGACCCCACGGATCTTTCGGATCCCAGGCCATGCTGCGCTCCGCGCTCCAATCGGGTGCTCTTGGGAGCGATCAGGCCCCGATCGGCCCGCCCACCATAGCAGACTTTCCCTGTAGGGGCAACGGTGTATCCGTAGCGTGGCCTTAGGCGCCGCTCTTTTTGGCCGTGGATTTCATGAGGCTATCGGCCTGTGGCGGGGAGAACCCCAGGTAGCCCTGGTGTCGTTCGGTGAGCTCGACAACCGAAAACGCCGACCCGTTCACTTCCTCGGGAACCGTGAAGATCTGCCTCAGCGGGCCGCCCCGTTCGCCGACCACCGCGCCCGCGAACCGGATGCCGGTCCGCTGAAGATGCTCGATCGCCAGATCGATGTCTTCCACACGGACGGCAACATGATGCAGGGTCCGGTCGCCGAACTGCTTCACCCAGCCGGGGATGAGGCTGGTGCGGCCACGTTCGTCCGGGTAGGCCTGGTCGATGAAGAGCGCGGGGTACCCAGGCCTGCGATACACCTTGGCATACCAGTCCTCATATTGGATCGTCTCGGAGTACGCGTACCCGAGCCCGAGAAATTCCCTCGCGCGCCGATCGATGTCATCCGTCCGGAAGGTGAGGTGGTCGGCCAGGGGGAAGAACCCGACGCCCACGTCCTCCAGCCGCTGCTTGAGCGTCAGGGCAGCCCGATTGCGCGTGACGAAATCTGAGACGTAGGCCGCCAGCAG
>JAHRHE010000007.1 GCA_020027965.1 Nitrospirota bacterium | reverse complement strand
TTGGAGGCAGGCGGTGCGACTCTGGATGCCATCTACTATTGTCCCCATCACCCGGATGACGGGTGTGTCTGCCGGAAGCCGGGAACCGCCCTCATTGACTTGGCGGCCTCTGAGCTAGGCTTGGACCTCTCCCGGGTTGTGGTGGTCGGTGATCAGCGGCGGGATGTGGAGCTGGCCCGGAGGATCGGGGCGCGAAGCGTGCTGGTGACGACCGGTCCGACCAGCCTGGAGTCGCTCGCCAGTCTGTCAGGGGACGGACTGGCGCCGGATTACGTGGCAGCCGGATTGGTCGAGGCAGTGGATTGGATTCTACGTGATGCGACGCGGGGCTCCGGGCACGAGGCGATAGGCCTCGGAGCGCAAGACCGGCAGAACTAGCCAGTAAGCCGGTAGATTCGGCCGCCGATCCTGGATCACCATATGAACGAGTATCATCGAATCCTGATTATCAAGCCCAGTGCTCTAGGCGACGTGGTCAATGCGCTGCCCACCCTGGCGGCGTTGCGCGACCGGTTTCCTAAGGCCTTCATCGCCTGGTTCGTGAAGCGGCAGTGGGCCGGACTGCTCGAGCGAGCGGAGGGGCTGAACGCAGTCTGGTCTGTCGAACCGACTCTGGCAGGCTGGCTGCGCGAGACTCTGCGTCTCCGCACGTTTGGCTTCGATCTCGTCGTCGATCTGCAGGGCCTGTTGCGTAGCGGGATTACCGCTCGGCTGACCGGCTGTCCGGCGAGGATCGGGTTTGCCAACGCGCGGGAGGGCAGTCCCTGGCTCTACACGCACCGCGTGCCAGTGCCGACTCCGGACATGCACGCCGTGGACCGATACCTGCTTGTCGCCAGCTCACTGGGGGCGCTACCTCGAGGGTCGCCGGAGTTCCGCTTGCGTGCACAGCCCGGCGATGGTCAGGAGATCGCCGGGATGCTGGGACGGCATGGGCTGAAGGTTGAAGCTGCGTGGATCGCGATGAATGTTGCTGCGCGGTGGCCGACCAAACGCTGGCCGCCTGAATTCTTCGCCGCCACTGCTGATCGGATCCAGACCGAAGGCCTGGGATTGGTGGTCCTGCTCGGCGGGCCCGAGGATCGCGAACTGGCGCGAGCGGTCAAGGAGCGCATGCGGACGGTCCCCATCGACCTGACTGGAGCGACCACGCCGGGCCTCCTGCCGGCCTTGCTTGGCGCTGCAACCCTGCTCCTGACGAATGACTCGGGGCCCATGCACGTGGCCGTAGCCATGGGTACCCCGGTGGTGGCGCTGTTCGGGCCGACCAGTGCGATCCGCAACGGTCCCTATGGAGCCGGACACCGGGTGTTATCGAGTGGGGTCCCGTGCAGTCCCTGTTTCAGCCGGGTTTGCCGAAACGCGGTCAAGCTCGAATGCCTGCTGAAGGTCTCCCCGGAGCAGGTGATGGACGCGATACGGGGGCAACTCGCCCGGCGGCCGGCGCGTGGTGAGCGCCCGTGAACATCGTAGTGTCCGAATCCACAACCGCCATGGGCGGCCAGGAACTTGCCGTCCTGCTCCATGCGGAGGGGTTGCTCAAGCGTGGGCATGCGATCCGGCTGATCCTGGAACCAGGCAGCCCGATCTGCGAGAGGGCCACGCGCCAGGGCCTGCCGGTGGATCCGATTCCGATGCGCCGCCTGCGGTACCCGATCGCCATCTTGGCGTTCCGAAGGGTCTTGGTCCGGGACAGGCCGGACATCCTCCACGTCAATAGCTCGCGCGACAGTTGGATCGGGGCGCTGGCGGCGAGACTCGTCCCGGCACGCCCCGCCGTGATCAGGACCCGCCACATCTCGACGCCACTGAACCGGAACGCCGCCACGCAGTTCCTGTACCGACGCTTGCTGGATATGGTCATTGTCACCGGAAGCGAGCTGACGCGCCGCGCTCTGATCGAGCGGGACGGACTGGAGCCGGATCGCGTGGCCGCCTTTCCGATCGGCATCGATCTCCATCAGTTTCGGCCCGGTCCGCCCGCAGGCGATCTACGGCAGGAACTCGGCCTGCCCGCCGGGCACCGGTTGGTGGGACTGATCTCGTACCTGCGCGCTTATAAGGGGCACCAGTATTTCATCGAGGCGGCCGCACGGGTTCTTTCACGAACCAAGGATGTCACTTTCCTAATCGTGGGGGAAGGACCCGAGGAGGACTCTCTGAGAGCGCGTATCGCCGGGCTTGGGCTGACCAACCAAGTTCGGATGCTGGGCTTCCGTGAGGATCTGCTGAATGTCTTCCGTTCGCTCGATGTGTTCGTGATCCCGTCGGTGGAAGCCGATACGATTCCCCAGGTGCTGATGCAGGCGCTGGCGCTGGGGCTGCCGGTCGTCTCCACCACGGTCGGCTCGATTCCGGATGTGGTCCAGGACGGTACGACGGGCTTTGTCGTGCCTCCCCGCGACGCGGAGGCGCTGGCGGAACGGATCGCCGCCCTCCTGGCCGATCCCGACCTGTGTCACGCCATGGGGGCGCGTGGCCGTGCAGTCATCGAACGCGAGTACTCGCTCGAGCGCATGCTGGATCGCCTGGAGGAGGTCTATCGGCAGGTGGATGGCGCGCAAAAGAGGTGTGGCGCGTGAAGGCTCCTGGTAAGGGCTCAGGATGGTCGTTCCGTCGCACGCTCGTGTTCTGGTGGATCCTGTTCCTGGTGATCCAGCAGGCGGAGCGGCTGTTCTTATTGCCTGAGACACTATCGATCGAGGTTCCGGCTGCAGGCGTGCTGGCCAAGACGCTACTGACCGGGCTGCGGGCCGACCTGATCACGTCGACGCTTGGCGCGGTGGTCGCCACGATTCTGGCCGGTGCCATCGGAGCGCTCCTTAGGGCGATCCAAACTTGGCGCGGGCTCCCTCAGCAGGCGGGCGCTCCCTACCGATTCGGACTGATGGCAGCATCCGGGCTCATTGGACTGCTGTTGTTGATCCTGCTGACCGTCGATATGGGGTATTACCGCTACAACCAGCAGCACCTGGACTTCGTCTTCTTTGAATACCTGGACGATCTGTGGGGGACAGTCGAAGCCGGCCTGCCGAAGGCCCAGGCAGCCAAGCAGACTGACGCTGAACTTCACGAGGGTGGCAAGTGGGGCCCGAGACTGATGGGTTTCCTACTGGCCGAAGTTGCCGCGATCGGCGCCTGGTGGCTCTGTTTCAGACGGGTGGTGGAACCGGCGCTGGACCGTTGGGGCGCGCTGTCTCGGCATCACACGAACATGGTGCTGGTGCTCGGA
This sequence comes from Nitrospirota bacterium, assembly GCA_020027965.1. GTDB lineage: Bacteria > Nitrospirota > Nitrospiria > Nitrospirales > Nitrospiraceae > JAHRHE01. Next base: position 46,891 of record JAHRHE010000007.1, on the reverse strand, counting down.
CTGGTGGCCGGGGCGCTGGGATTTCACCACCAAGGTCCCTACGCGATTCGGATCGCCAATATCAGCAGCACGGCCTACTATACGCTCGCTCAGAATCCCATTCTCTACGCCGCCGAATCCCTCCGCGCGGTCATCGATTCGAGGCTCAAGGGGGCTCAGAACTGGGCACAAGCACCAGGGATGGATGCATTGCCGCTGGAAGAAGCGGTACGGATTGCGCAGGACAGGTTGGGCCGCGGCGGGAGCTTTCCATACCCGTCCTATCCGCTTGTCCAGGAAGCCGCGGCTGCGACCGGCGTGCGGCTCGCGCAGCCGGCGAATGTGTTGCTAATCTTCATCGAAGGATTGGACCGGCGCTATCTCGGCAGAACTATCGAGGGTATCCGGGTGACGCCGTTTCTCGACCGGCTCAGGGCGGATAGCGTCTTCATCGAGCATTTTTTCAGTAATGGTGTGCAAACCTCGCGGGGCCTGTTCGCGTCCTTCTGCTCGTATTATCCGAGACAGGGCACGTCGGCGATGAAGACGCGCTACACGCACGACTACCTCTGCCTCCCATCGCTGCTCCGCCGCGGCGGATACTGGACTGAGGTGGTGATCAGCCAGCACCGTGATTTGAATCGGCTACAGTTATTCATGGCGCGGAACGGTCTGCATCAATTGCTGGATGAGAGCGACTTCCCGGCCGGCGCCGAGCGGCTCGGTCTGGGGATCACCGACGGAGCGCTCTTCGACTTGCTGGGTGAACGCATCGAGGCGTTGCAGCGAGCCGGGCGGCCCTTTTTCTTGTCGACACTCACGTTGGGCATGCATCATCCGTTTACAGTGCCGCGGGTCCATCCGGAGGTCCGCGCCTTGCAGTCTGAACCCGACGGGTACGTCGCGGCTCTGAGGTACTTGGACGTGGAGTTCGAGCGGATGTTCATGAGCCTGTTGCGCGCTGGATTGTTGAAGAACACCGTCGTCTTGATCCTGGGGGACCACGGCCGTCACGAACCGGTCGGGCGGACCGAGGTGGAAAAACAGGTGGGACACTTTACGGTTCCTCTGTTTATCTGGCTGGACGAATCCTTGCGGACACCACAGACCTATCGCCCCCGTACGGTGTCCGGCGTGGCCAGCCAGGTGGATCTGGCCCCCACGATCCTGGCCGTGAACGGGCTGACGCCCCACATCTCGCCGTTCCTGGGCCGAGAGCTCAGTTGCGTGCTGATCCGCGACTGCCTTCAGGACAACGTTGCATTTCTGAGCAGCGTCTATGACGACCTCATCGGGCTGGCCGATCGTGACGGGCTCCTGCTCTATTCGCTCCGGAACGAGACCTTGTATCAGACGGATCTGAAACTAGAAGACCCACCGGTGAGCCGAGCGATCGATGACCCGACCGTGGCGGCCCGGTACCGCCGCCTGCTGGCGCTCTACGTCAGCGCCAACGTGCTGCTGGAGCAGAACCGGATCTGGTCCTGGAAAGCGCTGGGGGCGAAGCTATGACGGTGGAAGGGAACCGGGTGACGGCCGCGGTCGTGGCTGATGAGCAGTCGCAGGACCGGTGTGCCTGGTCTTTCCGGCGCACGGTCTTATTCTGGTGGGGACTGTATCTCGTGATCCAGCAGGCCGAGCGTCTCTTTCTGCTGCCGGAGGCGCTCTCGATCGAGACTCCCTCCGCCGGAATGCTGGCCAAGACGCTGGTCACCGGAGTGCGAGCGGACCTGATCACGGCCACGCTTGGCGTCCTCGTCGCGGTGTTCCTCGCCTGGGTGACCGGATGGATTCGGTCGGCTTTCTGGAGGTGGCGCGGCGCCCTGAGAGAGGGCAGCTTCTTGCATCGCGGCGGACTCGTGGCTTTCTCCGGCTTGATCGGGGGCCTGTTTCTATTCCTGCTCACGGCGAACATGGGGTATTACCACTACAGCCACCAATACCTCGATTTCGTGTTCTTCGAGTATCTCGATGATCTGCTGGCCCAAGGGCCAGGACAGGCCAGCCAAGCTGCCTTGCAGACCGAGGCTGAACTGCAGGAGGGCCAGCGATGGGGACTGAGACTTGCCAGCTTTCTGGCCATCGAGGGGGCAGGAATCCTCGCATGGTCCGCCGGGTTTAAGCGCACAGGAGGGCTGAGCCTGGCCCCGTGCTGCTCAGGCCGTGCCTCCAATCTCGTAGTGATCGTGGCGCTGGTGGCGGGCCTCACCGGATTCCATCTCTATGGTCCGTGGTCCATCTCAAGCGTCGGGATCCCCAGCTCGACCTACTATCTTTTGTCCCAAAACCCAATCTGGTATGGGAGTGAGGCCCTACTAGGCACGTTCGCATCCAGGCTGGGCGGAACAGTCTCTGCACTGGTACATCTTATGCCTCTGGATGAGGCGGTGAGGGCCGCGAGAGAAGCGCTCGCGCCAGGCGCGACGTTCCCGAATCAGCGCTACCCCTTGGTACGCGAGACCAGAATCGACCGAGGGATTGCTCTCAAGCGGCCAGCGAATGTGTTGCTGATCTTCGTTGAAGGACTGGATCGGCGCTATCTGGGTCGAACCCTCGATCCACGTCGAAGCGCCGACTTTGAGCGATGGTTCATCTACCATGCACCAGAAGTCCATCCGCAAGACGATCGCGCGAGTGCCACGGTGGAGCGCATCAGACTGACGCCCTTTCTCGATCGCCTCAAAGAGGACAGCGTCTACTTTTCAAATTTCTTCGCGAATGGGACCCAGACCGCGCGCGGGTTGTTTGCTTCCTTGTGCTCCTACTACCCCAGGCAGGGAACCGCGGTCATGAAGACGCGGTATACGCTGGATTATCTGTGCCTGCCGTCGGTGCTGGGCAAGTCCGGGTATCGGACTGAGATGGTGATCGGCCAGAATCGGGACCGCAACTATGACCACATCGGGCTGTTTATGGCGCGGAACGGCCTTCAGCAGTTCTTTGACGAGAGCGATTTCCCTCCGAGCGCCGAGAAATTGGGCATCGGGATGACCGATGGAGCGCTGTTTGATTTTCTTCGGACCCGCATGGAGACGCTCCGAGGAGCTGGCCGGCCCTTCTTTCTCACAACGCTGACCGTGGGGATGCACCATCCCTATACGGTCCCGGCCTTTCATCCGGAAGTCCGTGTCCTCCAACAACATGCAGATCGGTATGTCGCGGCGCTCCGTTACCTGGATCTGGAGTTCCAACGCTTTTTCACCGGACTGCAGCGGGATGGCCTGCTGGAGAACACCGTGGTCTTCATTCTCGGGGACCATGGCCGTCATCATGGAAGCGGGCGAACCGAAACTGAACGGTGGACTGGACACTTTACGGCCCCGCTGTTCATCTGGATGGACGAATCTGTGCGTACTCGCCAGACCTATCGGCCCCGCACGGTCTCGACTGTGGCCAGTCAGGTGGATCTGGCCCCCACGATCCTGGCCCTGAACGGGCTGACGCCCCACCTCTCGCCGTTCCTGGGCCGAGACCTGAGTTGCCTGCTGATCCGCGACTGTCTGCAGGACAACGTTGCCTTTCTGAGCAGCGTGTATGACGATCTGATCGGCCTGGCCGATCGTGACGGGCTCGTGCTCTATTCGCTCCGGACCGGGACCCTGTATCAGACGGATCTGATCTTGGAGGCTCCACCGGTGAGCCGAGCGATCGATGACCCGGCCGTGGCGGCCCGGTACCACCGCCTGCTGGCGCTCTACGTCAGCGCCAACGTGCTGCTGGAGCAGAACCGCATCTGGTCCTGGAACAACCTGGGGGCGAGGTTGTGACAATGGTACGGAACCGGGTGTCGGCTGTGGTCATCGCGTCCCAGGATCACCCGTCCTGCCCAGTCTGTCCGGATTCCATCTTGTTTAGGAGACTGACTGGCCCATGAGATTCTGGAAGTTTGGGGAGAGCTGGTCGTTCCGGTGCACGGTTCTGTTCTGGTGGACCCTGTTCCTGGTGATCCAACAGGTTGAGCGTCTGTTCCTGCTCCCCGAGGCCATGACGCTTGAGCAGCCAACGGCGGAGCTGCTCGCCAAGACGCTCCTCACCGGGTTGCGTGCCGACCTGATCGTCGCGACCATCGGAGTGGTCCTCGGATTGTTGTCCGCCATCCTCTTCTGGGTGGCCGGCCTTGCGCTCTCTCAGCGCAGAGACCGGACGGTCGGCGCCCGGCTGTATCGCCGCGGCTTCACGATCGCGTCTCTTGTCCTCGGGATGGTCATACTGGTATTTCTCACCGTTGACATGGGCTATTTCGGGTATAACCGGCACCACTTGGACCCGGTCTTCTTCGAGTACGTGGACGATCTTGTGTCGCAGCGCCAGGGGCACGCCAACGCATCAGAGGCCGGGATGCTCTCGAGCCAGGCCTTCAAGCAGACTGAGGCGGAACTCCAAGAAGCGAAAAAGTGGGCCATGAGGGTGATCGCATTCCTCTTCTTCCAGTATGCCGCGATCATGCTCTGGGGGCACTTCTTTCGCCGGTCCGTCCAGCCGGCCGTGTCGCGCAGTGAGTCGAGATCTCCACGCAAAGCCACCGTGGTCCTGGCCCTCGGCCTGATGGTGGGGGCGAGTGGATTGGACCCGCAGGGGCCCTGGTCGATCGCGAGGGTGCCTATCACCGATTCCACCTATTATCTCCTCGCTCAGAACCCACTCTGGTACGGGGGAGATGTGTTTCTGGGCAGCCTCGCATTTAAGCTCAGCGGGGCTGAACGGAGAGTGCGCAATCTAATGCCATGGGAGGAAGCACTGTGGGTGGCGAGAAAAGCTCTGGCCCCCGATGCCAGCTTCCCCAATCCGGAGTATCCCTTCGTCCGGGAAGCCGAGCCGCAGCCGGTCGTCAGGTTCGATCGGTCGCCGAATGTGCTGGTTGTGTTCATCGAAGGATTAGACCGGCGGTTCCTCGGGCAGACCGTGGTTCCGGGAGGGAGCGCTGGCCAAGAGAGCTCCATGATCCCTGGGATCTCTGCCGCAAGGTCCCGCAGAGTCGTCCCCTTGAACGTGCGCGGAGGGATTCGCCTCACGCCGTTCCTGGATCAGCTCCAGGAGGAGAGCGTCTTCTTCGCCAATTTTTTCTCTAATGGACAGCACACGCACCACGGTTTGTTCGCCTCCTTCTGCTCCTATTACCAGGGGTACGGGCGGGCAGCCATCAAGGCTCGCTATACGTATGACTACTTGTGCCTCCCCGCCCTCCTGAACAAAGGCGGATATCAGACCGAGATGGTGATTGGCAACAATCGGGACTATCATCAGGATCACACGGCCTTGTTTATGGGACGGAATGGCCTGCAGCGGTTCCTGGACGAGAGCGATTTCCCGCCCGATGCCGAGCGGCTGGGGTTAGGCATGACCGACGGCGCGTTGTTCGAGTTTCTCCGCTACCGCATTCAGAGCCTCAGGACGTCCGGCAGACCGTTCTTTCTGTCAACGCTGACGTTCAGTACCCATCATCCGTACAAGGTTCCGCAGGGACACCCTGACCTCCGAGCATTGCAAGGTGAGCCGGACCGCTACCTGGTATCCCTACGCTACCTGGATCTGGAGTTTGAGCGGTTCTTCAGGGGACTGCAGCGGGATGGCCTGCTCGAGAACACCGTGGTCTTCATTCTCGGGGACCATGGTCGCCACGAGTCGGTCGGGCAGACGGACCAGGAGCGGTGGGTCAGTCATTACACCGTACCCCTGTTCATTTGGATGAATCAATCCTTGCGGACGCCCTCGACTTACCGGCCCCGGACGGTAACCACGGTGGCCAGCCAGGTGGACCTCACGCCCACGATTCTGGCCCTCACCGGCCTGTCGCCCCGCGTGTCGCCGTTCCTGGGCCGTGACCTGAGTTGTCTGCTGGTCGGCGATTGTCTCCGGAATAATTTCGCGGTATTGAGCAGCCAGGACAGGATCGCCCTGGCGGACCGCCACGGGCTTCTGTGGTATTCCATCCGCAACGAGACCTTGCAGGAGACCGATCTTGGAGTGGAGACGCCAGCGGTGAACCGAGCGGTCTCAGACCCAGCTATCGCGTCCCGGTATCGCACCCTGGTGGCACTATTTGTGAGCGCGACCATCATGCTGGAGGAGAACCGCATCTGGTCCTGGAAAGACCTGGGGGCGAAGCTATGACGGGCCCACGTAACAAGGTATCGGCGGTCGTCATCGCGTACAACGATGAACCGAACATCCGCGCCTGCCTGGAGAGCCTGACCTGGGCCGACGAGATTATCGTGGTGGACTCCCACAGCACCGATGCCACCGAGAAGATCAGCCGGGAATTCACGGACAAGGTGTACCAGCACGACTTTCATGGGTTCGGCCGGTTGCGCAACGAGGCGGTGGCGCATGCCTCGTATGAATGGGTGTTCAGCCTGGATACCGATGAGCGAGCGACGCAAGAAGTCCGCGAGGAAATCAAGCGCACCCTTGCGCGTGGGCCGGAGGCCGAGGCCTATTTCGTGCCGCGACGCAACTACTTCCTGGGACGGGCAATCCGCCACAGCGGGTGGTATCCGGATTATCGGCAACCCCAGTTGTTCCGCAAGGGTCGGTTGCGATATCGAGAGGACCTCGTCCACGAGGGATTCGAACTGGACGGCAGGGTCGGCTATCTCAAAGCGGAGGTACTGCAATACCCCTTTCGCGATATCGATCACTATCTTCAGAAAGTAAACCGGTACGCCGGCTTAATGGCCCAGCGTATGGTCCAACAGGGGACGCGATTCCGGACTCATCAACTTGTCACACACCCTCTGTATACCTTTGCGAAGATGTACGTGGCACGTTTGGGAGTCTTGGACGGAATGCCTGGGTTGATACTGGCTGGACTCTATGCGTATTACACCTTCGCCAAGTACGCGAGACTTTGGGAGATGAGCTCTGGAAGGGAGTGGTTTGCTTCTGAACGAAGTGCCCTGTGATTCCTGACGGGCGGGTGATCCGTGGGACTAGCAAGATCTGGAGCGATTCCAGCGTGACAAGAAGGGCGTCCGAGTGCCTCTGGGTGAGGTGAGCCATCTTCGGTGACCCCTCATGAAACAATTGCCATTTTGGCAAAGACCATATTTTGCTCGCCGTGTGCTTGATATCGGATCGGGACACAATCCGTTCAAAGGCACGACTTGTGTGGTGGATTTCGACCTGAAAGAAGGTCGGGATCGACATGGCCGTGCTCTCGTAGTGCCGGAGCCGGCACAACTGATTGCCGGAGACGTACAGGCGCTGCCCTTGCAAGCGAGATCCTTCGATTATGTCTACGCCTCTCATGTGCTGGAGCATGTGGATTGGCCGGCTGACGCTTGTCAAGAGATCATGCGGGTGGGGACTGCCGGATACATTGAGACGCCCAGCCCCTTGCTCGAGCAGGGGCTGGCCTATTTGGGCAAGGACCTTCCGGAGTATTGGATGCACAAGTGGTTTGTGTTCTCTCCTACGCCAGCCGTGCTGGTTTTCGAACCGAAGACTCGTGCGACGATTTCGGAATTCTGCCCATGTTCCGATGGGCGGTTCATGAAGGAGTTTTATGACAGCCTTGATTTTTCGGTGGCACAGCATTGTCTCCGACGTAAGGCGAAAACAACGATCTTTTTTTGGAAGCCCTCTTTTGTCGTGGATGCCAGGGATCGAACACTGATCTGCGGCGACGGATTAGCGGCCTGTCGGTTTCGCGGAATGAGGCGGGCGTTGGTGGAAAATTGTAATGATCTGTGGCGGGCCCACCGCCTTCTTCGGCTGAAACGGGTGTTTCCGAACAGCCAGATTGTCTTCCGGAAGTACGGAGAGCGAACGTTGTTCATCCACTGAGGATGCGCCCGGTGGCGCATCCTCAAGTTGAAGGGAAAACCGATTGCGAAGACTCTCTCATCCTCTCGCGCAGGAGCCCACTCTCTCGGAGTTGGGCCTGGGGATCCTCTCATGAAAGTCAGTGGGTTCACCTTTTGCAGGAACATCATTCGTTACGATTATCCCGTCGTCGCATCGATTCGATCGATTCTCCCGATCGTCGATGAATTCATTGTGAACGTGGGGCGTTGTGAGGATGGAACGTTGGAACTTATTCAGTCAATCGGAGATCCCAAGATTAGGGTCATTGAATCGGTCTGGGATGAGACGTTACGAAGAGGGGGGCTTATTTATTCCCAGCAAACGAACATCGCGCTTGCCGCATGCACGGGTGATTGGGCTTTCTATCTTCAGGCTGACGAGGTCATCCACGAAGACGATCTGCCGTGCATTCTAAAAGCGATGCAGGACAATCTCGGCAAGACGGAGGTCTTGGGGTTACTCTTCCGCTACCTTCATTTTGTGGGGGATTACTGGTCTATCAATCCCTGGCACTATCATCGAGCGGTGCGCGTGGTCCGTAATAACGGGCAGCTTGAGTCCTGCGGTGATGCGGTGGGGTTCTCCCGCAAAGCGGATGGGAGGTATCTACAGAGCGGTCCGTCTCAGTGGCTGGCTTCATCTCATGCTCGAGTGTTCCATTACGGATGGGTAAAGAATCGACAAACGATGTTGGCCAAGCGGCGGGAGCAGCTCAAGGTCTACTACGGAGATCTCCCAAGCGAGCGCCAAACCAAGATCCTCTTACAGGAAGACCAAGACCTTGACCTTGAGAACTACCTGATTCTTAAGGACTTCCACGGGGCGCATCCGAAAATGATGCGGTCTCGCGTCGAGAACGCCGCAAGATTGGCGCCTCGAAGGAACCGGTGGCTTAACTGGCGCTTCTATCGAGAGATCGCGAGGCGAGGTTTTCGCGGTTAACGTTCAGCCAATGGGAACAGGCCTGTCCATGCGTGGAACAATTTCGTGCGGGGTGATTACTTTTAATGAGGAGAAGAACATCCGGGACTGTCTGGAGTCGGCCAAATGGATGGACGAGGTCGTGGTGGTCGATTCGTTCAGCCGGGATAAGACCGTCGAGATTGCTCGTGTATATACAGAGGACGTGTTTCACCACCCCTGGAAAGGCTATGGGGAACAGAAGAATTTCGCCATTGACCGGACAACGACTGACTGGGTGTTTATTATGGACGCAGATGAACGCGTCACTGCAGAATTGCGAGAGGCGATCGAGAGGATTCTTCAGGACGACAATCCGAACAGCCCTGTTGCCTATTATGTGCCGAGAAGGAATTACTTTTACGGCAATTGGATCCGAAGGGCAGGGTGTTACCCCGATTATCAGCTTCGGCTCTTTCGTCGAGGGGCAGGCCGGATGGATAACGCAGAACCCCATCCACAGTTCATCTGTACGGGAAAAGTGGGTTACCTAGCCCAGCCCCTGGACCATTACACGGAGCGGACGGTCGAGGACCATTTCAGAAAAATCAACAGTCTGACGAATCTTGCGGCCAGGGAGCGAGGAAAGACGAAGACAGTCGTTCACTGGAGCGATCTGGTGTTCAGGCCGCTGTTTACCTTCTGGAAGTACTTCGTCGCACGGCAGGCGTTTCGGGAAGGTATGCACGGGCTGGTGTTTTGTATGTTTGCGAGCATGTACACGTTTGTGAAGTATGCAAAGCTGTGGGAACTGCTGAACGTGAAACGTGATCCCTTTACCCCCTTACCACGAACTGGGTGAGCCATGCGGGTCGGGCTAGATGCGAATCCGCTCTTGGGCGATCGCGGAGGAGTGGGCTGGCTGACCTACCATCTCTTACGCGCCTTAGTCGCGTTGAAGGAGGAACTCGAATTGGTCGCGTACGTGAAGCCCGGATGGCTGGTGAACGGCCAGCCGGTAGGCTGGGAACCAATCTCGCAGTTGCGCTGGGTCGAGGCCGGGCTCTGGACCATGCGTTGGCGAGGGACTTTAGATCGTCTGGATTTGTATCATGGGACTAATTTCAAGTTGAAAACGGAAGGCCGGTATGGAGGGGTCGTGACGATTCCTGATCTCTGGCTGGACCGGCATCCACAATATTCCCGGAAGGTGTTTGGACAACGGGCTTCATTTTACCGAGCGAGACGGATGGCTTGGCGTGCCCGCAAAGTCATCACGATCTCCCAGCACTCTGCTAAAGACATCAGGTCTCTATACGGCTTGCCGCTTGAACGAATCGCGGTCATTCCATGCGGGGTCTCGGATGACTTCAGGCCGAGCCGAGACCCAAGAGCCGTGGAGGATCTGCGACGCCGGATTGGGTTTACTGCAGATAAATTCATCTTGTTTATTGGCGGAGCGGACCCGAGAAAGAATCACGCGACTCTCGTGGAGGCATTTGCAGGGCGAGCTAAACAATTAAAGTCGCACGCCCTGGTGTTGGTTGGAGATCGGGTCCACCAATTCGGGTCTTACATGAGCACCGTTCGCGCCTACGGATTGGAGGCCCAGGTGGTCTGTCCCGGTCGGTTGTCTTCTGAGGACCTTCGCTTGCTCTATTCCGCGGCCGAGCTATTTGTGTTCCCTTCAATCTACGAAGGGTTTGGCATGCCTGTCTTGGAGGCCATGGCCTGCGGCGCTCCGGTGGTTACGTCCAATACCACATCCATACCTGAGGTGGCGGGGGATGCGGCTATCTTCGTAAATCCCCTTGATGCGAGGGAACTGGGTGAGGCGATGGTACGAGTCCTGTCGAACAAACAGCTGCGCGAGGGCTTGAGGGCGAAAGGATTTGAACGAGTTAAGCAATTTACGTGGGAACGCGCCGCGCGTCGCACTGTGGAGGTCTACGGGGAGGTGTGTTCGACCAATCCGGTGTGACCGCCCCTTTGCGATTTATGTTTCGTAGGGCGTGGGTCCCTCTTAGCGTTGGCCACGCTGATCAAAGAATGCGCGCTCTATAGCGGCAATGACGCGGGGCCCATGCCTATGGCGGCCGCCCGGTGAATTCCGAGGGCAGCCTTGTTCGGACCCTCGGATCCCTCAATCTTGGGCCACGCGAGGGAGAGTTGAAGTCATCCAGAGGGGTATGACTGCCGCCAGTGCTTCCGTTCGGATCGTAAGAGAGGCGAGGAAAGTTGTATGAATCAAATTTTCGTTGCGGAAGTCTTATCAGCGGGATGCGGTTGCGTATGGGCCAGTCCAGCCTTGTCTCATAACTGGTTCCTAGCGAAAAGGCTCCGCTAAGCTTCCTGTTGTCGCATAGTGTGAGGAGTTGTCGCGATGGGAAATGTCCAAATTGGGAGATTTGAGGAGTTGCCGAACCGCATTAGAGCAGAGGATATTGTTCTGGATGTTGGGGGGGGGTGTAGACCCCTCAGCAGAGCTGACTTTGTATTGGATTTTCTGCCCTGGGACAACAACCAGCAGGCAGAACCATACTTCAGAGAGTTATGGCCGACACCCCACTTCTCCAAAGAAAACTGGGTGCAATGGGATCTTTGCTCGCATCAAGCATGGCCTTTCAAAGACAAGCAGTTCGATTTTGTCGTTTGTAAGCAGACGCTTGAAGATCTGAGAGATCCGGTGTGGGTTTGTCAGGAAATGATGCGCGTAGGGAAGGGTGGATTCATCGAAGTCCCGCATCGCGTCATCGAGAGCATTCCCGGAATTGAACGGAGTCGCTATTGCAGGTATTCCCATCATCATTGGATGTGCGAGGTAACTGATGCTGGTATCGAATTTATATTTAAGCACGCACAGATCCACGGATATAGCCGCTTTCATCTCAGTATAGGGCCGAGCTGGAATCGAGGTGCACGTGATCACCATTGGTCGGAATTTTTTGATATTTTGGAGCCTGTATCTCTAGTGATCAACCGTTGGTTTAGGACTGTTAATCCGAAGTATGCAGCGATTGGCTTTTTCTGGAAGAACTCTTTTCACTGCCGTGAAAGAGTGCTTATCGAAAAGGGAGATGTCGAGGCTGACCTGATGGGGTTTAAGGAAAGGTGCCGTAAACTAAATGATATATGGGTCCGGAAGAGAACATGGTACGGAAAGAGAATTCGGTATCAAGAAAGATCGCTGTAGGCAGATCCATTCGTGCGATTCTTCTTGGACCCTAAGGAGGACACAACACGGGGCCTGCTTCCAGGCTTGCCTTGCAGTTTTCAAGGCAGCACGTCCGTATCGTTTGGTAGCGGGAAGGAGATGCATTTCTGAGCTATGACCAAAATAAGAGTCCTCATGGCCTGCAACCTGCTGGATCTCGGTGGCACAGAAAAGGCCATCCAGGTGTTTGCAAAATATCTCGATAAATCCCGTTTCGAAGTGTTCGCTTGTGGTCGCTTACGCGGGGGGGTGCGGGTTGCGGAACTAGAAAAAATGGGAATTCCCGTGATCCTGCAGCCACCAGACATGACAAAGCTGGTTCGCGAGCTCAAGATCGATATTTATCATGTCTCTCGGGCGGGTGACTATGAGCCGGGAACTCTTCCAGAAAAAGCAAACGGCCGGCCCGGCATTGTCGAAACCAACATTTTTAACGCAATCGATAGACAAGAGAATGAACGAATTGATTGTTATCTGTTCCCGTCCATGTGGTCCAAAGACGTCTATGTTGGCCGCCATGGCATGCGGCCGAAGGCCCGGTATGAAGCGTTATATCTTCCCGTGGATTTTGAGGAGTTTCCGGCATACACGAAGAACTTCACGGCGACCTTTGGGCGATGCAGTAGGGCTGACGACCAGAAATGGCATGATGTCTGCGTTGACAGCCTGCCGAAGATTTTTCGGAAAGTTCCGGAGGCTCGCTGTGTGTTTCAGGGAGCGACCGATCGGGTGAAGGCGCGTCTCGCAGGGCTCGAGTTGGCGAGACGTGTAGAACTGACAGATACCTCAGTGCAGTTAAGAGACTTCTATCGTCAATTGGATGTGTTCACTCATGGGGCCAGAGTAGGAGAGGGTTATGGGGTCGTCATCGCCGAAGCGATGGCCAATCGCCTACCGGTGGTGACGATTGCGACCCCGCAACGAAAGAAATCCAACGCACAGGGTGAGATTGTCGAGCACAAAATCACCGGCTTTGTGTGCCGATGGCGATGGCAGTATGCCGGGGCGGTCATTGAACTGCTGCAGAACCACGATCTGCGGAAGCAATTTAGTCAACGTAGTTATGAAAAGGCGCGCGAGGAGTTCGAGGCCTCGAAACTGACGAGAAAGCTCGAGCGCATTTACTGCGATGTGATGGATGGTGCCCTGTAGTGCGGGTGGAAGACGCAAGTAACACGAGAAAGAGGGCCATGTTCTCATCAGTGGGATTGGTTAGGAAGGACTGAGGGTTCGTGCGGATCTTGTTTCTTGGGGATCTTGAGTTTGACTATGTTTCCGACCCGCTCTACATCGGTTTATCCAGAATCCTCGGAGAGGATCAGGTCGTCGATTATCCCTATAAACCCCTGTATCACGACCCAGGGGCAAAGAACTGGTTCGTGGTTCAACGGCCAGGCGGGCGCTATACGAGGGAAAATATCCTCGATCTCCTCAGCAGCCGATCCTTTGATTTGGTCTGTCTGGCATCGTTTCGGGAAGAGTGTCTGGCGGAGTGTCGTCGGCTGTACGACAAGGTGTCGTTCCCTGCAATGGTTTTTATAGATGGTGCCGATGATGCGCGGATTCGTCACGAGGTGGTGCGGCGATACCCACTGGCCATCTATTTTAAGCGCGATTACATCTGGAAGCTCAGTAAGCCTATTCGTGATCTCGGCGCATTAGCGCGGGCCTTTCGAGGGAACGGTAAATTGTACGGCCGAACTCTTCCTCTTCCCGTCTCCATTATCTTGGATGCGATTCCTGATGTGCCTGCCGTTGATAAGGCGATAGACGTGTCCTACACTGGACGGGCCTCCCATCCCCGGCGCGCGAAGGCCGTCGGCATTCTTTCATGCCTGCCGGGAGTGCGGTTTTCTGGGGGAGTCTACGCCAGTCCTGATGACCGAAAGTACAAGCTAGTGGCCAGCCCCATCAAACGATTGCTCACGAAGGTCTTAGACGATCGCGATGCGTCTGAATCCGACCAGGCCAAGAAACAAACGCCAGACAAGTACTATCGGGAAATTGCTGGGTCTAAGATCGCTATCTCGCTACGAGGCGGGGGATGGACACCTTCTCCTCGCTACTACGAAATCCCGGCTCTAGGCACCATGCTGCTCTCTGATCCTCTCGAGTCAGTAATTCCAAATGGATTTAAGAATCGACAGCATGCGGTCTATTGCCGAGCGGATCTTAGCGATTTGAAGGCATTAGTCCTATATTACCTGCGGGAAGATGCGGAGCGGGAGGCCATTGCACGAGAAGGACGGCTGCACCTTCTGAAGTACCACACCTGTGAGAGAAGAGCAGAATACTTCGTGGAAGCCTGCCGGCGATTCCTTTGAAACCCATCATTGTGGATTTTGGGTGCGGATCTAAGAAACTTCAAGGGGCTTTCGGATTGGATTGTCAAAGGTTGCCCGGGGTTGATGCGGTGTGTAATTTTGAGCGTGCGTTACCGTTGAAAGCCAGCTCAGTCGACGTCGTCCATTTGAGCCACACAGTCGAGCATATTCGAGACCTCGTCCGATTTATGGAAGAGATCTACAGAATTTGTCGCCCTGGAGCTGAGGTGAGAGTTGTCGTACCCTACTATACCTCGCGCGGGGCTTTCCGGGATCCGACCCACGTCCGGTACATCACTGAGGATACCTTTCAGTATTTTGAACCACCAACGCCCTACGGAGTTGGAACCGACTTCCGGATTGAGAAGATCGAGTACGACGTCAGAAAGCCTTTTCGGTATTTTCCGCGCTACCTCCAAAAGCGATTCCGCCGCTACCTGTGGAACGTGGTGGACAACATGACTGTGATTTTGCGGGCGGTCAAAGACTCCTGAGAATTTCAACTATCGTGTGTGACTTCATGGCCGGAGCCGACGTGCGGCTGACGACAGTACAGAGTAGGAAAGTCTGCACGGTTCTGGTATAGTCTGGCAGGGAAGAGGTCCTGAAGTATTGACCTTGTCAGGCGTTTATGACAAAAAGGTACAGTAAAAGCTCTAGAATCCTCTCCAGCGGTCATGGAGGTTCGGCGGCGCTACGTGTGAGCTATGATCACACCACTTGAAATAATAAGAACATCCCGAGTGCGGCGAGCGGTCCATCGCATCTGCTTGATTACTCCTCCGTCCATCTTTCTCCTCGATGAGCGTGTGTTCATGACCCTTGGCATTCTCAAGGTTGCGGCGATGTTGGAGAATGCCGGGATCGAGGTGGAGATGTTAGACCTCTCGGGTGTGGAGAATTACGAGGAGGTTGTCCGTGATTATGTCAAGACCAGCAGCGTGACATGCTTCGGAATCACCGCGACGACCCCCCAAATGCCGGCGGCCACCAAGGTGTATCGGGTGATCCGATCCCTTGAGCCCAGCGCTCGGATTATCCTCGGCGGACCTCACGTCACCCTAATTCATGCTGCTTACAAATACGAGCAGAAACACGGGCAAGCTGGCCGCGCGACCACGGCATACCAGCAGTTGGAAGAGATGTTCGATGTGCTGGTCGTTGGGGACGGAGAATTAGCAATATTTCAGACTCTTGAGGCTGCACCGCCAAAATTGGTCGACGGTGACGATCCCAAATCAGACCTGTTTCTCAACAACCAGGTGCTCACCGAGCTTCCATTCCCTGCCCGTCACCTTGTTGATGTGGACAGCTACCATTACACCATCGACGGCGTTCGAGCCATGTCGATGATTGCCCAACTCGGGTGCCCGTTTGGCTGCGGTTTCTGCGGGGGGCGAATGAGCCCGTTTCTGCGGCGGATCAGGATGCGAACCTCGGAAAGCATTGTGCAGGAAATGGTCCATCTCTACCGAGCCTATGGAGTCACCGGATTCATGCTGTATGACGACGAACTCAACGTCAACCCGAAGGTCGTGGAATTGATGAATCTCATCACTGACACGCAGCAGAAGTTGGGCGTTGAGTTCAGACTGCGTGGATTCATCAAGGCGGAATTGTTTACCGATCAGCAGGCAGAAGCCATGTGCCGCGCGGGGTTTCGATGGATCCTGATCGGCTTTGAATCGGGACACGAACGGATCCTCACGAACATCCAGAAACAGGCGAGTCAAGGCGACAACACGCGCGCGATGGAAATTGCAAAACGGCATTCTCTCAAAGTGAAAGCCCTCATGTCGGTCGGCCATCCCGGGGAGTCGGAGGAGACCGTCCGAGCCACCCGTGATTGGCTGCTTGCAGTCAAGCCTGAGGACTTCGATGCGACGGTGATCACGACGTATCCGGGGACGCCCTACTTTGATGAGGCCGTAGAGACCAATGCGGGTGTCTGGACCTATACGTACCCCAAGACGGGAGATCGGTTGCACAGCGTCGAGGTGGATTATCGTGAGGTGGCTGAATACTACAAGGGAATCCCCGGCGAGTATACCTCGTACGTATACACCGACTACCTGAACGCGCAAGAATTGGTCCGGCTGCGTGACTGGCTGGAGGCCGATGTCCGGGCCAAGCTGGGCATTCCCTACAACACGGCCGCCCCGGCGGTCCGGTACGAGCACTCGATGGGGCAGGGGATGATTCCCCCAAGCATCCTGAAAACGACGTCCACGGCCGCCATGCCAGCCGGTGATCCCTGACACGACCTCCCGGATGAAGTCTGATAGTCAGCGGATGGAATCAGTCGTTGCCCGCCCTGACGCTGCTACCCTCGTTCATGATCAAGTGCTGGCTCTGCTGGTGCCGGAGAAACCTGGCCTGGTATTGGATGTTCCAGCGGGGGAAGGCGCCTTTGCAGCGAGAGCCCGAGAGTCAGGGATCGAAGTCCAGTGCGGGGACCTCGATGTCTCTCGGTTCAGGGTGAAGGGAATTGAGTGCAGGCGCATCGATTTGAACAAGGGATGGCCGTATGCCAGTGAAATGTTCGATTGCGTGGTTTCGATCGAAGCGGTTGAGCATCTGGAAAACCCGTGGCATTTGGTCAGAGAAGCCAACCGAGTTCTCCGGCCAGGCGGGAAGCTCCTTGTAACAACACCCAACGTCCTCAGCATCCGTTCTCGTTTGAGCTACTTGCTGTATGGATATCCGAATTATTTCCATTACATGATCGAGCGGGACCCAGGGACGGGAAATGAACGGCCCGTGGATCACATCAACCCCGTCGGTTTCCTCGAATTGCGGCATGTGTTGGCGCGAAGCGGATTCCGCGTGGAGCAAATCTGTACGAATCGACTGTTGAAACAACGGTCATTGACGTACCGCCTCATCAGGCATTTTGTCCGGAAGAGGGGAAGAACCCACGCACGGGAGGACCCCGCCAAGGCACAGGTGCGAGACACCCTTCTGTCTGATCCTCTCCTGTTCGGGGAGATCCTGATCGTCAAAGCTGCCAAAACCATGAGCCTGTAGGAATCTGAGCTCGAGCCTTCCCTAGCCCCCACAATCTCATGACCACGATCCCGCAGGTCAGTTTAGTCATTCCTGTCTACAATCAAGTTCACTACACGAAACAATGCGTGGCCTCCATCGCGCGCTGGGCGGATGTGCCGTATGAGTTGGTGATTGTGGATAATGCCTCCACCGATGGCACGGGAGAATTCCTGTCTCGTCTGAATGCGAAGGTAATCACCAATTCTATCAACCTCGGCTGCGCGAAGGCCTGGAACCAGGGGGTCCTGGCAAGCCAGGGCCAGGTGATCGGGATCTTGAACAATGATATTGTGGTTACTCCTGGCTGGTTGTCCGGTCTCCTTCGATTCATGGACAACAAAGGACATGGCATCGTGAGTCCGGCCGCTCGCGAGGGACGTCTCGATTATGATCTAGAACAATATGCGGCCGAGTTTGTGCGACGGTGTGCCGGCGCGGCCCGCTCAACGATCTACGGGGCCTGCATGTTGATTCACCGCAAGGTGTTCGACCGCATCGGATTGTTCGATGAGGGGTTTTCCTTTGGAGGCTGCGAGGATGTGGATTTCTTGTGGCGGGCACGGGCGTCTCGTTTCTCCGTGGGCACGACAGGGGCTACCTTAATTCACCATTTTGGCATGGTCACGCAAGAGGCCATCAAGCGGATGGGACAAAACGATTATCCGGAGGCCAATCAGTCTCATTTCATGAAAAAGTGGAAACGGACCGTTCGGGGCAATTGGGTCCACCGTCGATGGGATAATCTGAGAATATTGTGGAGAGACCGCTACGAACGGGTACGGTACGGACATGCGCTGGTTGAGAGGTACAGCTGAAGGAGGGGTGCAGTTCATGTCAGACTCAGTTTCCGATCAGAACTTAGGGTCGCTTCACTCTGTCTTCGACTATCCTTTTACCCTTATTGATGTTGGAGCGGGGGGAGGCATCAATCGGAGGCGCTGGGGGAAATTCCGGAATCTGACCGTCATCGGGTTTGAGCCGGACGAACGAGAATTCACTAAACTTCAAGACTCTGAACGTCATCGCTGGTTCCAGGTTGCCCTCTATGGGTCTGAAGGTGTGTTGGATTTGAACGTGACGCGTTATCAAACTAACACCTCCCTCTTGCAGCCTAACCTCGAATTTCTTAAAAGCGTGCACGTGTCGTTGAGCGATTTTGACATCCTTCGGAAGGTGCCACTCCGATGCCGGACCCTGGACGCTCTATGCCGTGAATATCGCCTTGTCCCCCATGTCATCAAGCTGGACACCCAGGGAACTGAAATAGATATTCTGAGAGGGGGGGAGATGTGCCTGCGTCGTTCCATCTTTGCAGTCGAGGCTGAGGTCGAATTTCTTCCTTTCTACAAGAACCAGGCACTCTTTACCGATGTTCACAATTATCTAAGCGGACTCGGATTTCAGTTGATGGACTATCTCAATCCGGTCCGAATCAGAGGGCGGGATTATGGATGCGGGCGTGGGACTCCAAGTCACCTGCTGTCGGCCGACGCCCTGTACTTTAAGTCACCCTCCCGTATGGTCGAAGACCTCCAGACGACCGACCCAGCCTGCCTAACCGCCGCAGTCGCCATCTGCGCGGCCTATGACCACGATGATTATGCGCAAGAGTTATGTCATAGTGTTCGCGAAATGGCTCCAGACTTGAGACCACAAATGACCCATCATCTTCGTCACCTCCAGAGTCTCCCAATTCACAAATGGCGAAGAGTGAGAGACTTCTTGACGCGATTCAAGATCTTGCGGTCTATCGGAAAGAGGGCAAAATGGTATCTCACTCCAGTATGAATGTCCCTCGGCCTCGAGGTGATGTTCTGCAGCTTAGGCACCGAGTGATTCTCGAAGAGTATCACATTGGGTTAATCATCCTGCTCTCTGCGCCACGTGTGCTTTACTGATCTCCGGCAAGACAAAGCCGTCTGAACCGGGAACATGGTGGATCCACCAAAGAGCGTCCGAATGTCGTAAGTCATCAAGTCCAAAGTCCAGGAAGAGAATCTCAAGAGCCCTGCTTCACTCAGAGGACTTGAGACTTTATGACTTGAGAGGCTTTCGACCATTGTGGGTATGCGTAACATTCTGGTCATTAAACTCCGGTACATCGGGGACGTGCTTCTAGGCACACCAGTTCTCCGCGCTCTGCGAGAGCGATTTCCGCAGGCACGTCTCACCATGGTCGTAAACCTGGGGACCGAGGACATTCTGAAGTGGAATCCGGACGTGGACGAGGTCCTGGTGGTGGGTCGAGGCGAGCTCGATGCACAATTCCGGTTCCTCAACGAGCTTCGTCGGCGACGCTTTGATGCGGTAATTGATCTGACGGACGGGGACCGGTCTGCCGTCATGGCGAGGCTGAGTGGTGCTCCGGTGCGCATCGGGTTCAACGAAGAGCACCGCTGGCGAGGGCTCCTGTATACGTCTGTTGTCAGAGTCCGGCCTGGGGTCGTGCACCGATTAGAACGTGACCTGGAGGCAGTACGGGTGCTGGGCATTGAACCGAAGCCGTGGTTGCCGGTGCTACGCACCTCTCCGGAGGACGAGGCAGAGGCCGCCCGACTGCTCGAGGAGGTTGGGATTGGGGAATGCGAGGGCAAGGGTACCCCGCCGCTGGCGATGCTTCTACCGGGCGCTCGTTACTGGTTCAAGGCTTGGCCGGTGGAGCGGTTTGCTGAGTTGGCTGACCGGCTGACAGGCGTGGTCGGCTGCCGCGTGCTCGTGGGCGGGGACGCGCGTGAGCGGGAGGTGGCGGAGGCAATTCGGACTCGGTCCCGCTTCGCGCCCACGGTGCTGGCTGGACGCACCACGCTTCGGCAGTTCTCCGCAGTCCTGAAGCGCTGTGCCCTTTTCGTGGGCAATGACAACGGTCCCATGCACATGGCGGCCGCACTTGGGACACCGGTGGTGGCCCTGTTCGGACCGTCGGATCCTGCGGTTTGGGGCCCGCGCGGTGAACAACATCGTATCTTCTACAAGGAGCTCGATTGTCGTGCCTGTTTCCACCCGGATTGCTTTCGCGGCGACCAGAATTGCATGCGGCTGATCACGGTTGATGAAGTCTGGGCAGCCGCGCAAGAGCTGCTCCGGAGGTAACTGTGCAGGAGCTGCGGGCTGTTCAGTTCATCCACGGCATTGCCGAGATTGGTGGTGCCGAGCGCGAGCTTCTCTCTATCCTTGACCATCTGCCCCAGTTCGGCTACCAAGCTCTGGTCGTCTGTCCCGAGCGAGGTCCCCTGGCTGTCGAATTGGACCGACGCGGAACGAGGAGGCAGAGCGTGGATCTGCCTCCGTGGCGAAAACTGTTCGCGTATCACCGCCGGGCTTCGGCAATCCGTGAACTTCGTGGGGTCGTCATGGAGGCCCGGCCCTCACTGGTCCACGTCAATGACATCTGGTGGGTGCCGCAGACGCTGCGAGGATGTCTGGGCCTGGGTGTGCCGGTGATCGCGCACGTCCGGCAGGAGATCGAGCCGTCGAAGGTTCGCCGGTACGACCTGGAGAAGGCGGATTTGGTGCTCCCTGTGTCCCGCCAGATTCATCAGTCGCTGGAGTTGGGCGGAGTTCTTCCCGAGCGAGTCCGGACGCTTTACAGCGGTCTGGACATGGCGCGTGTGCCGCAGTCTGAAAACGGTCAACGTGTCCGACATCTGTATGGCATCCCGGCCCAGGCTCCGCTCATCGGCACCGTAGCAAACCTGTTCCCGCGAAAGGGGCACGGAATAATGCTCAGAGCCCTGCCCGTGATCCTCGCCTCGGCACCGGACGTCCATTATCTCATTGTCGGCGGTGGGAACGCGGCCTATGAGCAAGCCCTGAGGCGCCAAGCCGAAACTCTCCAAGTGGATGGGCATGTGCACTTCGCGGGATTCCAGGAATCGGTGTATCCCAGCTTGGCTGCTCTGGATATTTACGTGCATCCGGCGCTGATGGAAGGATTTGGCATCGCGGTCCTTGAGGCCATGGCCATGGGCAAGCCGGTGGTGGCAACGAAGACCGGAGGGGTGCCTGAAATCGTCGAAGACGGAGAGACGGGCGTGCTCGTGTCTCCCGGCGATCCTGACTCGTTGGCACGGGCCATCGTCGACCTACTAAGAGATGCGCCCGGGCGCGCGGACATGGGAACGGCGGGTCGCCACCGGGTCGAGAGCCACTTCACGGCTACGGTCATGATGCGCCATCTGGCCGATGCATACGGGGCACTCCTGACGAGGTCTCCCGCGCTCCCCCCGGTTGGATCGGAGAGATGATCCAGATTGGTCGCGGCTTGATCGGTGAGGTCGCACAACCGGTTCCCATCGTACTGTAGCCGGTTTTCGCCGGGCGCTCCTAGCCGATGCGGTCCTATTCGGCGAGGCTCGGATCGTTGGGGCGACGAGGAGCGCGCACAGTCGCCCGGCCCTCGGCTAGGTGACGAGACTTGAGCTGGTTTGAAGGTTTTTCGACAGGGAAGGTTTTGGCTCTGGCGCACGTTTGACGGGATGCATCATGGTGCTGTGCGTGGAATGCCGTGCGTAGCCGGGCTCTTGTCAGTCTCCTGTTGGGGGCCCTCGTCAGCGCCGCCTGCCTTTGGTATGCGCTCAAAGATGTCGATCTGCTCGCCATGGTACGTGGGATGGGCCGTGTGGGTGTGCCGTGGGTCATTGCGAGCGTTGTTGTCGGACTCTTGAGCCTGGTGGTTCGCGCGATTCGCTGGCGGGTGCTGCTGGGTGCTATCAGGTCCGTGGATACAGGGCCTGTAGTTTCGGCCACATTCGTCGGGATGATGGCCAACAACCTGCTACCGGCCAGACTGGGCGAGGTTGTGCGGGCCTGGGTGCTAGCCAGGCGCGAACAGATGCCGGTCCCCACGGTCCTGGCCAGTATTATGGTTGAGCGTCTGCTGGACGTATTGGCCGCCTTGACGATCTTCGGGCTTTGCCTGGCGGTCTTGCCCGACCTGGGTGGAAGCGCGGCCGGACTCTTGAAGCGAGCCGGGTTGGTGGTGCTGTTGGCGGTGGCCGCCGGCGTCGCCGGCTTGTGGCTGGTCTTGCGGTTCCGTGAGCGTCTCCTGCGGGCATGCGACCGCTGGTCGGCTCAACAGGGTCGGGCGTGGCTGTCGCGCAGTCTGGAGCTGCTTCGCCGGTTCATCGAGGGACTGTGTGTGTTCAAGAGCGGTGCGCAGGTCGCCATGGTGGCCGGGCTCTCGCTGTTCATCTGGGCGGTGGCGATCGCGTCCTTCCATGTGTTGGCCGAGGGATTTGCTCTGGGCCTGAGGCCGCTGCAGACGGCCCTCGTCTTCGTGATCGTGTTATTCGGGGTTGCCGTCCCATCAGCGCCGGGCTTCGTGGGCACGTTCCACGGCTTCTGTGTAGCCGGGTTGGGGATCGTCGCCGGAATCGAACCCACGCAGGCGGCTGCCTATGCGACCTTGCTGCATGGAAGCCAGTGGATGGCGGTCAATGCCATCGGGGTCGGGTGTCTCCTTGCGGATCCTTCGGCGAGTTGGGGTGCACTGGTCAGGTTCACAAGGGAGCAGTGACTGCCCCAACCGTAGCCCGTTCCTTGGGCCACGATCTCGAAATCTGTCAAGAAAACCTTGCATGCACGCTGACTTCCGAGGTATTCTGCCACCGGTCTGCCGGGCTCCCCTATTGGCCCGGATCACCCATACAGTAAGCAAGCAACCCACAGGGTCGTCCTGGTTCATTCAATGCAAGGTGCGGGCTAGGGCGGACAAACGACTCTAGCCCAAGCGGGGGACCGCTCTTTCTGCGCCAAGATTCTGGAGGGCAAACAAAGTGTCCTTGAGATCCGCTGCGGCGTCGGCTTGCCCATCGCGGCGCCGGCCGTCGGTCGTGTGTACGCTACCGACTGGTGCCCCGCGATTGTTGAAGAGAACAAACAGCGAGTCTCCTTCATCCTAAATATCTTACATCTTACGAACTGCACGTTCTCCCAGTTCTACATCGCCGAGGGACCCTTTGCCGAAACCTTGGAAATAGTCCTACCCAGCTCTCGCATGCGAGTGTGGTGATAGAGATGCCACAATGGGATGGGCGACGGAGTTCGGTTGAGACATGACGACTGGTTCGGGGTACCACATTGCGATTGTCGGAGGGGGAGTGGTTGGGTGCGCACTGGCGCTGGCCCTTGCGCCTCGGTTTAAGCGAATCGTGGTGCTCGAAAAGGAGTCAGCGCCAGGCATGCATGCCAGCGGCCGAAACAGCTTGACCGATGTCGAGCTCCGACGATTCCTGTGCGAGCGGGGTCTGACTCAGGCAGCCCAATTCTCCTGGGATCGGACGGCTAGGGAGACGGTTGCAGTGTACCAAAACGTGGTCCAAGAGTAAGGCTGAGGTTCGGGTTAAGCAGATAGGTGCAAGTCTGGATACTCAACCTCAACCGTAACCTCGATCTATTTTTGTAAGATGCGTATTCTGATCACCGGCGGAGCGGGGTTTGTGGGGAGTCACCTCTGCGATCTTCTGGTCGCCAAGGGGCATCAGGTGGTGTGCATGGACAACTTTATAACGGGACGGCCCGAAAACATCGCGCACCTGATTGGCAACGAGCGCTTCAGCTTCGTGAAGTACAACGTGTGCGACTATCTGCACCTCGATGGGCCGCTGGATGCGGTGATGCATTTTGCGTCGCCCGCCAGCCCCCAGGACTACCTCGAATTTCCCATTGCCACCCTTAAGGTCGGGGCCTTGGGCACCCACAAGGCGCTGGGTCTCGCGAAAGCGAAGGGCTCGCGGTTCCTGCTCGCGAGCACTTCGGAGGTCTACGGCGATCCGCTAGTCAACCCGCAGCCCGAGTCGTACTGGGGCAATGTCAACCCGATCAGCCCCCGTGGTGTCTATGACGAAGCCAAGCGGTTCGCCGAGGCGCTAACAATGGCGTACCACCGGTATCACGGACTCGATACGAGGATTGTGCGGATCTTTAATACGTTCGGACCTCGCATGAGGCCGAACGACGGGCGAGTCGTCTCGAATTTTATTGTGCAGGCGCTGCAGGGGAAACCGCTCACGGTCTTCGGCGACGGATCACAGACCCGGAGCTTCTGTTATGTGGATGACCTGATCGGCGGCGTCACTGCCCTGCTGATGGCTGAGTCGGACAAGAGCGTGGCCGAGAGGACCAACCGAGCCGGATTTCTCTCGCAGCCGGCCGGGCTGCCAACAGAGAGCCTCCACGATCCTGTCAACATCGGAAACCCGCGTGAGTTGACCGTGATGGAAATCGCCAGGCTCGTGCTCAAGCTGACCGGATCCAGCAGCTCCCTGCAGCACCAGCCGCTACCGGTCGATGACCCAAAGGTGAGACGCCCCGATATTCGCAGGGCCAAGGTTCTGCTCGGCTGGGAACCCAAGATCGATTTGGAAGAGGGGCTGCGGAAGACGATTGAGTATTTTCGAAAGGCGCTTACTGTAAAAGGTTAAGACTAAGGTTGAGGTTTATATCGAGAGTGAGTGAAAAAGGCTTCGTATCAGAACAGGGTGTGCATCGCAAGTGTGGCCCTCTTGGCCTAGCCTCAGCGCGATCCTTAGTCAACTTTAGCCTCAACTTTAACCTTCTGGAGCAGAGATGAAGGGCGTCGTGCTAGCCGGGGGGCTCGGAACCCGCCTCCACCCGATGACTAAGGTGACGAATAAGCATCTGCTCCCGGTGTATGACCGGCCGATGATCTACTATCCCATCCAGACGCTGGTCAATGCGGGGATCCGTGAGATTCTGCTGGTGACCGGGGGGAACAACGCCGGAGATTTTCTCAGGCTGCTGGGCAACGGGAAGGAATTCGGCCTCCAGCATCTGGATTACACTTACCAGGAAGGCGAAGGCGGGATTGCAGATGCCTTGCGGCTGGCGGAATATTTCGCCGACAACGAGCCGATCTGCGTCGTGTTGGGAGACAATCTCATCGAGCGGAATATTCTGCGGGCTTCGCAGGCGTTTCAAGATCAGAAGACCGGCGCGAAGATCCTGCTGAAGGAAGTCAGCAACCCGCAGCGCTTCGGCGTGCCCGTGCTGGAGGGAGAGCGAGTCGTCAGGATCGAGGAGAAACCGCAGCATCCGCGATCTCCCTATGCGGTGACCGGCATTTATTTTTATGACGCCAGCGTGTTCGGCATCATCAAGACACTGACACCCTCGGGGCGTGGGGAGCTGGAGATCACGGATGTCAACAATGCCTATATCAAGGCCGGGCAACTGACCTGGGACATCCTGGAAGGATGGTGGACCGACGCGGGAACGATTGAATCCTTATTCCTGGCTAACCAGCTTGTGGCGAAGACCGGCGCCAATAAATTAGAAGGCTGAGGTTAAGGTTGAGGGCAAGCGCAGTGACCTTGAGCAGGTAAGCTGAACCATTCTGTTATGAGCTTCAGCTCGTTTGAAGAGATGTCGGTTTGGAAGAAAAGTATGGAACTGGCTCACAAGATTTACGTGCTCACTGAAGGGCTGCCGAGGAAGGAAGATTACGGCCTAACTTCACAAATACGATCCTCGGCGTTATCTGTTCCAGGGAATATTGCAGAGGGATTTGGTAGAAAGCATACCAAGGACAAGCTGAACTTTTATTATGCTGCCAGGGGCTCCCTCGCAGAAACCAAGAGCCACCTAATTTATGGTCAGAGAGTTGGATACTTCAAAGACGCAGTCTGTATTGAATTAAAAGAATCAATCAACGACATCTGGCAAGAGCTGAACGCTTTGATTCGTTCTTTGCAGAGAGAACCTTAACCTCAACCTCAGCCTTAACCTATGCGTATTTTAGTGACCGGCGGCGCGGGGTTCATCGGGTCCCACCTGGTGCGTCGGCTGCTCGCCGACAAGGACCATCGTGTCGTCAACCTGGACGCCCTCCGCTACTCCGGGAACTTAGACAATCTGACCGACGTGTCGAATCACCCTCGCTATGCCTTTGTCCATGGAGACATTTGTGACCCAAAGACGGTCGAGAAGGTGTTCAAGGATCACGACATTGAAGCGGTCATCAACTGCGCGGCGGAGACCCACGTGGATCGATCGATTCTGGACCCCAGCGGGTTTGCCAGGACCGATGTGGTCGGCACTGCCGTGCTACTCGAGCAGGCGCGTCAGGCCAAGGTCGCTCGGTTCCTGCAGGTGAGTACGGATGAGGTCTATGGCAGCGTGAAAGAGGGATGGTCCAAGGAAGAGGACGCCCTCGCTCCCCGGAGTCCCTACGCTGCCAGCAAGGCCGGCGGGGACTTGCTGGTCCAGAGCTATACGACCACGTTCAACTTGCCGGCTGTGATCACGCGGGGCAGCAACACCTATGGGCCCAACCAATACCCTGAAAAGTTCATTCCGCTGTTCGTCACCAACGCGGTCGATGATCAGCCGCTGCCGCTCTACGGGGATGGTCGTTACCGCCGGGACTGGCTCTCGGTGTTCGACCATTGCGCGGCAATCGAGCATATCTTTCGGCGCGGCGAACCCGGCGGCATCTACAATATTGGCGGCGGCAACGAGCGGGAGAATCTGGCGGTTGCTGAGCTGATCCTGAAACATCTCGGCAAACCGATGAGCTTGATCCGGTTTGTCCGTGATCGCCCGGGCCATGACCGCCGGTATGCCGTGGATTGTCGCCGTCTGCATGCGCTGGGCTGGAGGCCCACAGTGTCCTTCGAGGACGGGCTCCGCGCGACCGTGGACTGGTACCGCAGCCACGAAAGCTGGTGGCGCAAGATCAAGTCAGGCGAGTTCCGGGCGTACTATGAGCAAGTGTATGGGCAGCGACTCAACGAAGGTTCGAGGTTCGACGTTCAAAGTTAGTGTTACTGGTTGCCTCCAACATCGAATCTAGGACATCGAACGGACATGAGAATTTTAGTTACCGGC
Source organism: Nitrospirota bacterium (assembly GCA_020027965.1). GTDB lineage: Bacteria > Nitrospirota > Nitrospiria > Nitrospirales > Nitrospiraceae > JAHRHE01. Next base: position 19,774 of record JAHRHE010000007.1, on the reverse strand, counting down.
GCGGATGGGCAACTAGGGCGTGAACTGCAGCCTGTGCTGGCTGGGCATACGCTCGAGCTCGGCGTTTGGCCACAGTATGATCTCCTCAGGCCTGATGCGGGAGAGCGCGTGCTGTCGTCCAAGGCCGAGGTGGTGATCCATGCCGCGGCGTTCACTGATGTTGATGGCGCCGAGAGGGAACCGGACGTGGCGATGGCCGTGAATGCCCTGGGAACGGAGCGGGTCGCCCGCGCAGCGGCTGAACTCGGCGCTCGTCTGATCTACCTGTCGACCGATTATGTATTTGACGGACTGAAGAGTTCGCCGTATACAGAGACAGACGAACCGAATCCGATCAACGCCTATGGCCGGTCCAAGCTCGAGGGGGAGCGGTTGGCTCTGGAGCACTGTCCCAATACGCTCGTGGTGCGGACTTCCTGGCTTTATGGTGCGAGCGGGAAGAACTTCGTCAAGACCATCATACGGCTCGCCCGTGAGCAGGCGGCACTCCGCGTTGTTGGGGACCAGCGGGGTTGCCCGACCCACGCAGGCGATCTGGCGACCGCGCTTGCGCGCGTCTTGCATCTGGACCTGCGGGGAGTCGCCCATGCGGCCGGGAGCGGCGACTGCTCCTGGTTTGAGTTTGCCTGCGCCATCGTGGCGCAGATGGGCCTGCCGGTGACCGTGCAAGCCATCTCGACCGCGGAGACTCGCCGCGACGCACCCCGACCACCATACACGGTGCTGGCCAACAGGGTTTTGGCGGAGGCTGGGATCACGCTGCCCCATTGGAAAGAATCCCTGAAGCGGTTCATGCAGGAACAGGTTGAGGTTCAGGCTAAGGCTCAGTGAGGAAGAGTTGTTCATGAAGCGAGCTTTAATTACCGGCATTACCGGTCAGGACGGATCCTATCTGGCCGAACTGCTCCTGGAGAAGGGCTACGAGGTGCACGGCCTCGTTCGCCGGGTGGCCATCGAGGACCCGGAGCACCGGCTGTGGCGTATCCTTCACCTGAAGGACCGGCTCCAGCTGCACGCCGCCTCCTTAGAAAGTCTCCCCAGCATCTACCGGGTCTTTCAGACCATCAAGCCGGACGAGTGCTATCACCTGGCCGCACAGAGCTTCGTCGCCTACTCGTTCGAGGACGAGTTTTCCACGTTGAACGCGAACATCAACGGGACCCACCATGTGCTCGCCGCGCTCCGGGATTGCACGCCGGATTGCCGTTTCTATTTTGCCGCCTCGAGCGAGATGTTCGGAAAAGTGGCGGAGGTTCCTCAGACCGAACTGACACCTTTCCACCCACGGTCCGCCTACGGCATCTCGAAGGTGGCCGGATTTCACCTCACGCGAAACTACCGGGAGGCGTACAGGATCAAAGCCTCGGCCGGCATCCTGTACAACCATGAGTCGCCGCGCCGCGGGTTCGAATTCGTCACCAGGAAGATTACCTCGCAGGCTGCGCGCATCAAGCTGGGGCTCGCCAGGGAGGTGCGCCTCGGAAACCTGGAGGCCAGACGGGACTGGGGGCACGCTCGGGAGTATGTCCGAGCCATGTGGTCGATGCTCCAGCAGGACTCTCTAACGGACTATGTCGTTGCCACCGGCGAGCAGCACTCCGTCCGAGAACTCGCCGACGTCGCGTTCTCTTATGTGGGCCTCGACTACCGCGACCACGTGGTGGTGGATCCCCAGTTCCTTCGGCCTGCCGATGTGGAAACGCTGCTGGGCGACGCGACAAAGGCCAAGCGCGAGTTGGGCTGGACCTGCAAGATCACATTCAAAGAACTTGTCGAGGAGATGGTTGAAGCCGACCTCCGGCACTTTGGAGGCTCGCGGTGACGCAGGCACGGTTCGCGAAGCCTTCTATGGTGATCTGCACCGCTCAGGTGGTTTTCTTGTCTTTGCCCGAGTTGCTTGCTAAGATCGCACCGATGAGTTCTCTCACAAGACCATGGCGGCCACGCGGGTGACTCGAAGAACCCGCGTGACCTCACGCGCGCCTGATCCCCGCTTGCTCAAGCGTGTCCGCCTCTTCGCCACCGATGTGGATGGTGTCTTGACGGATGCCGGCATGTACTATTCGGAATCCGGCGAAGAGTTGAAAAAATTCAACACGCATGATGGGATGGGCATCAAGCTGCTCCAGCGTGCCGGGCTGATCACGGCGTTGGTCACGATGGAGCAAACGAAGCTCGTGGCCCGCCGGGGTGAGAAACTCGCCATCCCTGAGGTCCACCAGGGGATCACGGATAAACTCGCGGTGATGCGGGACATAGCCGGCAGGCATGGGCTGACTCTGGATGAAGTGGCGTACGTGGGCGATGACGTCAACGACCTCGAAGCGCTGCAGGCCGCGGGCTTTTCGGCCGCGCCGGCCGATGCGATGCCTTCCGTGTTGCGGGTGGTGGATTACGTCTGTCGCAGGAAGGGCGGGGAGGGCGCGGTGCGGGAAGTGGCTGACATGATTCTGGCGGCACAAGCTAAACGTTAAGTCAGTTGGGCCAGTGAGTTCCGTTATTTCTGTTCTCGGACCCAACGGACCAAACCGACTCAACGGACAAAACGATCTACATGAAACTCCACACCCATCTCTACGCCGTCATCATGGCCGGAGGGAGCGGGACCCGATTTTGGCCCCTCAGCCGGCAGCTCTACCCCAAACAACTGCTTCGGATCATGGGCGGGGAGACCCTGATCCAGCAGACTATGCGCCGAGTCCTCCGCTGCGTGCCGTCGAAGAGGGTGTTCATCTCAACCACCCCCGTGCAGGCCGATTCGATCCGATTTCAACTGGGCGAGTGGAAGGACGCGCTCACGGACAACTTCGTCATCGAGCCGGAGGCTCGAAACACGGCTCCGGCCATCGCATTGGCGGCGACCGAGTTGCTCCGCCGGGATCCCTACGCGATCATGCTGGTGCTGCCGGCCGACCATGTCATCAAGGATCATGCGCGGTTCCAGGCGGCCGTCAGACTGGGCACCGAGCTGGCCTGCGCCGGTCATCTGGTCACCTTCGGGATCAAGCCGATCAGGCCGGAGACGGGCTATGGCTACATTCAGCCGAATCTGCGCGTGCGGCTTGGTGGGAAGGGTGGACTGAAGGGTCATCCTATCGCCCGTTTCGTTGAGAAGCCGGATGCCGCCACAGCCGCGCGGTATCTCAAATCAGGGAACTATTTCTGGAATAGCGGCATCTTCATCTGGCGTGCCCGCGCCATCATGGAAGAGGTGGCCCGTCACCAGCCCGCCCTCGCGCGCGCGATGCGATGGATTGCTGCCCGGGCCGCTTCCCGTGCTCTCGAGGGCAGACTGGCGCAGGTCTACCGTCGCCTGACCCCAGTCTCGATCGACAACGGGGTGATGGAGCGCTCTTCCCGTGCCGCGATGATCCCGGTAGACTTTTCCTGGTCCGATGTCGGCAACTGGAGCAGTCTGGAAGAAGTGGCTCCGCGAAACGACGCCGGCAATGTGGTGAGCGGGAAGGTCGTTGACCTGGACAGCCGTGACTCGATCCTGTATGCGGACCAGCGATTGGTGGCCACCATCGGGCTGTCCAGCATGGTCGTCGTCGACACGCCGGACGCCACGCTGGTCTGCCCGAAGGCCCGTTCCCAGGATGTGAAGAAGATCGTGGAGATCCTGAAGAAACAGGGTGCTCCCGAACATCTGGAGCATCGGACCGTCTTCAGGCCCTGGGGGTCATACACGGTGCTGGAAGAAGGGCCCGGGTACAAGGTCAAGCGGGTCACAGTCAACCCCGGCGGTCGGCTGTCGTTGCAGCTTCATCACCAGCGGAGCGAGCACTGGGTGGTCATCGCGGGGACGGCCCGGGTAACCCGCGGTCGGCGAGTATTCGCGCTTCGAGTCGGCGAGAGCACCGGCATTCCCAAAGAAACCCGCCACCGGCTGGAAAACACGGGCTCCCATACGCTGCACATTATTGAGGTGCAGAACGGGCCCTATCTCGGCGAGGACGACATCGTCAGGTTCCAGGACGACTACGGGCGCGGCGTAAAACGCGTCGCTCGTCGCTCGTGACCAGCCGTCGCCGCCGGCTTTGGCTGGTTCCCCAGAGCGGTGGGTGACGGGGGAAGCGTACCTCGCATACGAAGGACGACTGACCAACCAGATACGAGATAGGAACGACGAGGAACGAGAAAGATGGGGCTCTTTCGCGAATACGACATTCGAGGCATCGTCGGTCAGGAGCTGACCGAAGACGTGGCGGAACGGATCGGGCAGGCCTTCGCTACCGTCGGTCAGGCGCGAGGCGTCAAGACTGTGAGCGTGGGGCGTGATGGTCGGCTCAGCTCGCCCGCCTTGCGCGACCGCTTGGTTCTTGGTCTGACGGGCGCCGGACTCAATGTGGTCGACATCGGAGTCTGCCCGACACCACTGCTGTACTTCTCACTCTTCCACCTTCCGGTTGACGGCGGAGTGATGATCACGGGGAGTCACAATGCCTCCGAATACAACGGCTTCAAGCTCTGTGTGGGCAAGGAGGCGCTCTACGGGGAAGCCATCCAGCACATCGGCAAGCTCATCGAAGCCGGACGCTTCTCCTCCGGTTCAGGGACGGTCTCCACGCGCCCGCTGATCCCCGATTACCTGGCCTATCTGAAGACCAGCTTCAAGGCCGTCAGGGCTGAGCACCTGCACGTCGTGCTGGATTGTGGGAACGGAGCCGCCTCGCTCGTCGCCGTGCAGGCGGTCAAGCAATTGGGGTGCCGGGTTACCGAACTGTACTGCGACCTCGACGGCCGGTTCCCCAACCACCATCCGGATCCTACGGTGGTGGACAATCTCCAGGACCTGATCAAGGCAGTGAGACGGACCGGCGCAGACGTCGGGATCGGCTACGACGGCGATGCGGACCGGATCGGCGCGGTCGACGAAAAGGGAAATATTCTGTGGGGTGATCGCCTAATGGTGGTGTACTCCCGGGACATCCTGGCGGTCCGACCGGGCAGCACGATCATCTCAGAGGTGAAGGCCTCGCAGAGCCTGTACGACGACATCCGCCAGCGCGGCGGGCGACCGATCATGTGGAAAACCGGGCATTCGCTGATCAAGGCCAAGATGAAGACCGAAGCCGCCGTCTTGGCCGGTGAGATGTCCGGGCACATGTTCTTTGCCGATCGTTATTTCGGGTACGACGACGCGATCTATGCGTCGTGCCGACTGATCGAGATTCTGGCCAGGGCCGGAAAATCCCTCTCCTCCCTTGTCGCGGACCTACCGGCCACGTCGGTGACGCCGGAGATCCGCGTGGATTGCCCGGACACGATCAAATTCGACTTGGTCAGCCATGTCCAGGCTAGACTGCTGGAGCGAGGGCAGGACCGCACCATTCCGCTCGAATCCGGGCTCAAGATCCGAGACGTCGTGACGATCGACGGGGTCCGCGTCGTGTTCGAGGATGGCTGGGGCCTGATCCGGGCCTCCAACACGCAACCCGCGCTCGTGCTCCGATTCGAAGCGTCCTCCCCCGCGCGTCTCGCAGCCATCCGAACGTTCATCGAATCCGAGCTTGAGCACTCCCGGCACCTGCTGGCGACTTGACCCGTGCTGCGGTCCACGGTCTTCAGCCGCCGGCTCCTCGTCCTCTGGGCCCCGCTGTGCCTCGCCGTGCTTTCCGGATCCGCCGCGCTGGCCGACCCCGGCCTCACAGCTCATCCGCCACGTCCGCTGCCTTTTGCCTCCGGTGAACGTCTCACGTACTCCATCACCTGGCTTGCCCTGCGGGCGGGAACGGCGGTGATGGAAGCGGACGCCACGTCGCCGGTCCGGGAGCGGCCGGCCGTCAAGCTGATCAGCACGGCGCGGTCAACCCCATTCGTGTCCAAATTCTTCCCGGTGGAGAACCGGGTGGAATCGGTCTTCGATCTGGGGCAGCTCGTGCCGCAGCGAATGATCTTCCACCGGCGTGAGGGCAGAAGGAAGAATGACTTTGACGTTACCTTTCGCCATGCGGAAGGCACCGTGACCTCGATCAAGGACGGCGTGGAGAAGACCCTGGCCATTCCACCGGAGACCCAGGACGCCCTCTCCTGCCTCTACTACCTCCGAAGCCTTCCGGCGCTTGTGCCCGGGTCCAGTCGTGTTTTCAATGTCCACCATGACCAGAAGAACTATCGTCTGGAGATCCGCGTGGAAAGCCTCGACAAGGTCGCCGCGCCCTGGGGTGAGGTGGAGGCGTTACGGATTCTGGCCATCATGCCGTTTCAAGGGATTTTTCTCAACGAGGGGAACATCCGGGTCTGGTTGACCAACGATGCCCGGCGGGTGCCGCTGCAAATGAAGGCCAAGGTGATCATTGGCTCAGTTGTGGCGAGCCTCACCGAGGCAACCGGGATCTCCCCGTCGCGGTAGATCCAATCCCAGCGGAGACCCTTCACCCCTGCCAATCCGTTTGCTCACCCTTTGGAAAACCGATATAATTGCGGATCTGTAGAGGTGTACTTTAGAGCAGGACCGATGACGACCAGCCGCGACAACCTCGCCCAGACTGCGGTCACCCTGACTCGACACATTCTCGAGGAGCAGGCTGTCCATCCGGAGGCGACCGGCGAGTTCTCCACCATTATGGCCCAGATTGCGCTCGCGGCGAAGCTTATCGCCAGAAATCTGAGCCAGGCCGGCCTCATTGATGTGCTGGGGCTGACCGGCGAAACGAATGTGCAGGGCGAGGCGGTCCAGAAACTCGATCGAAAGTCGAACGAGGCGTTTGTCCGGGCCTTCGAGTATTACGGGGGACTGGTTCGAACGCTGGTCTCGGAGGAGATGGATCAGCCCTTCCAGGTCAGCAGTCTGCCGCCTGGCAAGCGTGGGAAGTACGCGCTCTTCCTCGATCCACTGGATGGGTCCTCCAACGTGGATGTCAATGCCACGGTAGGATCGATCTTCTCCGTACACAAAGTTGGGGAGCAGGCCGGGCGAGACGCGAACACGGACCTCCTGAAGATCGGCTCCGAGCAGGTCGCGGCCGGCTACATTTTGTACGGACCCAGCACCATCCTGGTTTACACCGACGGCGGAGGAGTACATCAGTTCACGCTTGACCCGGAGATCGGGGAGTTTGTGCTGTCGGTCCGGCACGTTCGCATGCCGTCCAAGGGGAAGGTCTATAGCGTGAATGAGGGGAACTACGGGAAATGGTCCAAAGGCATGCAGCGGTTCGTGGACTATCTGCGAGAGAAGGATCCGGCCGGCGGGCGGCCGTACTCCTCTCGCTATTCGGGGTGCCTCGTCGCCGACGTGCATCGGCTCCTCACGACGGGCGGGGTGTACCTATATCCGGCTGAAGCTGGCAAGAGCGAGGGGAAGCTGCGGCTGATGTATGAGGCGGCTCCGCTGGCGTTCATCGTGGAACAGGCCGGGGGAAGCGCCAGTACGGGGACCGAGCCGATTTCAAAGCTTCAACCGACCACCGTGCACCAGCGAGTTCCCCTGATCATCGGCAGCCGGGAAGATGTGAGCTCGGCCGAGCAGTTTATTCAGGGGCGAAGGTAGACGTACGTTAAACGTTCAATGGGTCCGGTAGCAGGATAATCGCGGCAGTGAACGGTTCACGATTAACCCGCCTTCGCAGAAAGCCACGGGTGTGAACCCGTGGATGAATGCGAGGTGGGTAACCCTCCGTAGCCTTGACGAAGGAGGGTACGCTTCGGCGGGCTACGCCGAAGGCAAATGGGGGCGCCACGGCTGTGAAGCCGTGGGGCTCCACGAATAACGAACTGCGCGTGCTGTGGGGAGGGGGACGATGAGCGAACGTCATAGTCACATTCTGAGCTGGTACGGGGAGGGATAACAGGAGATTTTATGAACGGATCTGACCCAGTGAAGCCTCGACCGCGGCAACCGGTTTCCTTTCTAGTAGGCGTGGTGCTGGTCGGGGTCGGCATTGTCATCGGGATCGTGGTTGCCTCAGACCTGGGATGGCTGCCGATTGGGCATGCTGTTCCGGAGGCGCCTGCCCCGAAGGCATCACCCGTTGCGGTGCCGCCCAGCGCGTCGGTCGGGGACCGCAATTTCGTTCAGGTCGCTAAAACGGTTACGCCCGCCGTTGTGAACATTGCCACGATGCGAACAGGAAAGGGCGTCGAGAGCCCCCACGGGATGCCGTTCGACGACCCCTTCTTCCGACGATTCTTCGGTGACGAATTCTTCCGTCGGTTCGAAGCTCCGCGCGAGCGCAAGGAACGCAGTCTCGGTTCCGGCGTGATCGTGGATAAGAGCGGGCTGATCATTACCAATAACCACGTGGTGAGCAAGGCCGACGAGATCAAGGTGTACCTGTCCGACAAGCGGGAGCTCAAGGCCAAGCTGATCGGGACGGACTCCAAGACAGATCTGGCGGTGCTCAAGATCGAAGCGGAGGGGCTGCACACGATTCCCTGGGCCGATTCGGATAAGCTGGAGGTCGGAGAATTCGTGCTGGCGGTTGGCAATCCCTTCGGTCTCAACCAGACGGTCACGATGGGGATCGTGAGCGCCGTGGGGCGCGCCAGTATGGGCATTGCGGAGTACGAAGACTTCATCCAGACGGATGCCGCCATCAACCCCGGCAATTCAGGCGGAGCTCTGGTCAACACTCAAGGGCAACTGGTGGGGATCAACACCGCCATCTTCAGTCAAAGCGGAGGCAATATGGGGATCGGCTTTGCCGTGCCTAGCAACATGGCCCGATCCATCCTGGAGCAACTGGTCGGGGCAGGCAAGGTCGTCCGCGGCTGGCTGGGCGTATCCATTCAGGATTTGACCGTCGAACTCGGCGCGCAATTCGGCGTGGTGGAAGCCAAGGGTGTGCTGGTCAGCGATGTCTTGGATGACAGCCCGGCAAAGCGCGCGGGTCTCCAGCGGGGTGACGTCATCCTTGAATTCGACGGAAAGCCGGTGGATAACCCGACTCACCTCCGTAACGCCGTGGCCCAGACTCCGATCGGTAAAAAGGCAGTCGTGAAGTTCATGCGGGACAAGCATGTCCGGACTCTTGAGGTTACGGTCGCAGAACAACCCAAGTCTGTTGCGCAGGCCGGGAGTGAGGAACCCGGTGAGTCTGCCAGTCCGACCGGCCTCCTGGCCGATCTCGAGGTGCGGGATCTGAACTCCGATCTCGCGAGCCGGCTTGGCCTCGGCTCGAGCGAGCGCGGGGTGGTCATCACGGAGGTTCGACCAGGGAGTGCAGCCCAGGAAGCCGGGCTGAAGGAGGGCGATGTCATCCTGGAGATCAACCGGAAGCCCGTGGCGAATCTCAAGGCATACCGGAAAGCCGCGGCTCAACTAGACAAGGAACGGCCGGCGCTCCTGCTGATCAAACGCCAGGGGCGGACGTCCTTCGTCACGCTCAGTCCGTAAGAGGCTATGCTTCCGGGAAGCGAGTGCTATAATGGCAATCCACACAAGGGGGTGATCATATGGCACGACGGATTATCTTCGTGCTCGTGAGCGCCCTGGCGGGGATAGCCCTGTTTTCGCGCGGCGCGGAACCGACGCCCACATTTTTGCTCGTTGGTCTCGCATGCGGCACAGTCACAGGTCTTGCTATTCTAGCCAGTGAATATGCGCTCCACAAACTATCGTTTGGTATCATTCTCGGTGGGACCGCCGGACTGGCGGTCGGACTCATACTGACCGGTCTGGTTGAGTGGGTCGGAAGCGCGATCTTTGATGTAGAGACTTTTTTGTTTCACATCGGCGGACTGATCTTCCTGTTGGGGTTCCCTTATCTCGGCTTGGTCCTTGGCGCGCGGTTTGGAAGCGAGAAAATACCCGGGTCGGCCGCGCACGCTGAGCATGCGGCGGCTTCCGGCAATAATAAGATTCTGGATACCAGCGTGATCATTGACGGCCGGGTGGCCGACCTCTGTGAAACGGGCTTTCTGGAAGGCACGTTCCTGGTGCCCCAGTTCATCCTGCATGAGCTCCAGCACATCGCCGATTCTTCCGATTCCTTGAAGCGCGCGCGTGGCCGACGAGGGCTGGACATTCTGAACAAGATCCAAAAGATGGTGGATATCGATGTGCGCATCGTGGATGATGATTTCCCGCATGTGAAGGATGTGGACTCCAAGATCGTGGTGCTCGCCAAGAAGGTGGGCGCCAAGGTCATCACGAACGACCTCAATCTGAACAAGGTCGCGGAGCTGCAGGGCGTCCGGGTCCTGAACATCAACGAGCTGTGCAATGCGCTCAGGCCGGTCGTCCTGCCGGGTGAGACCATCCGGGTATTCGTGCTCAAGGAAGGGAAGGAAGCTGGGCAGGGCGTGGCGTATCTCGATGACGGGACCATGATCGTCGTGGACAACGCGAAGCGCTGCATCGGGAGAAACGTGGACGTGGTCGTCACCAGCGTGCTGCAGACCACTGCGGGGCGGATGATCTTCACCCGGCTCAAGGAAGAAGCCGAGAAGGAGGAGTTCCAGATCGCGCGTGGGTAGGAGCCTGTCGGAGAGTCGCCGTTTTACTGCGGCAAACGATCTATGACCATCTACTTTGTTCTCGGCTCGACAAAATCCTCAACGTATTTCAGAGAATACGCCTCCGGTTTTGGTCGAGCCTGCGGCCTCGTAGCTGGTCACATCTCTTTGGCCTCGTGACAAACGGGACCATCCGACAGGCTCCTTGCCGATGCATCGCTGTCGTCCCTGCCGCCGGAAGAGGACAGCGGATGGGGAGAGGCATTCCGAAGCAGTTCTTGACGATCGGCGGCCTGCCTGTCCTGGTTCACTCTCTTCGTGTACTGGAAGCCGCGGTTTCCGTCGCCGAAGTCATTCTCGCCGTGTCGGCGGAGGACCGCGAGTACTGTTTGCGAGAAATCGTTACCCCTCACGGCTTTACCAAAGTCAGAAAGATCGTGACCGGTGGGGAGCACCGGCAGGACTCCGTGCGTCATGGGCTCGAGGGAATCAACGACGACACGGATGTGGTGCTCGTCCACGATGCCGTGAGACCGTTCCTGACCGAAGACATGGTCGAGCAGGTGATCGCGCGAGCAGCCCAGCACGGGGCTGCGGTGGTGGCGATCCCCATGCGGGATACGGTGAAGCAGGCCGGCGCGGACGGGTTGATCGAATCGACCGTGGATCGACACGGCCTCTGGCTGGCCCAGACGCCTCAAGCGTTCCGGCTCGCGCTGTTGCGGGAGGCTCATCGGAAGGCCTTATTGGAAGGGTTTCACGCGACTGATGATGCACAACTCGTCGAGCGGCTCGGTCACAGGGTGGCTCTCGTTGAGGGCAGCGGACAAAATATCAAGATCACGCGACCGGAAGACCTCGTGCTCGGCGAAGCAATCCTGGCCGCCCGGAGCGGACGTTAATCGTGACGCGCCTGCGCGCTGAAGCGCTCCGGCGCGCCGCCCAGAGGCTCCAGCCGGCGGGCCGGTGCGCAAGCGCGTGAATCGTTATTCGCTTCAGAGGTGAAAGCAAAACTAGTCCTGCGTTTCAAGGATATCGTTTAACGATTAACGAAAGGAAGGGTATGCGCATAGGGTTCGGATACGATATCCATCCAATGGGGAAAGGCCGCAAGCTCATCCTCGGCGGCGTGGAGATCCCGCACACGAGAGGACTGGTGGGCCACTCCGATGCGGATGCGCTGGTTCACGCGGTCTGTGACGCGCTCTTGGGAGCCATGGGAGAAGGTGACCTGGGGAAGCATTATCCCAGCTCCGACCCTCGCTATAAGGATATCTCCAGCCTCAGGCTCCTGGAGGAAATGGCGGGGCTGCTCGCCAAGAAAGGGCTACGGCTGGTCAACCTAGACAGTGTCATCATCGCCCAGGCGCCTCGGCTGAGTCCCCACCTGGCGGGCATGCAGGCGCGCCTGGCCGAAGTCCTGAAAGTGGACCGCGAAGTGGTCAACGTCAAGGTGAAAAGCGGCGAAGGCCTGGATGCGATCGGCAGGGAGGAAGCAATCGCCGCTCAAGCGATCTGTTTGATCGACTCGGTCGAAAAGGCGTAAAGTCATCACGTCGACAAGTCTGCCAGCATGTTCAAAAGAGTGAACCAAGATTTGAAAGCGGTGTTTGATCGAGACCCCGCCGCCACCAGCAAGCTGGAGGTGATACTCACTTACGCGGGCTTCCACGCGCTGATCGCCTATCGCTTTGCCCACTGGCTTTGGTCCCACGAGATGCCGTTTCTCCCCCGGGTCATCTCACAGCTTGCACGCTGGCTGACCGGAGTCGAGATTCATCCGGCCGCCAAAATCGGCACCGGTTTTTTCATTGATCACGGGATGGGCGTCGTAATCGGCGAAACCGCCGAGATCGGCGATCACGTCACGCTTTTTCAGGGGGTGACCTTGGGGGGAACGGGGAAGGAGCGGGGTAAGCGCCACCCGACGCTGGGCAGTCACGTGGTGGTGGGCGCCGGCGCCAAGATCCTGGGTGGCATCAAGATCGGGGACAATGTCAAAATTGGCGCGAACTCAGTGGTCCTGAAATCTGTACCTCCCAACTCCACCGTGATTGGCGTGCCCGCACGGGTTATCAAGACAGAGGGTGAACGGCTTCCCGAGGCGACGATGGATCACATCAACATGCCCGATCCCATCGCCGATCGGTTCGAGAGCCTCGAGCGCGAAATCATCGAGCTGCGCAAGAAGCTGGAGAATCGCCAGAATCAAGGCCCGCAGTAACCCGCCTCCTTACTCCAGCCCGGCATCCTACGCTGTTTCTATTCGTCTTTCCACAGCGGTCCAAGGCGTGAGGGTTGAATTGAGCAGGCCCGACACTCGGCCAGACTATCGAAGCAGGAACTATGGGTGGAGGAGGCCTCAGTGAGTTGGAGAAAGGCGGCGTTGAGCGGAGAATGAGGACGCGGTCAAAATGAGCAGGACGTGGATGGAGGCCAGTGCAGGAGCACATGGGCATAACGGCTTGGATCCATATCGGCCTTCGTGCGCTGAAAGTACGCCTGCCAGAAAGAGCCGATGTTTTGAGCAAGCTCGGCGGATCCCCCCGAAACCCCTGACACGTAGACGCACACGCCGGACAGATCCGGGATCATTCCTTTCGCCTCTAGTTCGGACAGAAGTTTCTGGTTGGTCTCAGGACTCCAGGCCACTCTCTCGAAACGATACGGCGGATAATCTTCGATCATGTCAGATAGCAGGACCAGGACCTTATGTCTCGGCTCATTGTGGAAGAGTTTCTTGGCGATGAGGAGTGAACTAAAGATGTCCGTGTATGCGCTGGTGTACCGTCGGGCAAACACGGCAGCCACCTGAGTCTTGACCGTCTCTCTGAGGTGAGCCACTTGGGTGTCGATCTCTTTCGCTTCCTTGTTATGTTTCAAGACGTTGTCCAGCCACCCATTGAAGGCGGGCTTCGGAGGTAAGGTGGCCTCGACAAGAGGATGGAACTCAGTGAGGGTCTTGTCGTTGATCGGCGCGATCAGGAGACGGTCTCCAGCTGAAAGCGTAGGGAGAATCTGGCCGGTGACCGCCTGCTCATACAATACCCGGTCGGCCTTTTTGGTGCTGTCGGAGAAGTCGACAAAGACGACGATCTCCGTTCCACGGGGTGTCGAGGCCTGTGAAGAGGGGGAGCATCCCGAAGTCAGCGGGACCAACGCTGCGAGGAGGACAAGAATCCAGAGGGTGATCCCGCGTGGCCATGCAGACTCAGGCACCATCACGAGGCTCCATGTCTCCGTTGAGAGACACCTCCGGCCACCATTTCAATTCGGGGAACTCAGGAGGTTTTCTAAAGGTGGGCGGTGGCAACAGGCTGCGGAACCGCATGTTGATCTGACGATACAGCGCCACGCGCTCGTTCGTGAGGGCACGGACTTGGTCGATCTGGCTCTTGGTCTTCTTGATCTCCCCGTTCAGTTGGGTGCCGATCTTGAAGAGGCGTTCTCGAACGGCGTTTCTCTTGCGATCCAGGAACAAGAGGGAGGAATGGGCGCTGTCTAGCCGTTCGTCCGGGTCGTGAGCGAAGAAAGAAGACACCAAGGCACCAAAGAACACGAGGAGGTTGAGGGCGAACAACGCGTAGGCTAAGCTGTCCTGGTTGGCCGACACCGGATTGGTCGCGGAGGACTGAGAGAAGATATATGTATTCCGTAGTACGCTGATCGAAAAAAGGGCCGCCCCGACTGCGGCCGGGGTCAGCAGCCCGATCAGGATGTTGCCCGCGTTCCGCGGCATCGAATGCCTCAGATTGAGGCCGATGAACAGCCCGAGAAGAGGGATGGTGACGGCGAGAGTGGAAGACATGACATAGGTCAGGTATTCCGCTTCTCCAAACAAGCGGAAGACGACCGTGTTCAAGGGAAATTCGCCGATGCCCAGAAATAGGATTAGCAACACATGATAGACGGAGGGAAACGGGATCGCGACATCGCGGCCCAATTCCTTTTTCCTGGCCTCATACAGTTCTGAGATGGGCTTGAGCCGGACATTCAGCTCCTCCAACTGCTCCTGGCAGGCTCGGAAGATAGGTTGGAGCTTGGCGATAAACTGTGATGCCTTCTCGTAGATCTGCTGAACCTGTTGTTCTCCATTCGCAATCAGCGCCTGCTCAAACTGGGCAGAGACATACGATCCCATTTGCGGGATATTTTTCTCCCCATCTTTCTGCCCTTCAGCCTGGATCCGGCTCTCATCCGTGAAGTGAACGGCCGTGTGTTTAAACATGGATCTTCCTTGCGCCTCCGGTGCGGCGTTAGGCCGCGACTTCGTGTTTCTTGAGCAGGGAGGTCAGCTCATCGAGGAGGAACTTCACGTTGTCCAAGACCGAATCTTCCGTTGAGGAGAGATCGGTCATGTTCTTCATCACTGTTTGGTAGTCCACTTTCAGCTGCGAGAGGGCCTGGTGAATGATATCGAGACCGGAGCGGAGTTGGTCTCGCTCCTGCCTCAGCGCATTCCAGCGCTTCTGGAGGGATTCCAGCTGGTCGCGCATGTCGCTGGACTGCTGGACCAGCTCCTTGTACTCGGTGATAGCCTCAACGATTCGTTTGACTTCGTTGTCCTTCAGCATCGTTTAACTCCTTGTTGTTGAGTGAGGTTTGCTTTTCTGATGCGACCGCTCGTTTCAGGCAATACACGATCTCCCCATGGAGGGAGCGGTTTTCTTGTTCTGAAAGTTCCTTGAGTTCGGCATGCAGCGTATCGGGTAAGCGCAACGTCACCATCTTCATGGCGTCACTGTAACCTGTAGTTAGTATCTGTAAAGTTGCCCTGGATCCCATTACTTACCTTCGCCATAGTGTCAATGTAGCATGTAATTGGCATCTGTAAAGTTGACCGGAATCCCGTTAGTTTTCAGTGGATTCCGTTAATGGGGGGAGGCCGGGGGAGGCGGCGGAACGGCGGTTACGGAGCTTCTGCGCTGTCCGTCTGGCGTTCCGCGCGGTTGGTTCGTAGAACAAGAAGGGCTGCGGTCATCGAGCACGCGATGATGGCCAGGACCAACAGGTGGCCGATCGGGCCGCTCACTTGAAGGCCAACGCCATGCTCGATGACCACGTCGTCGGAAATTTCAGCGTGTGAAATGAATGTCACCGGCTCTCCTGTGAGCAGAGAATACACGCTGACGATTTCCAATGCTGCGAAGACTCCACCAATGATAAACAGCGTGGCTGCGAGAGGAACTCTGACTTTGTTCATTCGGCTGAACTTATGGAAAGGCCGGTTATCTCGTAGGATCCCGGCTCGGTACAGCAGGAGACGCCCTGCCTAGTAGTCCACCCGGACCAGATACAGACCGAGGGCGGG
The DNA here is from genome assembly GCA_020027965.1 of Nitrospirota bacterium. GTDB lineage: Bacteria > Nitrospirota > Nitrospiria > Nitrospirales > Nitrospiraceae > JAHRHE01. The sequence continues at coordinate 4,062 of JAHRHE010000007.1, read as the reverse complement.
GGCGGTGACGCCGGCGGCGCGCCGGTCCCTGGCTTCCAGGATCTCCTTCACCGACTTGGGTGAACGCTTCGCGCGGCCGACCTCGACCAGCGTGCCTACGATGGCGCGGACCATCTGCTTGAGGAATCGGTCAGCCTCCACCTCGATCCGGATCACCGGCGGTTCCCGATGGATATCCAGCCGCCGGAGGTCGCAGCTCGGATTCTCGTTGTCAGTCGGAGAGCCCTGAAACGACGAGAAGTCATGGCGACCGACCAGCAAACTCGCCGCTTCCCGCATCGCATTCAGATCAAGCGCTGCCCTGACGTGCCACACGCGGTTGCGCTCCAAGGCTGAGCGCTCGACTCGATTGACGATCCGGTACTCATACAGCTTGCCGCGGGCAGAGTAGCGGGCATGGAAGTCATCCGGGACCTGCTCGGCCGCCAGGACGCTGATGTCCTGGGGCAGCAGGCCGTTCAGCGCCCGCTTCCATTCCTCCGGCGAGAGCGCCTTGTCCGATCGAAAACTCGCCACCTGCCCTAGCGCATGGGTACCGGCGTCTGTTCGTCCCGCTCCGATGACGGGAACAGAATGTTGCGTGATTCTTTGGAGGGTGGCTTCGAGGGCAGCCTGGACAGTCGGGTTGTCTGGCTGGCGCTGCCATCCTGCGTAGGCGGTGCCGTCATATTCAAGTGTGAGCTTGAAGGTGGCCATTGAAGAAGGGGTACGGGGTTAGAGGGGCACTCGGGGTAAAGGAAGAAGACCCTTACCTCGATATCCCGTTACCCCTTTACCCCTTGCCGGGACGCGGTCTGCAACGGCTTGATAAAGGTCTTGATCCCTTCGAAGAGGGCCTGAGCTGTGCGGATCAGGAAGATATCGCCTTGCAACAGGCGCTCTTCGTTGGGGTTGGAGATATACGCGATTTCGGCCAGGATGCTCGGCATGGTGGTGAACCGGAGCACATAAAACGGAGCGGTCTTGACGCCGTGATCGACCACGTCGTAGTGGTTGTCGAGAGACTTCACCATGGACTGTCTGGTCGTCCACGCGAACTCGAGGGACTCTTCGATTTTCTTCGTGGTGAGCAGGTCCGCCACCAGGTATTGCCAGCCGACCCCGGTGTCGTCGATGGGCGTGCCGTTTTCACGTGCGGCCACTTCCAGGGCTCGCCGATCGCTGGCTTCGCCGAAGTGGTAGATCTCGAGGCCTTTCGTGGCGCGCTGCGGGTGCGAATTGACGTGGATGGACACGAAGAGATCGGCTTCTTTGCTGTTGGCGAACTTAGCGCGATCCTCCAGCTCGACGAAGACGTCACGGTCTCTGGTCATGAGGACCTGCGTCCCCATGTGTTTGGCGATCAAGTCGCGGAGCAACAGCCCGACGCGGAGCGTGATGTGTTTCTCAACCGCTCCACTGCGACCCAGGGCCCCCGGATCCTTTCCACCATGGCCTGGATCGATCACGATGGTCTTGATCTCCCGGGCTGGTCGCGGTCCGGGTCGTGCGGAAGGAGGGCCTTGGCCTAGCCTGCCTTGCGGAAGGGCATCGGACGTCTCGGCCGTGCGGACTGCTGCCACCCGTGCCCGGCTGAAGACGTCCAGGACCAGACGGTGCGGATTGCTCAGCGGCATGAGTTTGTAGTCGCTGATGGCGCTCAGATTCAGGGATAGGGTGACGGATCGCGGGGTAGCCTGCGCGATCACCATCTCCTCAGGGATTGGCTCATCGGCCAGCCTGGCGCGAGCGGTTTTTCCCAGCAGCGAGTTCTGGAGCTCGATTACGACCCGGTCCGGATGTTTCTGGCGGCTCTGAGTAAAGATGACGCTCCGTTGGAGGTCCAACACGAGCCGGCTGTGATCCGGATAGGACTGGATCCTGAGGTCCTGCACCACAGCCGGAGCCTGCGAGAGTGTGGTCTTCCTTCGTTTCTGGGGCCTCTGAGAGACCGTCCGGCTCTTGATCGCCCCTTTCACATGAGGCACAGAGGGCGAGCCGGACATGACCGGCGGCGGGAATGCCGCCCACGCCCACAGTGCCATTCCGGTCAGGCTCAGCAGCATGAACCGCCGGGCAATCGGGCCCAGGCCCCGTTTCGCGTAGAACCCCATGACAAACTTGTCTCAGAATTGAGCCGTAATGTCAAGCGGTTATGCCTTGATCTGTGGTCCCTTCGTGGGGGAAGCGGGGGGGAAGACGAGACCCAGCCGACCGGTGTGACCTTGCGACGCGATTGACAGTCTTCGCAAGCATGAACTAGGCTACCGGAGCCATGACCTCCCACCTGATCATTGACGGCTATAACGTGCTGGGCGCACGGGGGCAAGTCGGGCGCGCAGGCGGCGCGGATGCCGACTCAGCCCGCGAGCGTTTGGTGAGGGATCTGGCGACGTATCGCCAGCGGAAGGCCCACGCGATCACCGTGGTGTTTGATGGGTGGCAGCAAGGCCTCGGCGCGGAACGACGCGAGCACCGGGCGGGAGTCGAAGTCATCTACTCCAGGCGCGGAGAGCGGGCGGACCAGGTCATCCAGCGGTTGGCAGCCGAGTTCGGCAGCGACTGCGCTGTGGTGTCCTCGGATCGGGAGGTGGCGGACTCGGCCAAGGCCCACGGGGCCTTCGTGATCGGCGCCTCGGAATTTGACTCCAGGCTGCATGCGGCGATGGCGACGGTTTCCGGACATGCCATGAAGGCACACGATCGGGACGAGGGGGAGCTGCCGAAGCGCAATCCCGACAAGAAAGGGAACGCGAAGAGGCTTCCGAAGGCCCTCCGTCAGCGTCGCCGGCAACTCAGGCGATTTTGAACAGGCGCCGGGCGTTCTCTGACGTGACCCGGCCGATCTCCTCGAAGGTCGTCTCACTGCCGGCTTTCCGGACCTCCGCCAGTTTTTCGGCCACCAGTTTGACGTAAGCAGGCTCGTTCCTCTTGCCCCGGTGAGGGATCGGGGTCAAATACGGGCAGTCCGTCTCCACCAGAACACGGTCCATCGGCACTGTCTTCGCGATGTCCCGGAGCATCGTCGCGTTCTGAAAGGTGAGGACACCGGAGAACGACAAGAAGAACCCCAGATCCAGCGCCTCTCTCGCCAGCCACGCATCCCCCGAGAAGCAGTGAAACACCCCGCCGACGTCCGCCGCCTTCTCCTCCCTGAGAATCGCAATGGTGTCTTCCTGGGCTTCCCGTGTGTGCACCACGATCGGGAGCCGCAGCTCGCGGGCCAAGCAGACTTGCTCGCGGAAGCGCTCCCGCTGAAGATTGGGAGGGGAATAGTTGTAATGGTAGTCCAGTCCGATCTCACCGTAGGCCACCACCTTGGGACGCTGTGCGAGACGCCGGAGGTGGTCGTACCAGTCGTCGCCGATGTGCTTGACCTCGTGCGGGTGGACGCCGACGGTCGCGTAGACGTTCGCATGCCGGCCGGCCAGTTCGAGGGCCGCACGGCTCGTGGCGAGATCGCAGCCGATCGTCACGAACGCCTCGACGCCGGCCTCCTGCGCACGCGCGACCACCGCGTCCCGATCGTGATCGTACCGGGCATCGTCCAAATGAGCATGGCTGTCGATCAACATGCTCGGTCGCTCGATCGTTTCGAGCGGGCGTCCTTCAAAGTCACGCGTTGGCCGACGCCATCGTAGCATGCCAAGGTGACGAATGAGAAGAACGTCCGCGGAGGTGACGTCCGTCGGTCATGATTTGACAAGGCGGGAAAGGCTATGCTAAAACCGGCGCCACTGATGAGACCTCACGTTTCGTCCATTTGTGTTGGCCGGCGTGTCGGCGCGGGGCTGGCGGTCACCCTCGCGCTGATCCTCCTGGGAATAGCCCCTCTGGCGGCTGCGCTCGGAGTCCATCACGAACTTGCCGCCGCTGATCAGGACGGCCATCAGCACTCCGACTTCGACCTTTGCCAGTGGGTCCAACATCACACCGGCAGCTCACTGGTCGCGGATGTCCCGGCCGTCATCTCCACGATCACCCCATCCGGACATGAGTTTCCCGCACCATCGGTTCTCCTGTCGGTCCATCTGATCTGGACCGGTCCATCCCGCGCTCCTCCGCTGTCCTGACCTCTCTCCA
>JAHRHE010000157.1 GCA_020027965.1 Nitrospirota bacterium | reverse complement strand
GCCGCCGTCTCGCGACTGGAACACGCCCTTCCGGAACGTCCCCGCATAGAGGGTTCCATCTTTCCCATTCGCCAGGCACAGGACAAAGAGATCCTTCAAGCCAGCATTGACGGCATCCCACGATCCTCCGCGATCGCGGCTCCGGAAAATTCCCAGGCCGAAGGAACCCGCGTACACCACGTGATTTTTTGTTACAACGAGCGCCTGGATACTCGGAGCCGATTGAGGTACCGGCTCTCCACTCGGCAAGACGTGGTGCGGCTGGTTCGGTTCCCTCACCGCTGGCGCCTCGACCTCACGCCCTGCCGCTTGTGCCCTCGCCGAATCCAAAAACCCGGGCAAGGCAGGACGCAGAAGGCAACAGGCGACCGTCAAGAATCCGAGCAGCGCTCGTACTGTCCTCTGACCGCTGTTCTCAGGCATGTGTGCGTTGCCTCTTGCCTTTCTCACTGCCGCCCACTGTCTTCTGTCCCTGTCTTGTTACTCATTCCCTTTGAACTGTTCCCATTTACCGTATTCTCTCTCCCGCCGTCCCGACCGGCACGCCGGCTTCGCCGCTGCCCGCCTGTTCCTCCGGAGACCGGCGGACTCCGAACCATCTCGCGCCGAAAATGCCGACCTCATACAGCACCATCAGCGGCACCGCCATCAGCAACATCGTGAACAACGTGGCGTCCGGGGTCACGATCGCCGAAACGATCAGCGCCGCCATGACGGCATGCTTGCGGTAACGTCGGAGGGTCTCAGCGGAGAGGAGGCCGGCCCTTGCCAGGAGCGTGAGCATCAACGGTAGCTCGAAGGCAAACCCGAACATGAGTAGAAACTTGACGTTGAAGTCTACGTAGATCCCGACACCTAGTTGCGGAGTCAGCGACCGATCCATCCCGAAACTGACAAAGAACTGAATCACCAGCGGCAGGATCACCAGATTGCAAAACACCAGCCCGAGGGCAAACAATCCAACAGCCAGGCTGAACAAGGGGACGGCCCAGCGTTGCTCCCGCGGCAACAACGCGGGTTCGATGAATTTCCAAAACTGGTAGAGGATAACCGGCAGGCTCAGCAGAATGCCGGCCAGCAGAGACACCTTGATAGAGGCGAACAGCGCCTCGGTGGGACCGTAAAAGATGAGGTCGTCCTGGAACGGCCGCTTGAACCACTCGATCAGTTGCGACGAGTATGCAAACGTGAGGACAAACGATGCCAACACCGTGACCGCGATGATCATCACGCGGCGCTTGATGGTGGCAAGATGGGCGACGAGGGGTGCGAGCGCTTCAGCCATGTTTACGCCAGGGTGGCGAGACTCTGAGCCGTTCTGTGTGGTCTTCCGCACGCCGCATCACGGCGTCGCCTGCTGCTGATCCCTCTCCCGGTACAGGCGAACCAATTCGGCCATCTTATCCTTTTTCGCCAGCTTCTCCTTCTGAATCTGTTTCTTCAGGAGTTCCTCTTGCGGCGTCAGGACGTGCCGCTTTTGAAGCTCTCCGAGCTCGATGTCCAACCGGTGATGAGATTCCTCCAGCGCGCGAAATTCCGGACTGGCTTGCCGCAACGCAATCATGATCCGATCATCCGTCAGCATAGTTGACCTCCTGTCTTTCAGCTCACAGCGGATAGCGAGTAGCTAAGAGCCAGAGCTATTGGCTATAAGCCATTTGCTATTCGCTGCTCAGAGCGGCTCCATCCCCATAATCACCGCATCTTCCACGGGATGGGTGTAGTAGTTCGCACGCAACGCGATCTGACGAAATCCTGCCTGCTCGTATAGCCGCCTGGCCGGCCCGTTCGAGGCGCGAACCTCGAGGATCGCCCGCAGGGCGCCGCGCTCGCGCCCGGCGGCGAGCGCACGACGGACCAGCTCAGCGGCCACCCCCTGACGACGGGCGGGCGCATCGACGGCCAAGTTCATCAGACGGAGCTCCTCGAAGACAACCCAGAAGCACATGTACCCCACGAGGGCCGTGCCCGTACCGTCCAGGATTGCGCGCGCCGTCATGAGAGAACCGAACGGATTGCCATCCAGCTCCACCTCGAACATCTTCCGTGTCCAGGGAGCTGGAAAGGACTCCTGCTCGATGCGCACGATGCGGTCAAGGTCCTGCTGCGTCGCGGGGATGATCTCGAGGGGAATGGTGGGCGCCGTTTTCATTGCTCCAGACGATCTTTGACGTCACTCGGACCGCGCTTCACATCACATATCATTGCCTATCATCGCCGGGAATACGGATCGTCTGCAAGCTCGAAGCCGTCATGTCAAGCATGGCCCGCGTCCGCTTCCCGCGACTGTCGACTGTCGCCGTGTGACCTTCGGGCGCGCCAGACCTCGGATCTCCTTCAGTTCCGCCTCGGGTCGCTGCACGTACCGGGGGGAGAGCCCGACCGGCGCCACATCCTGTCGTGCCAGCCGCTCCAGACCGGCCAGCCCCACACTCACCGCCGAAGCCCTCATGGCCTCCTGTGGGGCCTCAACCACTTCGCGCACATTGGGGCCGAGCAGGCGCCGGAGTTCATCTTTATAAGCCTGCCATCCCTCGCCCAAGACGATCGTAGGTCCTGCGATCGACTGCGCCAATCTTTCAAGTGACCCGACCTGTTCCTCAATCATCTGCGTGAGCCGACCGTCCGTCGTCCACCGGTACATAGCCCAATAGACTGCTCCCGTCCGGGCCTTCAGGATCGGACAGAGGGGCCGATCGGCATGGCGTAGATTCCAGGCCATGGCCTCGAGGGTCGGCACCGCGGCAAGGGGCAGGCCGGTAATCATGCGAAAGCCCATCATGGTCGCCAACCCAACGCGCAGGCCAGTGAATGAGCCGGGTCCAACCGACACCGCTAGTCCGTCCAGCGCCGCCAGCGAAAGTTCACTCTTCAGCAGGAGGCGATCGATGGTGGGAAGGAGCTTTCTGGCATGCGCGCCTCCGGCCTCCTCATGCGACAACGCCAGCACTCGGGCCCCGTCTAGCAAGGCCACGCTCTGCCAGCCCGTCGCGGTCTCAGCCGCTAGAATTTTCATCGGTCAGGACAACCCGAGGTTCAGGTTCAGGCTCAGGTTGAGGTAAGGTTCGATCCCTTGCCTTTCCTGAGCCTCAACCTCGGACTCAACCTCTCCGCCAGCGCGGGCCACTCCCAGCTCTTCAGGTTTCAGGTGTGGATTCGGAACGATTTCCTGGAACGTCACCGTGAGGGTTCCCTGACCACGTCCATCATGCGTCGTGATCTTGAAGGGTTTCCGCATCGGAGCCGCCACCCTGCCGTCTGCCGAGGCTGCCACGCCCTCCGGCATGATCACGACCGGTCGGAAATCTTCAAATTCGATTGAGGCCTCGAGTTCTCCCGCTGCCGTGAGGAGATCTTCCCGAACCACCTCCAAAGATTGACGTTCGAACCAGATCCGGCGGCGGGGTCGGGCCGTCGCGGACGATCCTGCCTCCCGCCGCTCATAGACCTCAAGGCGATACCGATTTCCCTCTTCTGTCAGCGTCACGCCCTCCCCTTTGGTCACGGAGGCAACGCCAACCGCGGATTTCATGGCCCACACACTCAGCTGAAACGGGCGACCGATTTCCCCCAGCCGCTCCCAATCCTCCACTCGGCCGGCATACATCTTGCCCTGCACCGGCAGCCGAAGCCTGAAGAGGTCCTGGCCGACGACAAGCTCGAACACCTCGCCGCCGCCGAGGCGTGTGAACCCCTGCAGCCGGAGCGTATGGGGACGGCGATAGAACATCGCACCGTCCACGCGCTGGGCAAAGGGGATCCCCGGCCCTTTGACTTGAGCCCTGAACAGCCCCTTCATGGTCTGAATCGCCGCTTCACGGTCCCGCAGTAACCGGGTCAACTGTTCCGCGGTCGCCTCGCGCAACGGCGGTTCCGGGCCCCAAGGCCAGCCCGCGCAGCCGGCAATGAAGATGAATGCAAAATTCAAAATGAAAAATGAAAAAAGGCCGCGCACCTCAAGTTTGCCTTTTGCCTTCCGCATTTGAAATTTATTTCAGAACGGCGTCGAGCGCGTCCCTGACCTCACGGATGCCCACCAGTTCTATCCCGTCCACGGGATCAAGCTTCGCCAGGTTCCGCTCGGGCATGAGACACCGCCTGAATCCCATCTTGGCCGCTTCCCGCACCCGCAGGTCTGCCTGGCTGATGGCCCGCACCTCACCGCCCAACCCCATTTCACCCAGCACGACGGTGCCGTGGTCGACAGGACATTCCCGCAGGCTGGATGTGATAGCGGTCACGATCCCCAGGTCAATGGCCGGCTCGTCAATCCGCATACCTCCCACCACGTTGACATACACGTCCTGGCCGGACAGATGCATGCCCAGTCGCTTCTCCATAACCGCCAGCAGCAAGGAAACTCGGTTGATCTCTACTCCGTTTGCCATGCGCTTCGGGATCGAATAGCCGGTCGGCGATACCAACGCTTGCAGTTCGATCAGAATCGGCCTGCTGCCTTCCAACGTGGAGACCACCACCGAGCCCGTACTTTTCTCAGGTCGCTCCGCCAGGAACAGCTCCGAGGGATTGTCCACCTCCTCCAAGCCACTATCCTTCATCTGGAACACACCGATCTCGTTGGTCGATCCGAAGCGGTTCTTGACCGCGCGCAGGATGCGATACGTGTATCCCTTGTCTCCCTCGAAGTAGAGGACCGTATCCACAATGTGCTCAAGAAGTCGCGGGCCGGCGATGGCCCCTTCCTTCGTCACGTGGCCAATGATGAACACGGGAATCCCGCTTCGCTTTGCGAACCACATCAGTTGGCCGGCCACCTCCTGCACCTGGCTCAGGCTACCCGGCGCCGAGGTGAGCTGGTCGGTGTACATGGTCTGGATCGAATCCACAACCAGGGCGGCAGGCTGAAGGTCCTGGACGGCGTTGAGGATGGCGTTGAGCGCGGTCTCAGCTAAGATGTACAGCCCGGTACTCTGCACCCCTAGCCGGTGCCCTCGCATCTTGATCTGCTGGGGAGATTCCTCCCCGGACACGTAGAGAACCCGTTCACCATTCGAGGCCAGACGGGGGAGAGTTTGCAGCAGGAGGGTGGTCTTCCCGATACCGGGGTCGCCGCCGATGAGAATCACCGAGCCCGGCACCACGCCGCCACCCAGCACGCGGTCGAATTCGCCGATGCCGGTCTTCAGCCTGTTCTCCCCCACCATCTCGATCTCGCCGATGGGGGTCGCTTTGGAAGCCCCGCCTTGGGGAACCGTCCCACGACCGGAACTAGGGGACGGCAGGCGCTCTTCTTTCAAACTATTCCAACGCCCACAATCCGGGCAACGGCCCAACCATCGAGGACTCTGATGCCCGCACGCCTGGCAGAGAAACGTCGTCTTGGCGCGCATCAATACAGAGCCTCCTCCAGAGCCTTCTCCCCGGGGCCCTTCCAGAGCCCTTTCCTAAACCCGGACCTCAGGTCACCGCAGGAGCACCTCGTCGTATATTAAAGGAACCAGCCGAAAAAAACAAAGGGGAGGGCGTGGGTGCTTGGGTTGACCCTGGTGCTCCCGCACCGTGCACTCAAGAAGGGGAAGGGGCCGGGTGGCATGGCCGACTCGACTGCTCGCAGAGGGCGCACTCAGGAAGGAGAAGCGGGCCGGCCGGGCTGCCCGTTGTGCTCGCGCGTCGCGCACACAAGAAGGAGGCGGCGCTGTGGCCGGGTGCCCTGCCGTGCTCGCGGAGCGCGCACTCAGGATTGTTCGTAGAGGCCCTGGAGGATAGAGT
>JAHRHE010000063.1 GCA_020027965.1 Nitrospirota bacterium | reverse complement strand
ACTTTCCGAAGCGATAGAGCTTGTGTGCGCGACGCGTGAGCACAGGAGGGAGCCTGGCCGGCGCCCCACTTCCTTCCTGAGTGCGCGCTCCGCGAGCAGACGGGTCAGCCAAGCCACCCGGCTCCCCCCGTTCTTGTGTGCGCGACGCGCGAGCACGTGAGGCTGCCTGGTCACCTGCCCCTCTCCGTGTGCGCGACGTGTGCTCAGGGCATGTTGCCTCGCCACCACCACACCCCCCTCATTCACTATTTCTCCACTGCCTTCCATCCCTCTCCAGCAACTCATCCGCCTCCCGCGGCCCCCAGGTGCCGGCCGCATAGTTCGGGAAACTGGCCGGGGGCAGGGACGCCCAGACTTGGAGGATCGGGTCCACCACGCTCCAGCCCACCTCCACGTTGTCGTCCCGCTGGAAGAGCGTCGCGTCTCCCGCGAGGCAGTCGTGCAGGAGCGTCTCGTAGCCCGTGCTGCAGGCGTCACCGAAGTACTTGGCGTACTGAAAGTCCATGTCCACCGTCCCGACGCGCACGGCCGGGCCGGGTACCTTGGCGTCGAAGCGGAGCGAAATGCCTTCGTCCGGTTGGATGCGGATGACAAGCAAGTTGGGGTCCAGGCGCTCGACGGACGTCTTGCGAAAGAGCATGAACGGCGGGCGTTTGAACTGGATCGCGATCTCGGTGACCCGCGTGGGCATACGCTTGCCCGTGCGGAGGTAGAACGGCACGTCCGCCCAGCGCCAGCTATCGATGAACAACTTCATTGCAACGAAGGTCTCCGTGTTGGAGGCCGGCGACACGTGCGGCTCCGAGCGATAGGCCGGCACCGGCATGGTGGCGATCGCGCCTTCTCCGTACTGCCCGGCCACGGTCGATCGGAGAACCTCGATCGGGTTCAAGGGTTGGATCGCCCGGAGGACCTTCGCTTTCTCATCCCGTACGGCATCTGCCTCGAAGGAGTTCGGCGGCTCCATGGCGATGAACGAGACCAATTGCAGCAGGTGATTCGGCACCATGTCCCGCAGCGCGCCCGCCTCCTCGTAGTACCGGCCGCGGTGCTCGACCCCGATGCTCTCCGCCACCGTGATCTGAACGTGGTCGATGTAGCGGCGGTTCCACACGGGCTCGAAGATGCCGTTGGCGAACCGGAAGACCAGGATATTTTGCACGGTCTCTTTGCCGAGGTAGTGATCGATCCGATAAAGTTGAGCGCCCGGGCCGACTCCAGGTCATGACCGAACGGCTTTTCAATGACCACCCGGCGCCAGCCTCGGCCGCGCTGGGCGGCAAGGCCCTGGACGCCGAGCTGCCGGACGATCTCGGAGAAGAAGCTGGGCGCGGTAGCCAGGTAGTACAGGTAGTTGCCGCTGGTGCCGTGGGTGGCATCCACCTGCGCGAGCGACTCTTTGAGCTTCTGATACGCCTTGGTATCCCGGAAATCACCCTGGATGTAGTACAGGCGCTCGACGAGCCAACCCCATACGCCCGGGTCGACCGGCGTGGTTGAGTACTCCCGGATCTCCCGGCTGAGCCTCCGGCGAAACTCCTCGGTGGACATGTCGGTGAGGGCCAGTCCGATGACGGCGAATTCCTTCGGCAGGAGCCCGGTCGCTGCCAGGTTGTAGAGCGAGGGAATGAGCCTTTTTCTTAGCTCTGTGATCGTCGTCGTTCGGGATCATAGTGGGGCCGAGGTGGCAGTCTGTCAAGTGCCGACGCGGGATGGAGGAACGCAAGCCTTTAGAATGTCAGGGCTCTGTGCCGCGGTCCGCTAAGGTTGAATTCATCGGGCAAGTCTGAGATGATGGCCACATAGATCGACCGGGGAGGCCGCTCACCGGCCGGTTCCCGGAGGCAGGCCTGCCATGAGGAGGCGACAAAGCGTATGTGGAAGAGACTTGCGTGCGTCGGACTGCTGGCGGCGCTCGGCCTACCGCTCGGGGCCTGCAGCCGTCCCTGGCAGGATGCTTATCTGACGGAGAGCCTGCACAAGACTACGCAGCAGGACGTTACGGAACGGCTGGGCCCGCCCCACGGTGTCAAGGAATCCCTGCTCGACGGCCATTCGACCTGGAGCTACCGCTATGCGCTCTCGAATCGTGATCTGGAGCCCTACAGCTGGAAGAATATCGGGAAGGGGGTCACCGGTCTGGGGGACGCGGCCGCGTCGATCATTGGGAAGAGCGCAAAACAGGAATCCGAGTCGCTCTCCTGCGTTCGCTACGTGCTGACGTTTGACCCCAAGAAGGTCTTGCAGGAATATAAGCGCGAGAGTTGCTAGGCAAGAAGAAACGGTGCCTTCTAAGTGGCACCTTTGCGAACCGGACACATGCTTCAGAATTTCTCGAGGAGCTGCTTTTTCTTCCCCTCGTAATCCTCGTCTGTAATCCAGCCTCGCTCCCGCAGTCGTTTCAGCCTCGCGAGCTGCTCCTCTAGAGACGCACTCGGCGCTGTCTGACCCGAAATATGACTGCCTTTAGCTGCAGGTGGGGACGGGGCTTTCGCTGAACGCGTCGGCTATCCCCGGCTGTTCTTTCGCCATCAAGCCGACACCGTCATTTCGTCGCGTGCTCGCCGAACATCTCAAAGTCTGCTATGATTTTGGACGCGTGATATCCGCACTAGGACGCCGCAGGGGGGCTGCGAGTCAGCCCTGGAGCGTGACAGGCAGGGAGGATAAGCAAATGATGATGAGAGACCGCCAGTCGAACTATATCCCTTCCAGCCGTGCGTTCCTGTCCTTGCTGGCGATGGCCGGCATCATCACGGGGTCCGTGATGGCCGGGTGCGCGACGCAGCCGGTCCAGCCTCCAGAGCCGCCCGTGACGGTCAAAGAACCGGTCGTCGAGCAGCCCAAACCTCCGGTCAAGCCCGAGATCGACGTCGCGTCTGAGCGAGCCAAGCGGGAGGAGTTCGAAAAGAAGCAGCAGAAGCTCGAAGAATGGGTGATGCGGCTCAGCGCGACCAATCGGGACCTGGACGACAAACTCGCCCGGTTCCAGTTGCTCGTGCTGGAACGGGAAGCTCAACTCAAAGAGCTCGGTCGGAAACTGGAAGAAGCGATCCTCGAAGTGGTTCGAGCGAAGGCGAAATTACGGAGTATTGAGAGCAAGGCCGAGGCCGCCTCCCACCTCGCAGAGGCGGAGATCGCCCTGAAGACCTTGAAAGGGAGCGCGGCGGGACGGAGAGACGAAGACTTCGCCCAGGTCGAGGAGATGTTGAAGTTGGGCGCACTGGAATTCAAGAAGGAAAATTATGGCGGCGCGCTCTACCTCACTAGCCAAGCCAAGAGTCTGCTCAAAGAGGGGCAGGAACGATCGCAGAATCGGGACCAAGCGCCTCTGCTGAAGGGAGAAGTCCTGTTCACCCCTCCGCTGCCGCTTCAGGTCGCCAGTGAAGTCAAAGCCCGGGAGGGCCCCGGCCTTGAGTTCAAAGAACTCCACTCCCTGGGGAGCGGCGAACCAGTCCTGGGCCTCTCGTACAAGGGACAGTGGGTGCGGGTGAAAGCACAGGATGGTCGCGCAGGCTGGATCATGTATACCCGGGTGGCCGCGCGCTAGCCCTGAGCGAAGGCCCCGTTCCCATGGGGGCCGAAGTGGTTCGACACGCTCACCACCCTGAGTTAATCGAAGGGTCGAAGCCCACCCCTCGACAGGCTCGGGGCCGTGAGCTCGTCGAACGGTAGGGCGCATTGTTCACGCTTCGTGAAGAATGCGGGCTAGCCTATGCGGGAGCGATGACCCGGTTTCGCCCGCGGCGTTTGGCCTCGTAGAGAGCCTCGTCCGCCCTGGCAATGAGGGCTTCCGCCGTGTTCCCGCTCTTCGGGAAGACGGCGACGCCGATGCTGACCGTAACCTTTCCCATCTCGTGCGCTCCACCACACGTGTCCGCTGCAACCACCGAGCGGATCCGTTCCGCGACTCCCAAGGCGGCCTCCGGGGAGGACTCCGGCAACAGGACCAGGAACTCCTCACCGCCGTAGCGAGCTGCATAGTCCACCGTGCGAATCGATTCCCTGAAAATTTGGGCGATCCGGACCAGCAGCCGGTCTCCGGCCAGATGGCCAAGGGTGTCGTTGTACTGCTTGAAGTGATCGAGATCGATCATCAGGACCGCGAAGGGATGCCGGTGTCGCTCGGCCCGGGCCGCCTCGCTGGTGAGGGTCTCCATGAGATGCCGCCGGTTGTGCAGGCCCGTCAAGCCGTCCTTGACGGAGAGCTCCTGGAGCTCCTTGTTCTTCTCGCTCAGAACCTGGTTGATGGCGGCGAGTTCATCGCGGGCTTTTCGCAGGCGGGCCACCATTCGGTTGAAGGCTTGCGTGAGGTATCCGATCTCGCTCCGACCGACGACGGGAAGGTCCACGTCCAAGTCGCCGGCTGCGACCTTGGCGGCGCCCCTGGTAAGGCGGTCGAGCGGGCGCACGATAGTCAGTGCCAAGATATAGGCGGGCAGTCCGATGCCGAGCAGGAGTCCTAAAACCATCACCAGGGTCAGATAAATGATTTGCGCGCTCTCCGCGTAGGCCTCTCGAGTTTCGATCTCGGCCACCACCCCCCAGTTCAAGTCCATCAGGGAGATCCGCTTCAGAGAGCCCAGCACGTCGCGGGATTCGTGGTCCCGGTACTCCAGCGGGACCGCCTCCTGCTCGAACATCGCGCGAGTAGCCGTCTCCGGCAGCGTCGTCTTCAGGAAGGTCTCCGGAGAGGAACGCGAGCCAACGATCACAGTGCCGTCGTGGGCGATGACATAAATCCGCCCCGTCTGGCCGACCGAGAAATTATCCAGGAGCTCACTGATCACGTGAAAGTTGAGTCTCGCGGCCAGCACGCCAAGAAATCGGCCGTCGGCGGCTCGGGCGATGCGCACGGCCAGCATCATCACCGGCCGATTCAACACCGGGTCCCAATAGGCGCTGCCCACGACTGGCGTATCCGCGATGGCGCGCTTCAGCCAATCAGGCGGTAAGTTTAGCGCACCGGCCGTCTCGGCGCTGCTCGCGATGACCTTCCCATTGGCATCCACGACCAGGAGTTCATCATAGTCCGTGAACTTACCGAGGACCGACTTCAGATAATCTTTCAGATGGCCCAGCGCCTGCGCTTTGGCGAAGGGTCCCTCTGTCTCGCGCAGGCTGCGTTCCAGATTCTCGGACACCTCGTAGGATCGGGAAAACACGCGCAGATCGTAGAACCGTTCCTTCAGCCACAGATCAAACTCCCGGACGGTATGCGCGCTGGCATTCCGCAATTCCCCGCTGATTTTTTCGGTGAGGAATTGCTTGCTGCGAAGGTAAGAGACCCACCCCACCGTGAGACAGGGGATGAGCGTGGCCAGCAAGCCAAATACGAGGATCCTTCTCTTGATCCGGTCGAGCCGAAAGGCGTGGAGGACTACGGAGATGACTTGCTCCCAGGAGCGCACCGGATCCCCTCCGCCTTCAGGCCTAGGGAAGGCTCGTAAAGCATCCATTGTAGTGGGCGCCGTCAGGATGTCAACTTCCTCATTCGAATCCTGCCCAGTGGATCAAGACCGGCGAAACCATCTTGACAGCGTTCAATCGGATCGTTTATGCCTGCCCCATGCACAGCGCCGCCGGTCGTGACGGGACCCCGCACCCCTCCAATCGTAGCCTCTGCCGCAGTCGTGCAGGAGCCTGCCTGTTGGCGCTGAGTCTGCTCGCGCCCGCGGTGTGCGGAGGATCGTCGCAGGTGGAAACAGGTCACACCGTCACGTCCACCGCTATCCCGCTCTACGACAACCTGGGCAGCCATCATCACCCTATTACCACGACCGTCCCGATGGCTCAGCGATACTTCGACCAGGGGCTGCGCCTGGTCTTCGCGTTCAATCACGAAGAAGCCATTGCTTCGTTCGAAGAGGCGGGCCGCCTCGATCCGGAGGCCGCGATGGCCTACTGGGGGACCGCCCTGGCGCTGGGCCCGAACATCAACGCGCCGATGAGCGGGGAACAGGAGCACCGGGCTTACGAGGCGATCCGGAAGGCACGCACCCTCTCGTCGAAAGTCAGCCCGCGCGAGCAAGCCTATATCGAAGCCCTGGCGACGCGGTACTCACTTGGGCCGGACTCTAGGCGAGACGTGCTCGATGCAGCCTATGCTGACGCGATTCGGGCGCTCTCGAAAAGATTTCCCGATGATCCCGACGCCGCGACGCTCTTCGCCGAGGCCCTGATGGACCTCCAGCCGTGGGACTACTGGACGCCCGATGGGCGGCCGAAGGGCGGCGCCGTGGAGATCGTGTCAACGCTCGAGCAGGTTCTGCAACGGCAGCCCGATCACCCGGGGGCCTGCCATTACTATATGCATGCCGTCGAGGCCTCCTCTCAGCCGGAACGGGCGCTCGCCTGCGCGGAGCGGCTGCCGGGCCTGATGCCCGGAGCCGGACACCTGGTACACATGCCGGCTCACATCTACATGCGCCTGGGAAAATACCACGAAGCAGCTGAACGCAACACCCACGCCTCCTCAGTGGACCAGGAATACCTGAGCCACCGCCGGCTCACCGGGATCTATCCGACCAGCTACGCTCTGCACAACATCCATTTCCTCTGGGCGGCCTCGGCGATGGAAGGACGGAGCGCGGAGGCGATCCGCGCTGCGCGCGAGTTAGTGACCAAGCTGCCGCTGGATGAGGTGACCAAGGAGCCTTCCTGGGAGAGCTACGCGCCGACGCCGTTCCTCGCGCTCGCGCGCTTTGGACGGTGGGAGGCGGTCTTGCAGGAGCCTCCACCACCGTCCGAGCTCCAGTACACCAGGGCCATGTGGCACTACGCCCGCGGGCTCGCATGTGCCGCGACGGGACGGTTCGACCGGGCGGAGGCCGAGCGGGCAAGTCTCGCGGCGCTTGCGGAGACCGTGCGGAAGGACAGGATCCTTGGCCTGAATTCGGCTTCCGCGCTGCTGCAGATCGCAGAAACGGTGCTGGCGGGCGAAGTGGCGGCGAGGCGGGCGCAGTACATGAAGGCGATCAGACATTTGGAAGAGGCGGTGCGCCTGCAGGACGCGTTGCGGTACAACGAGCCACCGGACTGGTACTATCCAGTACGCCACTCCTTAGGTGCGGTGCTCCTCTCCGCCGGTCGCGCGGCCCAAGCGGAGGCGGTCTACCGAGAGGATCTCAAGCGGAATCCTGAAAACGGCTGGGCCCTTTTCGGGCTTGCGCAGAGCCTGCGCGCGCAGAAGAAAATCGAGGAGGCCGCCGCCGTGGAGAAGCGATTCCGGAAGGCCTGGTCGCGCGCCGATGTCACGCTCACGGCCTCGCGGTTCTAGCCGTTGGGCGGTCAGGTCTCGGTCAGGCGACCCGACCCAGGGACGAGAGAAGGATGGAGGGAACCATGGAAGCGGTGGTGAGCCGGGCTATCTTCATTGCAGGAGTAGCGGCCATCGTCGCCGCGGGGTCGGCCCTGGCCGCCACGATGGACCAGAAGTCAGCGAGCGGCATCGAGCAGGCGAAGCGCGCCACCGTCGGCATTCTGCAACCTGGCGAGGACGCTCAAAGCCCCGGGAGCAAGGCCCATTTCACGATGCGAGGCACCGGCGTCCATCTGCGGGACGGGTACATTCTCACCGCCCAGCACGTGGTCGAGCGAGACGAGGAGGGGAAGACAGTTCTCCCCAAGCAGATCACGATCATGACCACTGAGCTCGAGGAAGCAGTGGCGACTTTGACCGGCGGGAATGCTTTTCTGGACATCGCGGTGTATCGGGTGAGTGCAGACATCGCGTCACGACTGTCAACGGCATCCTTCGCCGAAACGGAGCCCGTGTCGGGCGATGAGGTCTTTACGGTGGGGTATCCGCTCGGATGGGGGCCGGCGATCGGTTTCGGCCGCGTCGGCAACCCGAACACCTTCTTGCCGACCGTGGAAACCAGACTGGTGCAACTCGATCTGTCCGCCTGCAGCGGGAGTTCGGGCGGCGGGCTCTTTAACACCAAGTCCGAGCTGGTCGGACTCATGCACGCCGTGATCCAGACCGAGACTGTTCAAGGGGAGCAACGCTGCAGTCGGTTCGGGTTCGCCGTGCCAGGCGCGTTGATCCAACGCGTGGCTACTGCCCTTACCCAGGGGGCGCAGCCGAGCTTTTCGAAGTTGGGGATCGGCCTCGCTCCGGTCAGGATGGGGACGAAGTGGCGCGTGTCCGTCTCGGAAGCGACAGGCCCGGCTCGGGAAGGGGGACTGCAAAAGGGAGATATCCTCCTCTCGATCGAGAATACGGAGATTACCGACGCCGCGCAGTTGAAAAACTACCTGATCGAGCGGACGCTGCCGGGCCAACGGGTCGCGGTCCGAGTGCTCCGCGGGCAACGCGAGCACGTTCTCCACGTGACGCTGGGGACGTCGTGATCGGGCGGTTTTCGACGGGCCTTCTCACTGGTGTCAGTTCAGGTGCGAAACGTCAGGGCTCAATCGTCTCATTTTCTCCCAGCCTCGGCGACCGGCTGGTAATCTCGTGGCAGGCGAAACATAAAATCCGAGACAGTCGTGAGTCTCACGTCGGTGTACTCGGTGAGCCAGTCATGGTCTTTGCTGGCCAGTCTCAGCGTAAACCCCAGATCCATCGCCAGCCACTGATAGTACACCTCGGTGTTTCCGCTGACGGTCTCCACCGTCACCCGATACACGGTAGTGGGATGTCCGTTGAGGAGTTCTCTGCCGATTTCCTGGCGGGCGACCTCACGATCCAGTTGCTCGCTGACCCTCGGCGCATATTCCTTGTCATAGGCAACGGTCTTGAATTGCTTGATCCGGGCCATCAGCAGCCAGGTGAGTCCTTTATCTTTTCGCACAATGATCGCGTTGACCGCTCCCCCGTCATGGTGCTCCACGCGCCACATCTCGTCCCGATAGTAGATGCTGGCTGTCCGGCTTTGGCCATCGACGCGTGTGGTCCGCTCAGCCGTAAACTCCAGGGCCCAGGTGGTTCCCTGGCCCCCAAGACAGAGCGCGGCACCCACAAAGATCGCTTTGAGCGCCCACCTGTTCATCGCCTTTGCCCCCTGGGGATAAACTGAACGTCGCATGCGTTCGCCTTCTCTGTCTTAATGAAAAGTGTAGCACCCGCCCTGGGGAGTGGCTGTCGCATAAAGGGCCGGCCTGATCGTCTGTGCTATGTCTGTGACAGATCACCTGAATCCGTGTGGCTGGCCTAGAGAGACGGTCTCAGCGGTTCGTCGGGAAAGGGAGAGGGAGGGGCCCGGAGTCTTTATGCGATATCAGCCGGCAGACAGTACGACTCGAGGATTTGAAAATATTCCCACCATGCCGGATGGACTCGCGATCACTCGAGGGAGAATTCAGCCCACAGGAAGGTGTGATCAGAAGCCTCTTTGGCTCTCCGCGGCTCGATGTCCACTTCAGCCCTGGTGCACTTGGTCGCCAGCGGCGGGGTTGCCAGGATGTGGTCGATCCGCCAGCCTTTATTGGCGTCAAGCGAGCTCGGCCTGCGGTAGTCAAAGAACGTGAATTGCTGGACGTCCGGATGGAGCCTTCGAAACACGTCCACGAAGCCCCAGGATACGGTGTTCTTGTACGCCCGGCGCGCGTCCTCATGGAAGCAGACATGTTTGAGATGCTTCTCCGGGCTGTGCACGTCAATCGGCTCGGGCGCCACGTTCATGTCCCCGCACCAGATCGCCGGCCTGTCGCGTGAGAGATGCCGTTCAAAATAGCGCCGCAATCGATGAAACCATGCCAGCTTGTAGGCGTACTTCGGAGAGTCCAGCTCAAAGCCCTGCGGGATATACGTATTGATGATCGGAATCCCGCGAATGACGACCCGGATGAGGCGAGACTCGTCACGCTCCTTCCCTCCGCCGAACCCGTAGGAGATCTCTTCCGGCTCCGTTCGACTCAACACGGCGACGCCGTTATAGGACTTCTCACCCTTGAATGTCGCGTGGTAGCCGGTGGCGGTCAAGTCGAGCAGAGGGAAGTCTTTGTCCTGCGCTTTCGTCTCTTGCAGGCAGAGCACGTCGGGTTGCCGGCGCTCAAGCCAATCCAGGACAATCGGGAGGCGCTTGCGGATGGAATTCACATTGAACGTAGCGATCTTCATCGCGCCTATCCCAAAGCCGGATGGCTTGGCGGACCCCAATTGCGCGCGTCACCACCCGTTGCATTTCAAAGCCGCAACGGGCACCCGGCACACTCTCCCTTCCCCCATCTTGGGTGCGGCGGCCAGGCTGCCTCCTGTGCTCGCGCGTCGCGACCCGTTGCAACGGAAGCGCAACGGGTCCCCCGGCACTCCATCCACCTTCTCTCAAAACCCGGTGGCGTGGCTGACCCCAATTGCGCGCGTCGAGCGAGCACTCTATCCTGCAGGGCCGCTACTAACAATCCTGAGTGCGCGCTCCGCGAGCAGGCGGGTCAGCCAAGCCACCCGGCTCCCCCCGTTCTTGAGTGCGCGACGCGCGAGCTTAGACCCGTTGCACTCCCAGAGCAACGGGTACCCCGGAGCCTGGCTGGCGCGCCCCCTCCTCACCACTCGGCTCCGAGACGGTCCACGATCACGCGATGCACGATCGCGTTGGGCCCGAGCGAGGCCAAGTAGACCGCCGTCTCGGCGACGTCGTACGGGCTGATTTGCCCGCTGCGGTCGATCTCCTCCGGCGAGGCGTCCACCAGCTCATCGGCCACGCCGCCGGGACAGATGGCGCACACCTTGATCTTGTGCGGCCGCCCTTCGTCGGCGAGGGCCTTGGTCAAGGCCATGATGCCATGCTTGGAGGCGCTGTAGGTGCCGGTTCCGGCCCAGGCATCCACGCCCGTCACACTGGACATGTTCAGGATAATACCGCCACCGTTGGCCTTCATCTGACGGAATCCGGCTCGGCAGCAGAAGAAGGTCCCGCGCAGGTTGGTGTTCATCACCCGATCGAAGGTCTCGACGCTGGTCTCGGCCAGGTGGCTCCCGCCGCCGATGCCGGCATTGTTGACCAGAATGTCCACGCGTCCGAACCGTCGCGCGGTTTCCTCGATCAACCGCTCCACCTGGGCTTCGTCGGTCACATCCGTCGGCACGGCCACCGCACCGCCGCCTCGCTCCCGGATCTGCGCTGCGACCTGCTCGCAGAGTGTGTGCCGCCGGGCGGCGATGACGACGCGCGAGCCCTCGCGGGCGAACGTCAGCGCGATTGCTTTGCCGATACCGCTGCTGCTCCCCGTCACGATCGCAATCTTACCCGCCAGGCGTGGCATTCCATGGCTCCTCGCCCTCAGCGAGGGGGATTATAGCAGATGCGTGGCCTCAAGGAGATTGCGGGCCCGACCGATACTGAAGGGAGGGGCATGCAGACTGATGACGCATGGGCCGGTGGAATCGGATCCGGTCGACTATGAAGATACGCTGATCAGGTATTGACCCCAATCAGCCACTGTGGTACGCGAAGATGACACCGCCGGCAGCCAGGCCACACGCTGAGGCCTGACACGTGGCTGAAAGATCATCCGTAGAGGCTGAGACGTGGCGCTCCCGCTTTCGTGTCCTCAATGCAGGAAAGAGACCGTGCTCAGGACCCACTGTCTTTCGACCTTTGAGCGCCTGGCGAGCCTGCTGTGGGTGTCCCCCTTTCGATGCCAGTTCTGCGGTTGTCGCTTCCTGGCCTTTCGAGGCGGCCGTCGATATGCGAAGGATCTCGTGGACCGGCGTGAACACCATCGCATACCGGTCCGGCTGTCACTCTCGTTCTCTGGAGGCAAGATCCGCGAAGAGGGAATTGTCCGGGATCTGTCCTTGGGCGGCTGCGTCATTGAAAGCAACGCGAAGGTGCGAGTGGACGATATCTTCTACCTGCAGATTTTCATCGAGGAGGATGGACCGCCCATTGAGACGGCGGCTCTGGTCCGTTCGGTCGGTCCCAGGGGGATCGGGTTCAAATTTCTTCGCTCGGCGCGCGAGGACAAGCGCCTGCTGGAGTATCTCCATGCACAAGGGATCGGTACGGATCGCGGTCCGCAGCCGTCGGGCGAGTGGGGCCGCCGTCCCTGACCTGCACCGGGCGGTCGCTGCCCCGCCGCGATGAAAACAAGCCTACCCAAGGAGCGGAGATCGCGGCGGGGATCATATGTGGCGGCATCGTGATCGCCTCGGTCACCTGATTTGCGCGGGGCTTCTGTTGGTGAATCTGACCGTCGCCACGGTCAGTCTCACGGGTGCAGGCGGACCGGTCATGGCGCCAGGGGCTGCGCCCGTCCTGCCGCTGCGCGAGTTCCGAGTCGTGACGGTCGCCGGCGAGGTCTACACGCAGGAGACGCTCAAGGGGCAGCCGGCGCTCTTGATGTTCTGGGCCCCCTGGTGTTCCGTATGCCAGCGCGAGCTGCCGATCCTCAGAGACTTCTATCAGACACGCAAGCCGCCCCAGCTCCGAGTTCTGACGATCGGGTTCGCCGACTCGCGCCAGAACGTCGACGAGTACGTCAACGCGCACCCCGACACGTTCCCCTTTCCGACCGCTTATGATGAGAGGAATCGGGTCGCCACGACCTTCGGCGTCAACGCGACCCCCGCGTTCGTGGCCGTAGATGCGCAGGGGCGTATCGTGCTGACTCATCGAGGCGGCGGCATCAACCAGAATCCCCGGTATCAGGCGTTTCTGTCGAGCCTGGCAAAGTCCCGCTGAGCCTTCATCCCACTGCACGAAGAACGAGCGATGCATGCGCCGCCGCCCATCGCGACGGGGTCCGACGCCACGTGGGAGATTCTGTCCAGAACGTGAGGCAATGTGGTCAATTGAGTCCCTTCGTGGTAGAAAATGATAGCCTGCCACTCACAAGACTCAGGTAGAATAAGAGGTGCCGATGACGAACTGGTTTCCCGATTCACTCAGCTCGCTCGTTCTGGATGGACTGCACTCGCTCATCCTCGTGGCAGTGCTCCTGATCCTGCGCACCATTCTCGTGCGCGCGGTGTTCAAGAGCCAAGGCCTGACCGTGGAGGCCCGCCGACGCTGGGTCTTGACCATCCGCAATACGATGGTGTGGATCTTCATTTTCGGGCTGATCTTCATCTGGGGGCATGAGCTCAGCGCCTTTGCCGTCTCCCTCCTGGCGATCGCGGTCGCCCTGGTGCTGGCCACCAAGGAGTTGATCCTCTGTATCAGTGGCTCCGTGCTTCGCATTGGAGCGAACGCCTATTCGCTGGGTGATCGGATCGAGATCGCCGGCCTGCGAGGCAATGTGCTCGATCAAACCTTGCTAGCGACCACCGTCCTGGAGATCGGCCCCGGCGCGATGTCCAATCAATACACCGGACGCGCGGCGGTGTTTCCCAACAGCTTGCTGCTCAGTCACCCCCTCATCAACGAGACGTACATGAAGGAATACATCGTCCACGTGATCACGATTCCGCTCACGACCGAGGAGGACTGGCAGACAGCCGAACGGGTGTTGCTGGAGGCCGCCAGAGCCGAATGTGCGCCCTTCATGGCGGAGGCCCAGCGGCACATGAAGCAGTTGGAAGAGAAAAACTGGCTGGACACTCCCTCGGTGGAGCCGAGGGTCACCCTTCGGCTCCCGGAGCCGGGACACATCAACCTCCTCTTGCGCGTGCCCTCCCCGTCGCATCGCACGTCGCGGGTTGAGCAGGCGATCCTGCGGCGGTTTCTCTCAGCCTACAGGCCTGCAACGATGACAGTGAGGGAGAGGGTGAAATAAGCTTCGGCTGTGAGCGACGTGAGACTGGACACCGGGAGCGGCGTCGGATGTCGAACGATTCGTCGGGAGGGAGCGACGGCTGGATCGCTTACGCCTCCGGAAACAGCCACGGGGCTTCCGCGGTGCGCCTGGCCTCATACGCGGAGATGGCGGCTTCGTGCTGTAGGCTGAGCCGGATGGAGTCCAGCCCTTTCAGGAGGCAGTCCTTGCGGAACGGGTCCACGTCAAAGCGATAGCGTATCCCCTCGGGGGTGGTGACCGTCTGGGCCGCGAGATCCACGGTGAGCTGGTAGCCTTCCTGCGTGGAGACCGCCTGGAAGAGCGCCTGGACCTCCTCTGCCTTCAGCACCACCGGCAGAATCCCGTTCAGGAAACAGTTGTTATAGAAAATGTCCGCAAAGCTTGGCGCGATGAGACAGCGGAAGCCATGATCGAGAAGAGCCCAGGGTGCATGCTCCCGCGACGACCCGCAGCCGAAGTTGTCGCGGGTCAGCAGAATCGTGGCCGCCTGGTAGCGAGACTGGTTGAGAAAAATCTCGGGCTCCGGCGACCCGTCCGGCTTCCGGCGCCAGTCGTAGAACAGTCCCTCCTTCAGCCCGCTCCGGTGAATCGTCTTGAGGAACTGCTTCGGGACGATCTGATCGGTATCCACGTTGACACGGTCCAGCGGAGCGACCAGTCCGGTGAGTGTGGTAAACGGCTCCATATACGCTCCGCTTCAGGCGAGAGGCGCTAGGCTAGGGGCGATAGGCAAGACTTCATCCCGCCATTGCCTATAGCCTCTAGCCTATTGCCAATTTCGTATGTCCACGAAATGCCCCTCCACCGCCGCCGCGACGGCCATTGGGGGGGACACGAGGTGGGTGCGGCCGCCCTTACCCTGGCGGCCCTCGAAGTTTCGGTTGCTGGTGGATGCACAGCGTTCTCCGGGCTGCAGGACGTCGGCGTTCATGGCCAGGCACATGCTGCATCCAGCCTCACGCCACTCGAAGCCCGCTTCACGGAAGATTCGATCCAGCCCTTCTTCCTCGGCCTGCCGTTTGACCAGCCCCGATCCCGGGACGACCATCGCGTGCACGCCCGTGGCCACCTTCTTCCCTTTCAGGTACGAGGCCGCCAGGCGCAGGTCTTCGATGCGCGAGTTGGTGCACGAGCCGATAAACACCTTGTCGATTGTGATTTGGGTGATGGGCGTGCCGGGCATGAGCCCCATGTAGGCGAGCGCTTGCTCGGTCGCCCGCCGCTGCTTGTCATCGGTCATCTCGCGTGGATCCGGCACGCTGCCGTTCACCCCGGTCACCATCCCTGGGCTGGTGCCCCAGGTAACTTGTGGGGCGATTTGATCCGCGCGAAGCTCCACCGTCCGATCAAACTTCGCGCCTGGGTCGGTGGGCAACTGCCGCCAGGCTTTCACCGCGCGCTCGAAGAGCTGCCCTTGCGGAGCCATCGGCCGGCCCTGAATATACAGGGAGGTTTGGGAATCCGGGGCGATCATGCCCGCGCGGGCGCCCCCCTCGATGGACATGTTGCAGAGCGTCATGCGTCCTTCCATGGAGAGGGCCCGGATCGCAGAGCCGGTGTACTCAATAACATGACCCGTTCCGCCGGCTGTCCCGATCTTGCCGATGATCGCCAGGATGATATCCTTGGCCGAGCAGTGCCTGGAGAGCGTCCCCTCCACCCGGATCTCCATCGTCCGGGGGCGCTTTTGCAGCAGACACTGAGTGGCCAGCACATGCTCCACCTCGCTGGTCCCGATGCCAAACGCCAGGGCGCCGAAGGCACCATGGGTCGAGGTGTGAGAATCGCCGCAGACGATGGTCATGCCAGGCAAGGTGAACCCCTGCTCGGGCCCGATCACGTGAACGATGCCCTGACGGAGGTCGTTCATACCGAAGAGCGTGATGCCGAACTCCAGACAGTTCTCCTCCAGCGTCTTGATCTGCTTTGCGCTGATCGGATCGGCAATGCCCAGACGCCGGTCAGTGGTCGGTACGTTGTGATCAGGCACGGCCAGCGTGGCGCCGGGTCGCCGGGGGCGCCGCCCGGACAGTTTCAGCCCTTCGAAGGCCTGTGGGGACGTCACCTCGTGGACCAGATGCCGATCCACATAAAGGAGGGTGGTTCCGTCCGACTCCTCGCGCACGACGTGGGCGTCCCAGATCTTGTCGAACATCGTCTTCGCCGGCATAGGAAGAACCCTTCAGCTTCCGTCCTCGGGTGAGCGCTTATTATACTCATACAAGGCTCCCTTCTGCATCCTGTTGACGCCGGGGGTCGCCTCGAGTGGTCGGGATCGGGAGGAGCCAGGAGGGGGATAGGAGTCGCGGGACGAGCGGAGAAAAGGGCTCGGCCGGCGGCGGCCGCCTCCTCATCTTGGAGAGCGGCACGCCGCCGGCGAGCTCTTGAAGCGTAAGTCGTCCGACCCTACGACTTCATCAGGAAGCGGCCATACACGAGCCCCGCTAGTCCACCGCCCAAGAGTGGCCCGATCCAATAGACGATGTGGTTGTCCCAGTAGCCGGCCACCAACGCCGGGCCGAAGGTCCGCGCCGGGTTCATAGACGCCCCGGTCAACGGCCCTCCCATGAGAATGTCGCAGAGGACGGTGAAGCCGATCCCGAATCCCCCGACGGCTTTCCAGGTCCCGCGGTCATCGATCGCGGTGCCATAGACGACCAACACAAGGAAGAACGTCAGGACGACCTCTACCAGAATGCCGATTCCAGGCGTAATGCCCGATCCCAAGCCGGGTGTCCCCAGATGGACCGGCTCCCAGACCGCCGGCGCAAAAATCACCCGCAGGAGCAAGCCGGCTACCACAGCTCCGGCGAGCTGAGCCGCGACATAGGCGCCGGCCATGGGACCTTTAATCTTTTTGCCCACTAGGGCCCCTACCGTCACGGCGGGGTTGAAATGGCCCCCCGAGATATGCCCCATGGCCGAAATCATCACCGCCAGCACCGATCCGTGGGCGAGGGCGATTCCGACCAGACCCGCATTGATGCAGATGGATCCGGCCCCGATGAAACACAGAGCGAAGGTACCAATGGCTTCCGCCACGCAAGGCTTCAGCGCCTTGTTCATCCCTCTACCTCCTCCATGCAGAGTGCACTGCGCGTACCAGCCTGCTTGCCCGTCCGTCCGAGTATCCTCACTCAGGGACGCTTCGGCGGTGCCATCGTCGTCAAGTCTCCCGTCAGATGCTTCATGAACTCGACCAGGTCCGTCTTTTCCTGATCCGTCAGGTTCAGCGCGCTCATGAACGGGTCCTTGCCGGTCACCGCTTCACCGCCCTTGTTATAAAACTCGATGACCTCCTCGAGCGACTTGAGTCCGCCCGTGTGCATGTACGGGGAAGTCAGGGCAATGCTACGCAACGAAGGGGTCTTGAACGCGGCCCGATCCGCGTCTCGCTTGGTGACGACGTACCGGCCGAGGTCCTCCTTGTTCGGACCGACCTGCGGGACGCCGATGTTATGAAACTTGTTATCAGTGAAGTTCGGACCGTTGTGACAGAGCACGCAACGGGCCTTCCCCTGAAACAACTCCAGCCCGCGCTGCGCGCTCTCGGAGAGCGCGCTCTTGTCGCCGACGATAAAGCGATCGAAGGGCGAATTCGTGGAGATCAAGGTGCGCTCGAAGGCGGCGATCGCTTTCGCAATGCCATCCGGGGCGACCTCCGTGCCGAAGACCGCCTTAAAGAGCACCTGATAGCCCTTGTCCTTGCTGAGCTTCTTCACGACTCCGTGGAGGGTCTCGGCCATCTCGATGGGGTTCTGGATCGGTCCCAGGGCCTGCTCCTCCAACGAGCCCGCGCGGCCGTCCCAGAATTGCAGGTGGTTATAGGCGGCATTCAGGGCCGAAGGGGCATTCCGGCCGCCCTGCTTCCCGCCGACGCCGAGGGAAAACTGGCGCGGGTCTGAAAAGCCGGCGGCCGGGACATGGCAGCTCGCGCAACTGACGCTGCTGTCCTTCGAGAGACGCGGATCGAAGAAGAGCAGCTTCCCGAGCTGCACCTTGGAGTCGAATTGAAGGTTATGCGATGGGATCGGGGGATTCGGCAATTGGCCGAGCGCCAGGTTGGGTTCCTCACTCGAGCTGCGTGGGGGGCTTACGAACAGCAGGCAGCCCAAGGCAGCCATGAGGATGATGCTCGAACGCAGAGACCACTCCAAGTTCATACGATCCACTCCTTTCCGTTCATTTCCGCCCGCCGGCATCCAGCGGCAGCAACGGCCGCAGGGTCGATGACACTTCTCTGTGCACAGGCTCCATCGAACCGAACCTCCATTCCGGCCTCAAGGCCTCACCGAGCATGCCGAGGGAGCGCACCGCGCCGGCTTCTCCTGGTCATGCGCCGAAATGTTGGAAGCAGAATCCTTAAGCGGTTGAACCTACTCCCCGGTTTAGGGCAATGTCAAGAGGATGGATCGCACGTCGTCTCAGGTTTGGACCGGCACCAGAAGCCCGCTCCTGGAAGCGACGAGGCGAGGGCGTTATCATGATGCTCATGGAGAACAGATCATCAAGAGGCGAAGCCGAGCCGGACCACCGGAACATCAGAGGCTGGTTGCTGCTCATAGCGCTCGGGCTGGTGATCTTTCCACTGTGGAAGGTGGCGACGATGGTCGAGGACCTTCTGCCGGCCTTCACGGTCGAGGCATGGTCTGCGCTGACGATGCCGGGGAGCCACGCCTACCATCCGCTGAATGCGCGCGTCCTTGTCTTCGAGTTGATCGGGAACGGCCTGATTCTGGTGTCCTCCCTGTTTGTCGCGGGAAACTTCTTTCT